>JBFGVE010000149.1:0-6877 GCA_041565275.1 Bacteroidia bacterium
ACGTATCCCAAGCTCACTGGCCAGGACGGCTATGCTTTCGGTCTCGTAACTCCGGCGAACCGCCCGAATCTTGAACTCCTTGTCGTAAACTTTTCTTTTAATTGACATAGGGTAATGATAATAGATCTTTGACTAAACCTAAAGTCCACACAAATATAGCAGCTCCACCAGAAAAATGGACCCAGAGTAAAGGCTTATAAGGTCATATGGCCAGGATCGACTTGCTGAGTTAGGGGAGAATTTTATACATGAAAATCTGTGTTGAAGTGCTTTTTGATTAATATTGTGGGATTGATCCTTTTTTAAGCAGCATGAAAAGACTTCTCTTACTTCTCCTCATCAGCCAAGCATTTTGGCTGGGGTACGGTCAGTCCAGGAAACTTACCCTGGAAGATGCCATTCTCGGACAAAGAAGCACCCTAGGACCCAAGAGCCTGACCCAATTGAAGTGGGTCCCCGGTGCCGGTGAATACGCATATATCGACGAAGTGAATGACACTTATGTCATGGTACGGGGAGATGTAAAGGGGCGAAAGCTAGAGACAGTGGCCAAGCTGGATGAAATAAATGCAGCCTTGAAAGAGCTGGACTTTGGTTCCGTAGATAAGTTTCCCCGCTACAAGTTTGTGAACGAGAATACGTTACGGTTTGTCCATGAAAAAACGGTTGTCACCTACGATTTGGAAACAAAAACTGCCAAAAAGATCAATTCATTTGAAGCGTCTCCCGGTGAAATAGATCTGAACGACCAGAACCAAGTGGCCTATACAGTGGATCAGAACCTTCTCATTTCCCTGCCTGGGCGGGAAGACACAGCCATTACCAACGAGAAAAACACGGGTATCCGTAATGGGGAGCCTTCTCACCGCTATGAATTTGGGATCAACAGTGGAACCTTTTGGTCGCCCGACGGGAAGCATTTGGCCTATTATCGAACTGATGAAACCATGGTCACGGAATATCCAATCCTCGACCTGAAAAAGAAGCCAGCCGGAAGCAGGATGGTTCGTTATCCGTTTGCAGGAGAGAAAAGTCACCATGCCACCGTCGGGGTCTACCATGTCAAAACCAGAAAAACAATCTTTCTGAATACCGGTGGAGACCCTGAACATTACCTGACCAACATCACCTGGTCCCCCGATAGCAAAAAAATCTATATCACGGAGCTCAACCGGGATCAGAATAGACTTGCCTTGAACCGTTACGATGCCATTTCCGGTAAAAAGGAGATGACCCTTTTCAAAGAAGAACATGACAAATATATCCACCCTACCCATCCTCTTTACTTTCTCCCTGCCAACAAGGACGAATTTATCTTCCAGAGTCAGCGCGATGGTTACAATCACCTCTACCTCTACAATACCGATGGTGAATTGATCCGCCAATTGACCAAAGGGGAAAATATGATCGTGGGAATTACCGGGTTCGGACCCAAGGGAAAGTATATCTATGCCATCGCATCGACCTACAAAGGGCTGGGAAGGCACCTCGTACGTTCTGAGATCAGCTCAGGGAATACAATGACATACACTCCTGAATTAAAGGGGACCCATAACATCCAGCTTTGCGACAATGGCAAGCACTATCTGGATCACTACAATAGTACCACTGTACCTAACCGCATCATGGTAAGGTCCCTGAAGGATGGTTCTGAAGTCTATCGTTTGTTTGACTCCCCCGATCCATTCAAGGAATACAATATGCCGGAGTTGAAGCTGTTCTCTATAAAAGCAGCAGACAAAAAAACCGATCTCCAATGTCGAATGTTCACTCCACCCAACATGGAACCCGATACCCGATATCCGGTTCTGGTTTATGTTTATAACGGTCCGGGAATCCAATTGATCCAGGATTCATGGATGGGACGTGCTCCCCTCTGGATGGCCTATGCCGCACAGCAGGGATTTGTAGTGTTCTCCGTCGATGGAAGAGGATCTGCAAACCGTGGCCTTGAATTTGAAAATACTATCTTCAGAAATGTTGGTGCCGTGGAGGTAGCAGACCAACTCGAAGGTGTAAGGTATCTGAAAAACCAGGCTTTTGTGGATTCAAGCCGGATGGCTGTCCACGGGTGGAGCTACGGTGGATTCATGACTACTGCTCTGATGACCAAGGCTCCCGGAACTTTCAAAGTGGGTGTCAGTGGAGGGCCGGTAATTGACTGGTCCCTCTATGAGGTTATGTACACTGAACGGTATATGGATACACCTGGAGAAAATCCTGAAGGATATGAAAACTCCAATCTGCTCAATTTCGTAGATCAACTGGAAGGAAAGCTACTGCTCATACACGGTACCGACGATGATGTCGTTGTCTGGCAGCACAGCCTGGGCTTCCTGGAAAAAACCGTGGAAACCGGTACTCAGGTCGATTACTTTGTCTATCCGAATCACCCTCACAATGTTCGTGGAAAAGACCGGGTACATCTGATGGAAAAAGTGCTCAATTACATAGGGGATAACCTGTCTGAATGATAGCCTGAAACCTGAAAATGGTAAAGAGAGCCATTCTATTGTCGCAATATCAGTCTATCGACGCGAAGTCAGTCTACTGTCGCAATGACTTTCAACTCGATTCCGATTGGCGTAGGGAGGCTTTTGATCTCCAGTGTAGTCCGGCAAGGAGGATTATCTGAAAAATATTCAGCCCAGATCTTGTTGTAGATCGGGAAGTCATCCTTCATATTGGTCAGGAAAACAGTCACATCCACGATCTTATCCCAAGAAGAACCTGACCCTTCCACCACTGTCCGCACATTTTTAAAAACTGAATGACATTGAGTGGCGATGTCATAGGAAACTATATTCCCATTTTCATCCAACTCAACTCCCGGGATTTTTCGGGTGCTTCGTTCCCGTGGACCGATCCCGGAGAGAAAAAGGAGATTGCCAACGCGGCGTGAATGCGGGTAATTGCCCACTGGCTCCGGGGCTTCTTCTGAATGGTGGACGTCTTGTTCTGCCATATCCGATATCAAGTGACTAAAAATTCCTTTTGTGATATTAAAGGCCTAAATACCCTACCTGTTTCTTTTCCAGTTGCTTTGTACAGGACTCCCGGATGCATGTGTTGCAGTTCTATTTTGCTTGCTTTTTTCAGAGATCAACATTGCCCCGACTGTGGCCAGGATATTCTCCTCATCTTCAGTAAGAGCCTTCAAAAGACTATCCGGTTTAAAGTACTTCTTTACAAAATGGGTATCAAAATTTCCACTGCGGAAAGCTTCATGGTCCAGGACAAAGGCACAAAACCCAAGGGTGGTTTCAGCTCCTACGATCTCGTATTCACGGATGGCCCGGCTCATTTTTTCAATGGCCATTTCCCGGTCACTGGCATGGACAATAAGCTTTGAAATCATCGGATCGTAATAAATGGGAATGTCCATCCCTTCTTCAAATCCATCATCAACCCTCACCCCGTGCCCCTGCGGACGTTGGTAGACTTCTAGCTTCCCGATGTCTGGCAGAAAATTATTGGCCGGATTTTCCGCATAGACGCGAACTTCAATGGCATGCCCGTGAATGTTCAAATCTTCTTGAGAGTAGGACAATTTTTCGCCCCTCGCAACTTTGATCTGCTCTTTGACCAAGTCAATCCCAGTGATCATCTCCGTTACAGGATGTTCTACCTGGAGACGGGTATTCATTTCCAGGAAGTAAAAATTGTGCTTATCATCCAAAAGAAACTCAACTGTCCCCGCATTATAATAGTCACAGGACCGGGCCACATTGACAGCGGCTTCCCCCATTTGCTTTCTTAACTCAGGAGTGAGGACGCACGATGGCGCTTCTTCAATCACCTTTTGGTGGCGGCGCTGTATAGAACATTCTCTTTCAAACAGATAGACCAGATTGCCATACTTGTCTCCAATCACCTGAATTTCAATGTGCCGGGGAGAACTCACATATTTTTCGATGAAAACGGAACCATCTCCAAAGCTGCTGACTGCCTCTGAGACCGCCCGCTCCATCATTGATCCAAATTCACCTGCATTTTCTACAATCCTCATGCCTTTTCCGCCACCTCCGGCACTGGCCTTGATCAGAACTGGAAAACCGATCTCTTTTGCGATTTCCTTTGCCTCACCAATATCTGAGATAGCCTCAGAAGTACCTGGTACCAAAGGGACGTTGTAATTCTTCACTGCCGCCTTAGCGGCCAATTTAGAGCCCATTAAGTCCATGGCATCAGGGGAGGGGCCAATAAAAGTGATCCCTGCTTCCCTAACCTTGCGGGCAAAGGTGGAATTCTCTGAAAGAAAACCATATCCGGGGTGGATCCCATCAATATTGTGCTCCAGGCACAATTCAATGATCTTGTCGCCCAGAAGGTACGATTGGCTGGAAGGAGGAGGGCCTACGCAGTAAGCCTGATCTGCAAATCGTACGTGGGGGGCGAGACGGTCGGCCTCAGAATAGATGGCAACCGTAGTAATACCCATCTCACGGGCGCTACGCATGATTCGCAAGGCGATTTCCCCACGGTTGGCAACGAGAATTTTCTTCATGGAACTGTGTTTGAAACGACAATGATACAAAAATTACCTCAACTGCTTTGCTACCTTGCAGATAGCACTATATTTCTTCGCTTGAATATCACCATCCTTAGTGATAAATTAGTTCGGGAATAATAACAAAGATCAATGGCAAATATCGACCGATTGAAGCGTGTGGTAGGATCCTGGGTCGGAAGCTTTCGAAAGCGACGACGCCCTGGAGTGTATGAACAAGACGACCCCCGGATGATCATAAACAATCTGGGATTGCAACTGAGTCCTGAGGCCCTGTCTTTTATCGTTGACAGCCAGTTCCACCGGGAAGATATGCTGATGCAGATTTACGCAGCGGAAGAAGAATTGGACTGCGATCTGGTGGTGGATAACACTCGTCTGGACCCAGCCCGTTCTCCGAAGGTTTACGAAGAAAAAGACCAGATTGCAATTACCGTGACTGTCAAGGGGGAAGAAATTGTTGTCGTACATTTTTCGAGAAAAAAAGAAGACCTGCCTTAACCGGATTACCCTTTTACCAAACCATTTACCATTTACTATCGGTGTTTGTCTATGGGAGAGTTTAATGTCAATCAACACCAGTCCCACGAGGACTTGAAAGTATTCAAGCAACATCTTTTCCGGGATATTCGGGCACTGGAAATGATGTTGGAGCAAGGTATGATCGAAGGAGGCATTACCCGGATTGGCGCCGAGCAGGAGTTGGCCCTGGTGGACAAGGCATACCTGCCTGCATCGATTGCACTAGAAGTCCTGGAAGCCGTCAAAAGCGATCCGAAATTCACCAATGAACTCTCCAAGTTTAACTTAGAGATCAATTTGGATCCTTTGGAGTTCAAGGGTGATTGTATTTCCAAAATGGAAAAACAATTGATGGATTGCCTGACCAATCTGGAAGAGAAACTACAGAAATTTTCGGCTGACTATGTCATTTCCGGAATTCTCCCGACCATTACCCAGAACCATCTGTCCCTCGACAACCTAACACCTATTCCTCGCTATTTCGCGCTGAATGATGCTATTTTGCAAGCGAGAGGCGGAGACCACTATGAGTTCAGGATTGCTGGAACAGATGAGTTGATCACCCGGCACGATACCCTGATGATGGAAAGTTGCAATACCAGCTTTCAGGTTCACTACCAGGTAAGTGCAGAAGATTTTTCTGCTAAATACAATTGGGCCCAGGCCATCGCTGCTCCTTGTATGGCTGTATCGACCAATTCTCCCTTGCTGTTTGGTTACCGACTGTGGCGGGAGACCCGTATTGCACTCTTTCAGCAATCGGCAGATACACGCCGAAATCTGGGGCAGAACCGCCAGTCCCATGGCCGTGTATTCTTCGGAGAATCTTGGTGTAAAGACTCTGTAATGGATATCTTTCGAGAAGAGATCGCTCGTTACCGGGTGTTGATCTCGAGGGAAATCGACCAGGATTCCATTGAAACTCTGCAAAAAGGAGGCGTGCCGGAATTGCAGGCCCTTCGCATGCACAATGGAACCATATATCCATGGAACCGCGCCTGTTACGGCAGCAACGACATCGTCCCTCATCTCCGAATTGAAAACAGGTACATACCTGCCGGACCTACCGTATTGGATGAAATGGCCAATATGACATTTTGGTTAGGGCTGATGCATGGGATGCCCGAAGAATACCGGGACATCCACGAAAAGGTAGACTTTGACCTGGTTAAGGGAAACTTTAACCGGGCAGCGAAAGTAGGGCTGGGCATGATGGTCCGCTGGATCGATGACAAGGTTTATACGGTTCAAGACCTTGTCTTGAAAGAATTGATCCCTATGGCCGAAGCCGGATTGAATAAAGCGAATATTAGCAAAAAAGACATTCGGCGATACCTGGATGTGATCCGTGACCGTGTAAAGACAGGTAAGACAGGTTCCCAATGGATGCTTGACAGCTTTGAAAACCTGAAGACCAAGGGTACAAAAAAGGAAGCATTGACAGCCATTACAGCTGGTATTACCATGAGACAAAAGAAAAATGAACCCGTCCATACCTGGGACCTGGCACAGATGGAAGAGGCAGGAACCTGGGTCAATCGCTTTGGTTTGATTTCTCAGATCATGTCAAATGATATTTACACTGTTCAAGAAGATGACCTGGTAGATCTTCTACCCAATATCATGGTTTGGAAAGAATTAGATGCCCTTTTGGTCGAAAATGTAGATGGAGAGTATGTCGGAATGGTTACTTCCTCCCAATTGCTAAACCACTATGCCACCCGCCTCACCGAAAAAACAGATACCACGGTTAAGGACATCATGATCTGTGACGTTCCTACCGTCTCCGAAGAAACATCAACCGTAAAGGCCATTCACCTGATCCGAAGCCACAATGTTTCCTGC
>JBFGVE010000150.1:0-6797 GCA_041565275.1 Bacteroidia bacterium
ATTGCTCTCCGACAAAACATTTGTTTTTGTTGAGGTTGAAAGACAGAAAGTAATCGGCATTGGTTTCTCTGAATTCCAGGTCTTTGGGGTTTGTGGCAGGGCCGAATGGGTCTCTGAAAAAATCATCAAAGGGGTCTTTGAAGAAGCTCCCGAAGGGATCTCTGGAACCACCGGCGGAGCGCTTTTTTCCCGTACCCTTTGTGACTTTCACCGTAGCAGGTCCGTAACTGTATGAATTTCCATTCAAAGTGTAACTGAACTTTGGAATGGTAAAGCTGCCCACTTTCTGGGGAAGGTAGGTCTGAGAAAAGGAAACCACAAACCCGGCGGAACTCATACTCTGCTGAGTAGAGGTTCCGGTTCTCAGAAAACCGTCTATCTCGGGAAAATTTGGCCTAGCCACACGGCCATTCACATTGTTGAGCTCAACCGTCAGAACCAGGTTGTCATCTGTTGTGATATTGTTGGCATTGGTAGATATGCGAACATTTTGACCGAACAAAGGGTTGATGGTCAGAAAGCCGATCAATAGGCTGATCAGAGTAACTCTTTTCATTCTAAATCGCTTTTGAGCACAAAACGCCCGGTAGTTTATTTTATTATTGATTTGAATAATTACGAACCGCAAAGATAATGAACTCAGAACATAAAATCATTGTTGCAGTCACAGGGGCAAGTGGAAGTATATATGCTAAGCGGATGTTTTGGCAGCTTTCCAGGCGTGACGATGTAGAGGTTGGAGTTGTTTTGAGCAGCAATGCTAAAACAGTATGGCACCAGGAACTGGATGAAAATATGGACATTCCGTTTACGGTCTACGACCGGAAGGATTATTTTGCCCCATTTGCCTCAGGATCTGCCAAGTACATGCACATGGTCATTGTACCTTGCTCCATGGGTACGCTTGGGCGAATCGCCCACGGAATTTCGGACGACTTAACTACACGTGCAGCGGATGTGATCCTAAAGGAACGTCGCCAGTTGATCTGTATGGTTCGGGAGACTCCTCTTAGCCCTATTCACATTGACAATATGAAGGCTGTGACTGCGGCCGGTGGCGTTGTCCTGCCTTGTTCTCCGTCTTTCTACAGCCGCCCCACTTCTTTTGAGGAACTGGCCGATACTGTTGTTTTGCGGGCCCTTGACCTGATGGGGCTTGACAACCAATCTTACCGCTGGGGAGAATAAGCTTGGAAATCGCAATTTATTTTATAGATTCTCTTTGGGGCTTCTACTCCGGATTGGGTATGTTTATATGAGATACCCTTCTATTTACCTATATTGGTATCCTCCGAGTATTGATTGGTAGGAGAAAACTGATGATGCGCAATTACTTACTTGTTCCACTTTTCTTGCTGTTGATCCTGACTTCATGCCGGTTCAAGCCCAGGGAGGGCCTGAATTGGGAGCAAAACCTGGTTGCTCCGCTCGTTAAGTCCAGGATCAGTATCGAGGACATCCTGACCGATTCCTCAGTGGTACACGTCAATCCAGACAACTCAATGCAGATTGTCTACCGCAATACCTTGACCGAATTGTTCCTTTCCGACTACCTGGTCGTTCCGGATACATCGGTGGGAAGCAAGATTACACTGGACTCCCTTTCTTTGGCGACAGATACCCTTGAGCAGGACCTTACCCTTGGCCAGATGGCCCGTGCACTGAAAGAAAACGGGGACCCTGCAGGGGACTTTATCTTAAACAACCACGGAAATACAATTCCCTGGTTCCAGGACATTGTCGGACAGTCTTCTCCGGATATAGAAATTGATGCCTCCGCATTCTTTGAGGAGGCGGACCTGATCTCCGGTCAAATGGTGGTGGAGATCATCAACAATTTACCGGTATCTATTTCCAATGTGGTCTTCAACCTTCGGAATGACACCATTGCCTTTGATACCCTGGTCAGGAAAACCATTGCGGTCATTCCCCCCAACACCACAGCTGTAGAATCCGCTTCTCTGGCAGGTAAAACCGTTTACAGTAAAATGGCCGCCCAATTGGAAAATTTAGATCTCACAGCGCCTTTATTCCAGCCTATCCCGATAGATACAAATGACTATGTACGTTTCAGGATTATTGTCAAAGATTTGAGTGCCTCCCGTGCCACTGCTGTTTTCCCTGCCCAGAGGGTACTTGACGACTTTGGCAGGATCAGGTATGACTTCGGTGATGACTTGGCTATCACGCGGCTCAAAGTAGGATCCGGAGAGTTGAGGATCAGAGCGTTTTCCACCATCCAGGATACCATCCAGTTTTCCTACAAACTTCCAACTGCGATCAAGGATGGACTCCCGGTTTCAGTCCAGGAAAGATTGATCCCGGACCCGGTCGCAGACACAGCGGGCGCCAATATCGTCTTCGACCTGGAAGATTATTACATAGACCTTACGGTCAATGGGGATTCAACCAATTTGTTTCCCTACCATTTGACCGGTGACCTGATTTACTCCGGCGTCAAGCAAACAATGGATCTCAGTGATTCAATAGACCTCTTTTACGGTCTTTTTGAGATCAAGCCTTCCTACATTGAGGGTTACCTCGGCAAGCAACTCTTTGCCTTTGATGATTCTGTGGAGCTGGACTTCTTTGATGCTATCCAGGGAGGGAGTATCGCCTTAGAGAAGCCAGAAGTTACCTTAACCATATTGAATTCCATAGGAGTAGACGGAGAATTGAAGATCAATAGTTTGAATGGACACAACAGCCGTACAGGACAAACGGTTGCCCTGACGGGTGCCGCAGTGACTACTCCGGTAGAAGTCCTCGGACCTCGTTTACCCAACGTAGGCCAGGCCCTCCTCACAAAAATTGACTTCAACAGCGGTAATTCAAATATCAATGACTTATTGAATCTATTGCCTGACCGGATCGATTTCAACATGGATGTGGAGGTTAATAAATACGGCAATCCCGGCCTCCTCGATAACTTCGCAACCAACGAAAGCCGGTTCTCAGCATTTCTGGACATGCAAGTCCCGCTGCATGGAATAGCTGACCAGCTTATCCTACAAGATACCGTTGTTGTAAATATAAGCGAAGGTACTATGCCAGAGGGGATTGAGGGTGGTGAGTTGAACTTAATAGTCAGCAATGACTTCCCCTTCGAAGCAGCGGTACAAATGTACTTCCGGGATGCGGTTGGAAACATTATAGACAGCTTGTTCACCAGTGGTAACCAAGTTGTTCCTGCCGGTCAAGTCGATCAAAACGGTATCGTTCAGGCGCCGGGGGAGTCTACCATTTTTGCAGGATTTGATAAGGAAAGGCTGGATCAGATCAGGCTGCGCTCAACCGAAGCAATTATCAGGTTTTCACTCTCTACCAAGCCAGATAATACACCTGTGAAGATCTACACCAGTTATGGAATTGATTTTCACTTGGTGGGTGACTTTATTTACAATGTCGATCTTTAAGGAAAGCCTCCAAGATGATAATACGAACCCTTCTGCTCTGTCTGACCGGTCTCCTTTTGTCAAAGGAAACAGCTACGGCTCAGTTTGGCCTTCAGACGGGATTGCTTCGGGACAGGATATGGTCCCAGAGCTACAATCCCGCTAACCTCGCCTTTTCTGATTTTGAAACGTTTCAGTTTGGAAGCCGTGCAAATGTTTGGTTTGGCAATAACCATGCTGCAATAAAAGGAGTTTTCTCAGAAAACAATACCATTACCACTGCAACAGCCAATCGACTGGTCAGTGAGTTGAAGAGTAATAATGTCGCAAATGCGGGATATGCGTGGGAGTTGGCAAGTGTCAATGTTAAGTTTGGAAGCCGCAAATGGGGCTTTTACCTTAATCAGGGTCTTTCAGCGACAGCAGGATTTGATGAACCCAGGACCCTTGGCCTGCTTCTAAATGGCAACGGACCATACAAAGGCGATACCATCACTGAAAATAAGCTCTTCGGAAACTTGCGTCAGTGGAGGTCTCTCGGGGCAGGAACGCTTCTTGACCTGGGGGAAAAGATCAAACTAGGAGTGAGATTGAACCTGTTGCAAGGAACCCGCCTTTTCAACCTGGAAAGTTCAAGGTACCAGTTCTATACCGCTGAAAACGGAACAAATCTGTACCTGGATGCGGATTATACCTTTTACAATACTCCTGGCTTCAGGTCAACGGGTCTGTTTGATCTGCATGGATTCGGAACTTCGGCAGGGGCAGGGATCGTTGCAGAGTTAAATGATAAAATGACAATTGAAGCCGCAGTGACTGAGCTGGGAGTGATCTTCTGGACGGCTGATAGGAATACCAGATCTATCAGGCTTGTAGATTATGAAGGAGTTGTGATCAGTTCTATCCTTTTGGACAGCCTGGACGGGTTCATTGACAGTGCAATCGATTCCCTGACGAACCTCGTGCTCCCAGATAGCACGAGAGGAAGCTATGCCACTCCGACGCCCGTACGGTTCCGGGTGGGCTGGTCTTACAGTATATGTGAGAACGGGCTGTTCAATGCGACCATTGCCTACAATCCGTTTAGACGAGGCAGTTACACCTCCTTACCCCTGATCAGTGTAGCCTACCAGCATGAAGTGCTGCGGGGGCTAAAACTGGGCGCCAGTGCCTATGGAGGTGGTTATGATACTTTTGGGTTTGGACTGGTGGGTGCCTACCAGATCAATACAAGAAAAGCTAAATTCGATTTACTGCTCGGAAGTGATAACCTTACAGGACTGCTGTTCTCTTCCTTGGGCAGAGGGATGAACGTTTTTGGTGGCATCGGGCTTGCAGTCGATTGACCTATCAGAACATCCCATGTTTTTCACCTTCTCTTTCTCCCTCCAAAAACCTAGGTTTGCCTCAGTGAACCGAATGCTTGCCATTTTGATCCCGTTTGCATTGCTCATTGGCCTGGGCTGTTCCCAAAGACCATCGTTCTTTGTGGAAGAAGGAGACCTCAGCTTTGACGTGGATACTGTCTATTTCGACTCTATTTTTGTCAATTTCGATTCTCCCACAGAACGGCTGGTCGTAAGCAATAACTCAGGGAAAAATATCAGGATCAGCAAGATAGAGTTTGAAAACGGAGCTGATTTTGCCCTCATATTTGATGGTCTCGTCTCAAACGTGATCGAAGACTATGAGCTAGCTGACGGAGATTCGGCGATAGCTTTCATTTCTTTTAATGCAGAGGTCAAAGATGAGTTTCTTCGTGACAAATTGCTCTTCACAGTTGGCGATCAAACCCAGGATGTGGATATCGAAGCCTATGTCTTTGATGGGATCTTTCTTTCTGACTCACTGCTAACCCCGCCTTTTGGGAACAGTGTAGTATGGGACCCTTCTTTAAGATACGTTGTGGATGGCCCCTTGGTGATACCCGAAGGGGTTACCTTGGTCATTCCTTCAGGGACCAGCGTTTATTTTACCCCGAGGAAAGATGAACAATTCAACCTTACGTCTTCGATCATTGTCTACGGAACCCTTCGCATGTTGGGTGAGAAAGGAAATGAAGTGTTCTTTCAA
Source organism: Bacteroidia bacterium (assembly GCA_041565275.1). Classification (GTDB taxonomy): domain Bacteria; phylum Bacteroidota; class Bacteroidia; order J057; family JADKCL01; genus CAWUKT01. The sequence continues at coordinate 5,469 of JBFGVE010000150.1, forward strand.
CAAACCCGGTTTGGAGATCGCTACGAAGAAACACCCGGACAGTGGCGGGGCATAGCTTTTGCGAGCACCTCACGTAGCAATATTATCAGGCATTCGGTTATTAAAAATGGCTTGATCGGCGTCTACCAGGAGTATGCCAACAATGGAGTATTTGCCAAAGTATTGCTGGAAAATACAGAGATCCGCAATATGGCAGCTTATGGGATTTACGGAGCGGACTTGACCCTGCAACTCGACACCTACCCCCTGATCCAGGCAAACAATTGTCTGGTCCACAACAATTCTGAAGGAAACCTGCGAATTGCCGGAGGCGGTTACTACGAGTTCAACCACTGTACATTTGTCAACTACAGCCTTGACTTCAGCAGAAGTACACCCATGTTGATCATAGGGAACTATGGGATCGACGGTCAGAGTGCCATAGAGTTACCAACAAAAGTAAATTTTACAAATTGTATCGTCTGGGGATCTGAGGATGAGGAATATGTACAAGATACTTTGCCCAATTCCAGTTTTGAGATCACATTTGACCATTCAATGATCCGAACAACATTGCCTTTACATGGTTCCAATACTGTTACAGGTACCGATCCGCTCTTTCCACAATTCGTCAAAGCGTCTGCTGCAGAACCCGATGAGCGAGACTACCGCCTGGAGGCTTCCAGTCCGGCAGTTGATGCAGGGGTTCCTGTCTCAGGGCTCACTTCCGATCTGGATGCATTGCCGAGAGACGCTCAGCCAGACATCGGTGCTTACGAGTACAGAGAGTAACTTATGCCAGAGAGCTGCATGCTAGCCTGAAGAGCGTCTTGGCGTGATCAAAAAGTAAGTAAATGAAGTACAATACACTATTGACTGAATACCTCGATCAGAACGTACTTTCCCCTCAGGCGAAAGTCATCACCGAAAAGGTGCTTGCAGCGCAGCGAATCACCGCGGAAGAAGGAGAGTATCTTTTTCAATCGGATGACCTTCCCTTCCTGGGATTGTTGGCTCACACCATTCGCACACACAAGCACGGACTAAAGACCTATTTCAACCGTAATTTCCATGTCGAGCCGACTAACGTTTGCATTTACGATTGTAAGTTCTGTTCCTACTCCAGGAAAATTAAAAAACGGGAGGACGGATGGGAATACAGCCTGGAAGAAATCATGGCCCAGATCAAGGCTTACGATGGCAAGCCAGTCACAGAGGTCCATATTGTCGGTGGAGTAATGCCCCAGTACGACTATCATTTTTACCAGGAGCTTTTCAGTACCATTAAGTCCCACCGTCCGGAATTACACATCAAGGCCCTGACCCCGGTAGAGTACCATTACATTTTCA
>JBFGVE010000151.1:0-6687 GCA_041565275.1 Bacteroidia bacterium
CATAGCGGTCTCCCAATTCAACCGAATGGCATTGTTGTCTGGAGTCGCAGCAAAGTGTGCCCAAGTAACCGGCAACAAGCAATCAAGGAATATGTCTAGGGTATCTTCACAACCATTGAGATCTGTTGCTATAACCTGATAGGTTGTGTTTCCTACCAACCCAACTGCAGAATTCCCAAATTGAGGCGGAGAAGTCAACCACTGATAGTTATACGGGCCATTTCCTCCACTGGCATTGACCTCTATGATGCCATCATTATCGGTACAGTAAGGTGTCATGGTATCGACAAGTGCTACGTCTACCGGGACAGGCTCAGGGATAGTGACCAGAGCTCCACCAGGGCAACCGGGGTTTCCAATATCAAAAATGGTAACAGCATAAGTTCCGGCGGGAAGAGGTGTGGTAGTTGCTCCATTTCCTCCCACAGGTGCTCCAGAGGTAGTATCTATCCAATTGTAAACAAATACAGGGCCAATACCACCTGAATGCGCTATGGTAGCGGAACCGTCATTTCCACCCGCACAGGTGACTGGGCTTATCCCCGCGATAAATGGACTCAGCAGACCCGGTCCGGGACCAACAGTAATGACTGTTGAATCCTGGCATCCATTTGCAGCATCTGACACCACTACCGGATAATTACCAGCAAGCAAGTTCGGAACAGATGCAGTTGTCTGGCCAATTGTAGTCCAATCATATGAGTATGATCCCGACCCTCCAGATACACTCACGGCTGCTACGCCGTTGGCTCCACAAGTTGCAGAAGTGGGGCTAGGTGCCAGAATAAGATCATTAACAGTTACCGTAACATTACTTTGATCCGCACAATTCCCAGTGGAATTGACGCCTGTTACCGTGTAAGTCGTAGTGTTGGATGGATAGGCCACTACGCTGGGACCGGTGGTGGTATTCAATCCAGAACCAGGTGTCCAGGTAAAAGTCGAAGCACCGGATGCTGTCAAAGATACACCTGTTCCATCACCGGCACAAAATGCTGTAGGGCCAGCAAAAGCTACATCGGGCTGCGCATCTACAAAGATGTGAATCGTATCCATAACAGATGCACCGCAACAATCTGTGATGTATTGCAACGTGACATAGTAATCTCCAACTGCATTGAAGGTAACACCTGAAACAAGATCAAATGAGGTTCCGCTGTAAGTATTGGGGGTTGCTCCCCCTCCCATGGTCCAGTTGTATATAAAATTTGAACCTGAATTGAGGGCCTGGAAGTCTACAGACTCTCCTTCACAAATTCGAAATTCACCAGCCTGCAGGGGTGCAGTTGTTCCTGCTTGGGGAATGACACCTGAGCCGAGGATGATGTTGGCAAATCCTGTATACGTATCACCGGAGCGAATGATATTCTTTCGGCCTGTAGATGAGTACGTTGTGGTCACTGTAGCGCCTGTGGGAGTTTGGGGCGAAGCTCCAGTTCCAAGGTTCCACAAGCTGGAACTTGGGGCGGAATAATCTATACTGCTGGCCGTACAGGAAATATTATCCATAAAAATAGTTGGTTGACCAGACAAGTTGAAGGTTGAAACATCTATTGAAAGAGGGTTCCCTCCATCAATGCGGATAGCATGAGATTCTCCACCTGCACCATCTCCACCAACACCACCATTTCCACCTCTTCCACCGTCTCCACCCCTACCTCCACACCCGATTTCGAAATCATTCAAATCGTCCTCGCCACCAGCTCCACCGGTTCCACCATTCCCACCGGCTCCGCCGGCTCCACCTGATCCACCCGGTCCTGCAAGCCCGCCGGCAACATTACAATCTACTACTTGACCACCAGAGCCATTGGAAAATAAGTACATTGCTACTGAAGTTCCACCGCCATACCCGCCAGTTCCGCCGGTAGCTCCCTGACCTCCCCCTCCTCCGCCGCCGCCGCTCGCGCCTGCCCCATTGTTACATGTTAATCCACCTTCACCGGCACCGCCACCGCCACCGCGGCCACCTTGTCCACCTTGTCCATCAGTACCCGTTCCTCCCAAGCCACCCGGATTGAAAAAACCACCGCTGTAAGATCCACTGCTTCCGGCCGCCGCCGCACTTCCATCGACACCGTTAGCACCGGCACACCCGATGTCTCCACTCAATGCCCCGTCACATGCACCAATAACGGGGTTGCAACCACTTGCTATGCCGGGTCCGCCACCACAAGCGTTAGATGCACCACCAAAGCTAGCTCCTCCAATTCCTCCAGTTCCCCCATTGCGATTTTCCTGACCACCTCTGGCACCACCGCCACCGCCGCCACCGGCACGGTAATTTGTTGCTGAACCGCCGGCACCACCAGAGACACCCGTAGTGCAACATCCACCTGCTGCTGCAGCTCCAACCCCTCCCGGCCCCGATCCTGATCCACCACCTGCACCACCATTTCCACCCGCACGGGCAACGTCCTGATCATCTGAATTTCCATTCAGGCCACTCCCCCCGTCTGCGCCATCGGAGCCATCGGAGCCACTGGAACCTGAATCACCAGGACCAGCATTTCCGGGAAGGATCTGACAGCGTGTAAAATTATAATTGCTACAATTGGTCATGTGGACACCATAAGTACTGATACCATAAGTACCAAGCACATTAGAGGGCGCATCTGCGGTCGTGATCGTAAGATCCTGGAAACGGAAATCAGATTGACCGCTGATATAAAAGGCAGTAATTCGCGGAGCTGCTCCGATCGCATCTTCCACATTTGCAGAAGTCCTGTTAATCGTGGTGGCTCCGGCCTGAGAAGTTTTCCGCCATCCGTTTGACCGGTCGAATCCCCCTTCGATGGTCAAAAAGCTGGTCACATTGGTGATGGCACTGTTAATGGTGTAAGTGCCGATATCCATCTTGATAACGCTATTGTTACAAGAGGCCATGCCAATAGCAGTTACAAAATCAGCAGGATCAGTTGAAGAGCCAACGCCCGTCGCACCTGGAGAAGTATAGATAACATTGCATGCAGTTCCTGATGGATCGGCAATATTGACAACTGCCGTATCTGTATTTTGGCAACCATTTGCATCAGTTACTGTAACAATATAGGAGGTGGTAACTGTGGGAGATACACTTTCGGTAGGGCCGCTACCACCAGAACTCCAGGTGTAACCAGTTGCGGATGGAGCATTGGCTGTCAAAAGTAAACTTGCACCCGGGCAACTGAAAGCATTTTGCGGATTAATCACAACACTTGGCCTAGGTGGGACAACCACATTGACTACCTCTGTGAGATTACATCCATCTGCAAACGATGCAGTGACCGTATAGGCAGTGGTGACCAAAGGTGACGCCACCGGATTTGAACAATTGGTACAGCTAAGGCCCGTAGAAGGGGCCCAAGAATAGGAAAGTGCAGGCGAACCGGTTACACTTAAGCTGGCCATACCACCATTACAAATAGTCTGGTCTGGTCCCACACTGACATTGTTGGAGGTACCAGTGACGATGATCTCGTAGGAAAAGGTATTTACCCCTTGCAGAACACAAGCATCATCAACCACGGTTACTGTAAAAAAATTACTCCCCAAATCGGTAACACCAGGGGTCCAGCAAAAAGTAGCAGTAGGAGCCGTAGTACCCTGGCCTGAAAATGAAATTTGGCCATTGGGAATACCACTGTTCCAATTCATAATGATGTTATCTCCATTGATGTCTGATCCGAAAATATCGAAACAGAGCACAGAACCCACACATACGGTGGTTTGGTATATACCAGTGCCATTGATACCGGAAGCGACCGGTGCCTGGTTGGAACAATTGATGACCCTGAACTGCATATCACGGATAACTTCGCCAATTTGGATTCCATTTCTGAATTCCTGAACACGTACACATATAACCCCTACTTGGATCGTGTTAGGGGTGAAAGTGATGGTACCTGTAGCCGGATCAATTGCCACCCCAGATAAAGTTGCAAGAGGGTTTACCCCGGAATATCCGGCTGCATAGCCTACCCCTGCAGCAGCAGACTGACGACAATTGGAAAGAGAAAATACCAAGCTATCATTGTCAGGATCACTCACGCCGTGTGAATAAGATACAGGTTGGTTGATACAGACAATCGGAGTAGGGTCATTGACAAATACGGGTGAACTGTTACAAGGTGAAGTAGTGTTGTCCAGATTTGCGTAAATGTAAAAGCTCTGGCTACCTGGGCTGGAAAGTGTGTTAATTGCATTGTTCCTGCAGCAGGTTGACCAGCCTAAGACCCAATCGTCGCCGCACCCTTGCGGAAGGTTGAGCGTTCCGGTATAATTCCATTGCTCAATTCCAAAAGGACCACTGCCACCACCACAATTGCTACTCGAGGAAGCGCAAATCGGAGTGACATCAACTGCAGGTCCAGACTGGACAAGGGTAATCGTGGCACTGACACCACAATTTGCAGAGGAATAAGTCATTATATATGAATTATCGGGTAGTATTCCTCCACAATCCCTAAAAAATTGTAGTCGGACTTGGTACTGCCCATTTCCTACACATTGAAAAGTCAGATCAGCTCCCATTGAATGAGTAGCCTTCAGATTTGTAGTTCCTGCAAGGAGAAAGGCAGTGAAAAACCATAGATGACGGAGGTTTTTGAGGGTAAACATGTGTGGTTCATGAAGAGTATTTCCTAGTTAGAAGTGATTAAACACCCCTGTAAAGCTACCTGCTGGCGACAAAAGAGGTCAGTACCATCCATTGACATAAAGGACGGTCGGTGCAACGGTTAGTTCATTTTCAAAATCTAATCCAGAAGAGTCTAACCTCACTGATCTGAACTATTAAGTAAAATAATCCTGATCAAATTATCAAACGAAAAGAACCACAGAAATCAGCCAAGAGCAACAATTGTCAATTGTCAATGTAATCCATTCACTTTAATAAGCATCAAGAAGTTTTATAAGATAGCCTAAATAAATATGGATGGAGGCAAAAAATCAAGGGAGAGCGTTTGCATTGAAACTGCTCTCCCTTATAATCACCTAAACTAAAACCTAACCTACTAAACCTAATTTATTACAAGAACGCCCTTTGTACATATCTATTTTTCTATATGGAGAGTTATATTGAGTCCCTGACCATTCTCTCCAAGTTTTGAAGGGGAGTAAAGCCCATGTGGCGCCAGACAACTTTCCCACTTTTGAACAGAATCAGAGTAGGAAAGGCCTCAATAGCCCACTCCCGCATGAAGGGAACATTTTTAGGACCGTTGATTTTTATTATTCTCAAGTTCTCTCCCATTTTATTCTTTAACTCTTTAAGCACCGGTTTCAGCATAATGCAGGGCCCGCAAGTTTCCGAATAAACATCCACCAGAATCGGTACTTTCGATTCTTCGATCAGAGCTCCAAAAGACTTTTCTCTACCTTCACTCATCGTATTTGCTTACTCCTATATTACATGGCAGGTAACATACTTAATACCAGTAACGAGGTTCTTGTATAAAAGGTTTAAAGACCGGCAATGGGATTTATCCTTCCAACTTAAGAGCTTTTCCACTAGCGGAAAACTGCTATTTATTGCAGTTTCCTTGTAAATTCGTCCTGTGTTGTAAATTCGTCCTGTGAAGGTTTAAGCTAGACCAATGCTGCCTCTCACCTTACTTTTTATGTAGGAAAGAATTAATGAACTTGAATTTAGAGGACCTTCAACGACTATACGGTGACCGTTTCTTTCTGGTTCCGGGTGATGATACCTATCACCCATTTGTAGTCCCCGCAAAGGGTTCAACTCCTATCCAGTCCAGTACTACCACTGAAGAAGTTCTTCGCCCAACTGGAAAGCTGATATGGCGCCCGAAGCCTAGGTCAAAAGTATTATTTATCATCCATCAGAGTGAGCTAAAGGATAAAGTGCTTACAGATTTGCTTAAAAAAATCGTGGAAAGTATCGAAATACCATTTGATTCCGCTGGTTTTGGAATTATCACCGGGAAGATCAACGCTATGGATTTTGAGGGAATGCCCAATCCATTCGGAGTTGTATTTGATAATGCACTCATGTTTGGTGATTCCAACCCAATAATGGTACCCCGTAATAAGAATATTGAGTCTGGAACCCTATACTTTACGCAGCGATTGTCAAAATTGAAAGGTGATAAAGAATTGAAAAAGGCTCTTTGGGAACAACTACAAGAAATTCGGCAGAAATTAGTTTAGAAAAATCTATGGAAAAGAAGCGGATCTTCTTTGCGACAGGGAATGAGAAAAAGTTAGAAGAGATTGAAGCTATTCTAAAGGATAGCTTAAAAGTATACAGTTTCAGGGATCTTACTGAAAAGATTGAAGTATTGGAAGATGCTATTGATCTTGAGGGAAATGCTATTAAGAAGGCAAGGGAATTTTTTAAGAAGGTTAAACTTCCATGCTTTGCCGATGATACAGGATTAGAAGTGAAAGCTCTAAACGGACGTCCCGGGGTAAGGTCAGCAAGGTATGCCGGTGATAATGCCAGTTCTGAAGCGAATATGGAATTGCTCCTTCAGGAGTTATCAGGGGTGCAAGACCGTTCTGCACAATTCCGCACTGTGATAGCCTATTACGACGGCCAGGACCTTCAAACTTTTGAAGGGGTATTGAAAGGGTGGATTGGCATGGAGAAACGTGGCAATGGTGGTTTTGGGTATGACCCTCTTTTCATTCCTGAGAACGACGCCAGAACCCTGGCTGAAATGAGTGCCAGGGAAAAGAACGCTA
>JBFGVE010000152.1:0-6601 GCA_041565275.1 Bacteroidia bacterium
GCCAAAAACTATTGTTGTCACCTTTTGGAAGAATTTTTACCTATTTCATAGGTAGTAAACAATTGGGACGCAGTTTGAGGAAAGTGTTTGGCACAGAGACGAAACCTTCGCACCGAGAAATTAACGAATTTTGGTCACTGATCGAGGAGCAGGAAGGGAACAGGATCATCCACAAATTGTTGCATTACGTTGGAGACAGGAAGGTACACGCAGATCGGTGGATAGACGCTCTCAAGACCAATAGAATTCCCAAAATGTTAATCAATGGCACCGCTGACCCTGTCTCAGGTGGTCACATGGCAGACAAATATGAAGAGGAAGTTCCTCAATCCAATGTAGTGCGCCTGGAAGGTATTGGTCATTACCCTCATTTAGAAGCACCGGAAAGGGTTCTGAGAGCTACAATGGAATTTTTCTAGCTGACCGGTTAAATTCCTCTAGGTTTTTTCCCTTGCAATAAATTTTCATTTGTAAATTCATTCGATGATATCAAACCACTTAATTAGGCAAAGGCTTTTGAGCAAAGACTATTATGAAGAATATTTTTGATGCTAAGGCAACCTCAGTTTTACTGGGCAGGCTCGATAAACTTACCCATGAAACTCAACCAAAATGGGGTAAAATGAGCGTGGGACAGATGCTAGCCCATGTCAATGTTACCTATGAGATGGCCTATACAGATCAGCACTCCAAGCCAAATAGATTCATGCGCTTCATGCTTAAAACCTTTTTGAAGCCAGTCGTTTGTGGTGAAAAACCATATAAGCCAAATTTGCGGACGGCACCAGCTTTTCTACAAACCAAACCTAAAGACTTTGAAAAAGAAAAGGACAGACTAATCACTTATCTGAACAAGACAGTTGAACTGGGAGAATCCTATTTTGAACAGAAAGAGTCAAACTCTTTCGGGAAACTCACGAGCAAAGAGTGGAACAATATGTTTTACAAGCACATTGACCACCACTTTCGGCAATTTGGAGTCTAAGTCTTGACTGTGAAGGGACCGACTCAGCGGCAAATTAATTTTTGCAAATCCTACGGTACTTTACCAGTTTCGCACCTCTAGAATATCTGTTTTACCTCATGATTCTGTCTTACCTCACGATAAAGCAAAATGCGATATGGCTACTATCAAAAACAAAGGTCTGCAAAACGTGATTTCCCGCTCAGAATACAAAGATAACTCATTTTCAGATGCTTATGGTGTTCGCATGACAGAAGGGCCTTTGGTCGCTCTCCTTTCCCGTGCTGTGGTAGTCCTTGACACTGATGTAACAGTCCTGTACACCGAGCAAATTCCTGAAATTGGACAGGAACCCGACTATGACGCAGCATTAGCTTACCTAAGATGACTGCATACGAACAATTGGACGAAAAGTTGGTTGAACTGCAGCATTTGATAGCTGCTAGTGCATTGCTGGCTTGGGATCAGGAAACGATGATGCCCCCAGGTGCGGCACCTCAGCGAGCCAAGCAAATGGCAACCCTCCAGGGATTGTACCACCAAAAGGTGATAACGGAGATCCCTCCTCTTCTTGCCGCTGCCGAAGCTGAAGTCACCGAGGAAATGCCTGTTCGCCGGAAATTGAATTTGAAAAAGGTCCGGATCGACCTGGAACGGAGTACCAAACTCCCGGTAGCACACGTAAAGAGTACTTCCAAAGCCATCTCAGAAGCCTTTCATGCGTGGCACCAAGCTAAGTCTACCAACGACTTCAAGGTGTTCCAACCCTATCTGGAAAAGCTGCTTGACCTCAAAATCCAAGAAGCGGAATATTTCGGTTACGAGGAAAACCCATACGATGCTTTGCTTGAAAGTTATGAGCCTGGCCTGAAGGCCAGCACGGTTCAGTCTTTATTCGATGGATTCAAGGGGGAATTGCTCGACCTGCTCAAAGAAATCAAAGCCCAGCCCCAGGTGACCGACAGCTTTCTCTTGCAAACTGTAGGTGAAGACGCACAATTGGCTTTCAGTTGGGAAGTGATCCGCAAGATGGGCTATTCCAGAGAATTTGGACGGCAGGATAAAGCGCCTCACCCCTTCTCAATCAGCATGGCTCCAACCGATGCCCGCATTACTACCATGGTGGATGAGAACGACATCCGGAATATGCTGTTTTCTACCATCCACGAGGTGGGCCACGCTTTGTACGAAATGGGTTTGCCTGAGGAGACGATCGGCTGGCCGGAGTCCGAGGCTTGCTCCCTTTCAATCCACGAATCCCAATCCCGCCTTTGGGAAAATAATGTTGCCAGGACTTATGAATTCTGTGAATATTTCTTCGAGCAGATGCGGGATTTATTTCCGGATCAATTGAAGGGCAAAACGGCAGAAGATGTATTTAAAGCGGTCAACCGGGTGGAACCAGGTCTGGTTCGGATCTCTTCAGACGAATTGACCTATCACTTTCACATTTTGCTCCGGTTCGAGCTTGAATTGGCATTGGTAAACCGGGAGTTGAAGGTCGCGGACCTGCCTGCAGCCTGGAATGAAAAAATAAAGCAGTACCTGGGTCTCGACGTTCCTTCCGATACCAAGGGTGTGCTGCAGGATATCCATTGGTCTCACGGGAGCTTTGGGTACTTTCCTACTTATTCATTGGGAAGTTTTTATGCAGCACAGTTTATGGCACAGGCCAGCAAAGAACTCGATGACCTCCCTGGGTTGATTGCCAAAGGTGAGTTCCTTCCGCTGAAAAACTGGCTCAACAAAAAGATCCATCGCCATGGCAAGCTCTACACTTCTAAAGAACTCTGCCAAATGGTTACAGGGGAACAACTGAACATTGCTCACTTCAACGCCTATGTTCGGGAAAAGTTTGGCAAGGTATACGGCATTTGAAAAAACCAGTCGCGCTACACAGACAATTACCAGTCGCGTTGCACATAAGGACAGTTCAACATGTACAACCTTTCTTCAGCCCTGGTCATGGCTGTGTAGGACCAGCGCAGGTAATCGCCCATCTCCATTCCTTTGTAGAGGGGTTCGAAGGCGACGATCACATTTCGCCATTGTCCGCCCTGAGCTTTGTGCCCGGTTACAGCATAACCATACTTGATTTGTAGTGCATTGACATAAGGGTCCTTTCGGAAGAGGTGTTTGGCTTTGGTCTTGGGAATATCCCGGTACTCTTCGCGCCGTGCCCGGGCAAGATTTTGCATTTCCCGTAATCCCAGTTGAGCCCGTTTGTCTGTCAACAAATCTAACACCACTTTACAACTAACTTCCACGGGTTCATTGGCCAAGCTCATGAATTCCATCTCCACATCGACAAATTTCATTCCGTAACGTTCCTCGTATGTTTCCAGATGAATGTCCCTTATAATACCCATTTCTCCGTTGGCAATAAAAGGGAAGGCATCATCACCCCAAGCGTAATTGTTCCGGACCACCATGAGTAACTCTCCGGAAATCAAATCCTCCTCGGGCTCAAACATCTGGTGCCGGATGGCAATGTTGACTTCCACCGCCATTTTATTAGAGTAGGTGATAAAGAGGACATTGTCAGGGTCGTCACAACGAAAAAGGCTTGTGTACAATTCCAGGGCTTCAAAACCATTTTCAAGGAGTTGGACTTCTCCCCCGTAATTAATTTCAGGGTAAGGAACGGTCTTCATAACCATTGCTTCCCGCACTAGATTCGCCCAGCGAAGGATCTCAGAAGCCTCTTCCTGGCGCATCACCTGAGTCATTTCGGATTCGAATACCTCCAGGGCAAATTCTTTCTTCAAGTATGTGGGATCCAGGGCTGGGGAGCTACTGTTCCCGACCGGGGGTAATTGAAATGGATCTCCCACCATCATGACCTTGCGTTCCGGATACTCAGAGTAGATAAACTTCAACAAGTCAGCCAATAAACCCCGTCCATTATTTTCCCCATCTCCAACCATTGAGGCCTCATCGACGATATAGTAAATTTTTCGTGGGTCCTTGTTTTCTTTCAGCGTAAAATAGATACTTCCTGTAGGAGATTCTGCTGGTGAGTATATATGCCTGTGAATGGTCGAAGCATAGCGACGGGTCCGTTTGGTAATGACCTTGGCAGCCCGGCCTGTTGGTGCAAGCAACACTACCTTGTACCCCTGCCTTAGTAAGAACCAAGTTATGAGGCGGATCATAAATGTCTTTCCGGTACCTGCTGCCCCTCGCATTTGAAAAACCGCCTTGGACATAGGATATTCATGGTAGTACAGGAATCCCTCAAGTACCTTATCCTGATCTTCGGTCAGCTCAATGCTTTCACGGTGGAGCAGGTCCCTGAACATTTTTTCATATAGAGAGGACATTGCAGTAAATAAATCGATTGTTATGGGGAAAACAAAATAGCAAATCTGAAGAGTATTTTCGAAATTGGCAGCTTTCCGAAAAATTGTTAGCATTGTCTGGCTGAAAAGTCCATTCTGGAGACACGAGATCGTTTATGAGTACTCAAGCAACCCCGATAAAAGTAGTTCAAAGCCTCACCTATGGTACTGCCACTAAAGGTGCTACCAAAGAGATGAGTTATGCCCTTGCAGGGGGCTCCGCAGTTGATGATTATTTTGTCCTGAGGGCGCAAGCAGGATCCCTCTTGAACGGAATCCTCAACAACCGCGGTTTTATCAATGTGGCCAATCTTGGTGAGTTCCGTGCTCAGCATTCTTATTTCTACAGTGAAGGCAATAGCGATGTGCTGACTTCCTTTACCAGTGGAGACGCCTATAATTCCAAACTCTACGATTGTAGTGATATAGGAGCATTTCTCGCATTCCAATTGGGCAGGGATGTTGGCCAGATTACCTACTTTAAAATCACCGCTGGCAAGGAGATGAGTGGTCCTGCGAGCGTTTTCCATTGGAAAGATCTGGCTTCTCTGATCCTAAAGGATTTGGGGCGTTCAGCCACACAAGCCTTTGGTGGGGTAAAATCCTTCCTAGAGAACAATAATATTCCAGGCAAAAAGGGTTCTACAGCTAAGAAGGCCATCCAACGCAGTCTTTATGGTGCAGCAGCCGGACTTGAAGGGTCGACAGAATTCCAAACCCCTAATGGAAATATCGTTCATTTCGATCTGACACACAATGAATTGGAAGCTTTGAATGGGATCTCTCAAATTGTCAACTGTGCAGCCCTCCCCCAGGCACAGGATGATTATACCCACGGAATTTCCCATGCTCTGGTGATCCAGAACCATACTGGGTTTGAACTCAACCTAAGGATAATACATCAAAATAAAGAATCTGATTTGTTAATCGGTCCGGGCGATATCTACAAAGGAACCTCCGTTCCGGCCTTCGTAAAGAGCGGTGAAGAAATAGGGATTTCCGGGATTGAAGCCCACCGTTCACTGTGTGGAGAAGCCAGTACGTTGATGACCAGTAATACTCCAGAGGGAAGTATTGCCTATACGATTGAGTTGGACATTCTCGGAACACACCATAAGATTGTAGCCGGCTTTGACTTGCCCCAACTTTCTAAAAACTCGTCCTTCCTCCTATTCAATCCTTCGGGAACAGGAGAGGAGATATTTAATAACAATGTGGGTAGGAGCTCAGAATTGGCCAAAACCCTTACCCATGCAGATATTGGTGTAACTCTGGCACACAACAGTACATCTACTAAGACATCACAATTGAGCACAGGCAAAAAAGGTTACTTTTACCGCAGCCTGCTTGCCATCTACGATAAGACCGCTCCTCCTCAAAAAGCTGGTCTGACGGCATTGGACGGTCTGCTGTTTGGAAATCGCGTTTGAAAAATGGATAACGATCCGGTCAAAAACACACCCTCCTGGGGGCCAGTGAAAGCATATTAACCTAAATTTAAAGCATTTATGACTCAGACAATGAAAGACCTGTTGGACGGCAATGCCGAATGGGTAAAGAGCACCCTGCAAGAAAATCCGGAATTCTATTCCTCTCTCGCCAAGGGGCAATCACCTGAATTTTTATGGATTGGCTGTTCAGACAGCCGGGTCCCAGCCAATGAAGTTACCGGACTCAAATCAGGTTCTTTGTTTGTATCCCGCAATGTTGCCAATCTGGTTGTCCACACAGATATGAATTTGCTGAGTGCGGCTTACTATGCAGTCAAAGTCCTGAAAGTGAAGCATGTAATTGTCTGCGGACATTACGGGTGTGGTGGTATTCAGGCGGCTATGTCCGGAAATAGTTATGGATTTATCGACAACTGGATCATGCACATCAAGGATGTTTTCCGCCTCCACAACGATGAGTTGGATAACATCCATGATGAAAAAGAGAGATTTGATCGTTTTGTCGAGTTGAATGTCCAGGAACAGGTACAGAATCTGGCACGGGTTTCTTTCATCCAGCAAGAATGGGCCAATGGCGAGTATCCTTATCTCCATGGTCTCGTCTACGATCTGAAGACTGGTCTGATTAAGGACTTGGGGGTGACCATGAATTCTTCGGATGAATTGGACCATGTATACAGACATGGTTGATAAACAGGTAGGATGCTAACAGGTAAGTTGATTGGATTTAAAGTGTTTAACAAAATAAGAAGGATGCCATTCAAGAACAGCATCCTTCTTGGGGAGAAAGAGGGGAATCGAACCCCCGACCTCTAGTGCCACAAACTAGCGCTCTAACCAACTGA
>JBFGVE010000153.1:0-6478 GCA_041565275.1 Bacteroidia bacterium
ACAATATTCATAGCAGTCAAAAGCATTACGAGGATGGTTACCAATTCACCTATGATCCCCGGAGCCATGAAGTGCTTGTAATTCAGTTCTTCATTGAACCAATAGGAGTGTTCAGTCTGGATCTGCGGGACCAGGCCTGCTTTGCGAACGGGGAGGCTGCCTGTCGCTTCGCTACGGATCTCTTGGTTAAAGGACTGGATAATGGCACTCAAATATGCGGCTCCGACCGTGGCCTGTTGCCCATTGATCGCGTTGACTAAGAGTTGGATATCACCTTTGTGGTCCCGGTAAAAATCCCGTTCGAATTGGGAGGGAATGGTCAGCACAATGTCTACCGTTCCATTTTGCATCAGTTCATCTCCATGCTTGGAGGAAGGAGGAGCATCAACGAGCAGAAAGCGATCGGAAACTTGTATCTTTTTGCTCAGTCGCCTTGCATAGGCAGAGTGGTCCAGATCGACGATTGCCAGGCGGACATTTCGCACTTCATTGTTAGCTGCATAAGACAATACAATGAGTTGAACAAGCGGCAATACAGTCATCAGAGGCAACATAGATCGGTTGCGGATGATCTGAATGAATTCTTTGCGGATGATATGGATCAATCGTTGCATAATGGGCTCATTTGTAGACGACCTTGAAACTTCTCCAAGAAGCTACCAGGAGAACTACCAGCATGATGGCAAGCACGATGGAAGGCATCAGCACGGCATCCCACCCGGCTCCCTTGAGCATGATGGCTTTTTCGATTACAATGAAGTATTTGGCGGGAATGATCCTGGAGATCTGTTGCAGTGGGAAGGGCATGCTTTCGATGGGAAATATAAATCCCGAAAGTAGCATAGTCGGCAGCAACAGGGTAAACATAGATACCATCATGGCGACCTGTTGTGACTTGGATATAGTGGAGATCAGCACACCCAGGGCCAGGGCGACCAGCAAATACAGCAGACACAGAACCAGCAGCAGGGGTAAACTGCCAATGATGGGAACATCGAAAATAGCATAGCCCATTGCAAATACAGCCAAAGCACTCACAAAAGACAAGGCTGCATAGGGAGCGACTTTTCCCACGATGATCAGGAGAGGGGACAAGGGTGATACCAGCAGCAGATCCATGGTTCCGGTTTCCTTTTCCTTGGCAATGGTGAGGGAGGTCATCATAGCGCAAATGAGCATCAGGATAAGGGCCACCACACCGGGAATAAAATTGTAGGCTCCGATCAGGCTGGGATTGTATAGCATCCGGCTCCGGACTTCGATCTGGTAGGGAAGACGGGTCACTTCGGCCTGTTCCAGTTGAAACTTACGGATCATACTATTTGCATAATTGGTCAGAGTGGCCGCATAATTAGGCTCTGTGGCGTCGGTGATCAACTGTACTTTGACCGTTCCATTCCTAAAGAATTGTTCTTCAAAGCAGTTTGGGATAACAATTCCCAATTTGGTTTTTCCAGCTTTGAAGGAGGCTTCCAAAGCTTCGATGTTATCGGCATAGTCTACCAACTGGAAGTGGCCGGAGGCGGGCAGTTGAGAGATGAGCTTCTGGCTCAGGTCATCCCTGGACTGGTCTACCACTGCAATGGAAGCATCTTTGAACTCGTTGGAGACGGTATAGCCGAAGATAAGGACCAGTGCGATGGGCATGCCAAACAGGATAACCAAGGTCCGGGCATCCCGGAGGATGTGGAAGGTCTCTTTTTTGACGAAGGCTATGAATACTCGTAGCATCTGGAACTTTATTTTTTGGTTTCAAGGAGTTTCCCGTGGTTTCAAGGATTTTCCCGGCTTCGAACCAGTTGAAGGAAGACATTGTCCATGGTGTCGGTCCGGTAGCGGTCTTTTAATTCTCTGGGAGATCCCAAGGCGTCGATGCGGCCGGCGACCATAATGCTGATCCTGTCGCAGTACTCGGCCTCGTCCATGTAGTGAGTAGTGACGAAGATGGTCACACCTTCACCGGAAGCTTCGTAGATCATTTCCCAAAATTGGCGCCGGGTGGCCGGATCGACGCCGCCGGTCGGCTCATCCAAAAAGATTATCCCGGGGTTGTGTACCCCTGCTACTGCAAATGCAAGACGTTGTTTCCAACCCAGGGGCAGACTGCCGACAACCTTGCGGGCTTGCTTCTCCAGGCCCAGTTGAGTGATGATCTCATCCATCTTGTAATTGATCTGCTTCCGGTTCAGCCCGTAGATCCCTCCGTAGAAGCGGATATTTTGCCGTACCGTCAGGTCTTCGTACAGGCTGAACTTTTGGCTCATGTAACCAATGTTCTCTTTGATGGATTCCGTTTGCCGGTAGATGTCATACCCGGCAATGGTCGCTTCGCCTTCAGTGGGTCGGCTTAAGCCGATCAGCATTTTGATGGCTGTCGTCTTACCTGCACCATTGGCCCCTAAAAAGCCGAAGATTTCGCCTTTGTTAACTTTGAAGGTGATGGCGTCCACTGCGGTAAAGTCTCCAAATCGCTTGGTGAGGTTGGTGGCTTCGATAGCATATTCGTTTACCATGGGTCAACTACATTAAGTCAAGAAATACATCCTCCACAGTGGCTTTGATAGGCTTGAGTTCGAGCTGCTGGTGCCCTTGACCTTCCAGGAAGTTTCGCAGTTGGTCTTCGTTGATAGAAGTGCTTGTGGTGAGGTGCAGGTACTCGCCAAAGGGCTCCACCCTTTCCGTAAATTCCTGCGTACGCAGGTCCTTGAGAAGATGGTAGAAGTCCTTCGAACGCACTGCGAAGAGGGGTTTTCCATAACTGGCAGTGATCGTTTCCGGTGTGTCGATGCGTAGAATGCGACCTGTCTGGATCAGTGCAATGCGCTCACAGAGTGAGGTTTCATCCATATAAGGCGTACTGACCAAAATCGTAATTCCCCTTTCTTTCAAGCGCTTAAGCATTTCCCAGAATTCAGCCCGGCTAACCGCATCTACACCTGTAGTAGGCTCGTCGAGGAACAAAACTTTGGGTTCGTGGATCAAAGCGCAGCACAAAGCGAGTTTTTGTTTCATTCCCCCGGAGAGCTTTCCGGCCCTGCGCTTGCGAAAAGGTTCTATCTGGGAATAGATGTCTTCGATCAGGTGGTAATTTTCCTTGATAGATGTTCCGAAGATGGTCGCAAAGAAGTTGAGGTTTTCTTCTACAGAAAGGTCCTGATAGAGGGAGAATTTCCCCGGCATGTACCCAATGATCTTCCTGATTTTGAGGAAATCTCTCACGGTATGGTAGCCCTCCACAGTCGCACTACCCGCGTCCGGCATCAGTAGTGTGGTAAGGATCCTGAACAGGGTAGTTTTCCCGGCACCGTCCGGACCTATCAAACCAAAGAGTTCGCCTTTCTCTACCGTTAAGCTCAGATCCTTAACTGCATGAACGTCCTTGTAAGACTTATTGATATTTTTAGCGTGAATTGAAACCATCGGTTTTGGGTCAATTCACCCGTTCACTGAAATTGACTTCGGCGGGCATACCTATCTTTAGCAAACCATCCTGGTTGGCGACCCTGGCTTTGATGGCGTAAACCAGGTTCACCCGGTCTTCCTTGGTCTGGATCGACTTGGGAGTAAATTCAGCTTGTTCAGAGATCCAACTTACCCTTCCCTGCATTTTCCGGTAGCCTTTGGCTCCGTCGTCGACCAATACTTCAATGGTCTGCCCCAGGCGTACAGATTGCAATTGAACGGCATCTGCATATACACGCAAGTCCAGGGTGTCCAGGTGACCAATTCGATAAAGAGGGGTCCCCGGCCCGACGATCTCTTGAGATTCGGACATCTTGGTCAAAACAGTTCCATCAACCGGATTGTAGATATAAGATCTGCGGATGCGTTCGTTGAGGACGTCGATTTGTGCCAGGAGAGGCTCTTTTTCAGCCAGGATGGCACGGTTGCCAGTTTGGGTTGTTGCCCGGATGGCGCTGATCTGCTTCTCGATCACCCCGATCTGTCCGGTGATATCGTCCAATTGTTTGGTAGGTGCTGCCTTCTTTTCTACCAATCGGGATACCCGGTCCTGTTCCCGGATCAGGTTTGCTTTTTGCTTTTTCAGGACTTCGATATCGGCAAGGGTATTCCTCAGCTTGCTGGGAAGGGTGCCGATACCCGCTTCGACCTGAAGCTTCTGAAGGTGGATCTGTGTGGTGTCTACGATTCCGACCAGTTGACCCGCTTTCAGTTTGCTGCCTTCCTCAACATTGAGGAAGAGAAGGCGGCCCTGGGCCTCTGAGGCGACAGTTACGGTAGTGGCCTCAAAGTTGCCGTAAGCATCGGAAAGCTTTGTATTCTTTGAACAGCCAGTTGCCAGGATGGTTGCCAGAACGGTTGACAGAATGAAGATGAAATATTTAGACATGGTGAACATTTTGAGGAATAGGGACAGTCTTGAGTTGTGTAGCGGTTTTCCAGATTGTCCGGGGGCTTAAAGTCCTCCACGCTCAGTTTTGAATTCCAACTGGGCCTTGACCAGTTCGGCACGGTGAATGGCGAGGTTTTGCCTGGAGCGAAGCTCTGCATTTACTTGCCGTATATAATCGGAAGATGTGATTACGCCTTCGTCCAGTTGAGCTGCCATTTGCACCAGTACCTGTGCTTGCAAGGCAACGATTTCCTGGTCCCGAAGGAGGAGGCTTTGCAGCCGTTCCACTTCCGACAGGTAAGTGGCTTCTTTGGAGTCCAGATTGAAGAGGAAGGTTTCTTCGGCATAGTTGATCCTGCGGGCCTGCAACCCCAGTACTTCCTTTTTTAGCTTTGAGCTGCCCCAATCGCTGAGCTTCCAGTTAAACTGAAAGCCTACCAATCCGTAGGGAGAAATGTTCGTGTCAAAGAGGTTGAGGGGGTTTGGATAGCCGATACCACCTTGGGCGAAGGCGGAAAGTCGAGGCTTGCGGGAAGATTGGATCAAGGTAGAATTGGCCCAGATAGCTTCTTTCTGCAGACTGAACAAGTGGCGCTCAGGCCGGTCAATTTCCGGCACCTGGGAAGGAGTGTCCAAGTCGGGGAAGATAAGGTCAGCGTCTTCATCCAATTCAATGCCAAGCAAATCTGCCAGGGTACCCAATAGCCCCTTTAAACGGAAGGTCAGATTTTCTTGCTGGGACCGCAATTCCAGCAGCTTGATATCTACCTGGAAGAGGTCACTTTCCAATATAGTCCCGGCATCCAGGGCCGCGGCAAGCTGTTCCCGGCGGATCTCCAGGTCTTTGAAAGAGAGGTCATAGAGTTTGACTTGTTCCCGCAAGAACATCACATTGATGAACAGACCGTCAATGCGTTGACGGAGGGAATAACGATCCACTTGTAACTGTTGCTGATCGACCCGGAGCTGTGCGTCAGTTAACCTTTGGCGGGCGGCAGACTGGCCGCCATCCCAAACATTGTAGTTGAGTTCCAGGTAGGACCTGGCTGCATAAAGGGGCAGTTCGATCTGGAAAGGGAGTTGCGAGCCAGCCTCAGTACCCAGGCTGGTACTTTCGGACTGGAGGCGGCCGTCGGCCTTGAGGGCTACCGATGGCAGACGAGATTTGTCGAGTTGTGCGGATTCCTTCCGGTAAATTTCATCGAGCAATACCCCACTCTGAAGGGCAGGATAACGCTCCTCAAGGAGGAGGTAGGCTTCGTCAAGAGACAACTGGCCCAAAGGCTGACCATTCAGGGGAGCCAGTATGATCAAACCCAGAACAAGTGAGATGTATTTTTTGACCTTGGTTTTCTGTGACATAGATCGGCCAATCTAACCAATCGGTCAGTCATTAAAAAAGATGTGTGACAAATAGTTGTTGCAGTACCCTCTATTGTTCCTGAGTTAACTGTGACTCATTCAATTCGATTCTAAGTCCAGTTTTTCAAGAGGCTAAGGCAAGGGAGGCTTAGCTTAGTGTCCAATTTAGAGTTGCAAGTTCAAATTGCGTCCTCTCTCGGAAGTGGACCAATACATAAAGGAAAATGGCCATCTCCCCGACGTCCCGTCCGAAAAGGAAATCCTCGAAGACGGCTACCACCTGGGAGACGGTGATGCAATGTTATTACGAAAAATTGAAGAACTTACATTGTATATTATTGAGCAAGAGAAGAGGATCAGGGAATTGGAAGAAAAACTAAATGAATAGCAGGGAAATGATGGGATGGATCAGGAACAGATATTTATGTTTAGCTGTCATGGCATCGATGAATGCTGGTTTATTTTCTCAAGCCTTTGTCCCTTCACCTCCTCACGGAGATACCCACTGGGAATATGTAGGAGGAGATGAATTCGATGCGGTGCCAGACATTGGTGTATGGAATGCCAGTTGGCTGAGCAATCCACATGTTTGGCTTGCAGGAGCTAATGATAAGCAAATTGCTTATGACACCGCATTCAATGCCAATTCTTTATTCAAGTGGTGGGTTATGAATCCCAATTACTATGACGCCAACGGTGATACCTACCCGGACAACGGTGTAACTGATACAAGCCTGAATATCCATTGGGTTGAGAATGATA
>JBFGVE010000154.1:0-6429 GCA_041565275.1 Bacteroidia bacterium
AATGTATTATGGGAAAGGACGGGCTTCTGCAGCAGGTCAGTTACCATGACAACTGACGGGGGTATCGTGGCTGTTGGATATGAAGAGGACCATTCGGATTGGATCACACTCCGGAAATTCAGTTCTTCAGGTACGGTCCTATGGAGCCGGACCTTCCAGCGTTTTCGGGATAATACAGCATTTGATGTGATCGAAACCAATGACGGCGGCCTTGCTTTTGTGGGGGATGTATATGGAGATACCCCAAACGGTTCTTTTGACTTCTACTTCGTAAAGACGGATTGCGAGGGAAATGTTGAGTTTACTTCCGAAGGCTGTATTCCCGAAGACCCGGAGCCTGTATTGCAGCTTTACCCAACAGTAACTTCTGAATTTATCACATTGGAGATCGTCGGACTGGAAGGGATTGAAAAGATTGAATTAGAATTGTTTGATACCCAAGGACGTCTTGTCCGGCGATTCTCAGGAATGATTGAAGGCGAAAACCGAATTGACGTCCATGACTTGTCGCATGGACTGTATTATTACCGGGTAATGTCCCTGGACAAGCCTCTGAAGGCTGGAAGGATCATCTTATGCTGAACGAAAAATAGAAAGGCATTTGTGAAGTAGTTCTCGCCCGGAGTACATCGTCGTCTTATACAGGGTCCTCCATCGGTTCCGGAGCCATACCTTCCAGATCACCGGTAGTTTTGCCTTTCTGGAACTCATATTTCTTTTGGACCCTGAACCGCCCTTAAACATAGACCCTCCAATTGATGACCTGAGACGCTCAGTCAATTCTGCAATCACCCAGGCATCATGATAGCGGGAGACCCCTGCACTTGCAAAATCATCTTTCCCCTGATCTAAGTCTCTTGTAACCGGCAGTTCAAAGGTGTCCGGACCTTTCAGCCCCTTGGTAACGGATGAGCCAGACTTTCCAGGAAACTTGTACTTGGCCGCTGCCATAGACACCAATTTGGCAGTGACTTCCGCATTGATAGAAGCCGCTGTGGAAATATCTTCCCTGTATTGCCCTTCCTCACCATGATGGGTTACGTACCAGCCTTTTCGTACATGTAAGTCATTATTGTTCCACAAAGTCCGTGCCTGGGCCATCTTCGCACTGTCCTCCTCCGATTTCGCTTCCCGAACGAGGCTGATCATTTTCTCTTTATTTTGATTGCCAGCGGAACCTCCTTTTTCCATGGTATTGACTTCCTCTTGCATGAAGTCCATGTCAGGAGACCGGTCGGTAAGAATGTCCGAGAGGCCACCAAGGTTGTATAGCAGAATTAGGGGTATTACCTGTCTTTAAATTTTGGGGAGGAGCCTCAGAAGTGTCTGAGTAATTCATTGTGCAAAAGCGTGTGCCTTCAACTGGGCTGGCTTAGTCGAATTGTAGTGGACTTTAACATCGTCCATGGAATGTCCTGAGAGGCCTTCCACACCAGCTTTCAAGTCATCGGGCAGACCTGTGTCATTTTCTTTTCGCTGGAAGGTGGCATTCGCCGCCTGCTGTAAGGCTTTATATTGAAGTACCTGTGAACTGTTGTTGGCGAGTTCCTGCAACCGCATAAGTTGCATTACTTGGGAACTCTAGTTGACTGAGGCCTGAAGAGACTTCATTTGCCGCACTTGAGGGCTGCTGTTGATGCCTTGGTGCAAGGAACGCATTTGAGCGGCTACTGGGGAATGATCCGGAACCTGCGAAGGTCCTGATTGCAATTCTTCAGAGGGGGATTTAGTAGGGGAATGAGGACGAATTTCTCTATTTGCGGATTATATAACAGAGGTTTTAAGCCCAATATTTAGAGTATAATCAGGGTGGAAAAGCTCGAACTTCCGTTGTTAAGACACTAAACTCTAAACATAATTGTCAAGTGTTATTTTGCTGATGATCATATTTTTAGGTATTGAAAACCTACCGTGTGAGTTAAGACCCCTGGTGGCGGTTCACTGTTCAAAAGTCAACTACCAATTGCTGACCAAAAGACGTAGCTTTAAAACTGGTTTCGATTATTAATTGAATAGTGATGTCTGGCAGTAGTGCAGATTCAATTTTCCCATCTCAATTCGCGGATCAGATAGGTGAATCCTATACTGAAACCGTAACCAATGACTTCAAAAAAGCCTATGGGCAATTCCTGACGCCGGTCAAGATTGCAAGGTTCATGGCAACCCTTTCCACAGTTCGGCGGAAAGTATTGTCAATCCTGGATCCTGGGTGCGGAACAGGGATTCTGACTTGTGCCTTGGTGGAACAGGCGATATTGACAGCTGACGAGATTAGGGAAATCTCAATTACTGCATATGAGTTGGATTCTACCATCCTTCCGAAAACGGAGAAAGCTTTTACGAAGTTGAGACAATGGGCGGATCGTAAAGGCGTGAAATTGACTTATCAAATCAAAGAGGAGGACTTTGTTCTTTCAAATGCTCATTACCTATCCATGGTGCAGGATTTATTTGGGCATCTGAAAGATAAGTCGAAATATGATATTATCATTTCCAATCCCCCTTACTTCAAAATTCCGAAAGACGATCTTCGTGCTAAAGCAACAGCCACGCTCAATAAAGGTCAACCGAATATATACGCTATCTTCCTAGGCCTTGCAGCTCACATGCTATCGGACCATGGTGAGTTGATTTTTATTACGCCCAGAAGCTTTACGGCCGGACCCTATTTTGAGCGGTTTCGAAAGGTGTTTTTCTCGAAGATTGAGCTAGATCATGTGCATGTCTTTGATTCTCGAAACAAAGCATTTGGGAGAGATAAAGTTTTGCAGGAAAATATCATCTTTAGGGGCCATCCTCTTAACGGCCACACGCCAAGCGCGTTGACCATTTCTACCTCTCTTGGACTGGAGGACTTAAATACTCCTAAGGTCCGTAAATACAAACACACCGGATTGTTTGGGGACAAGAACGGAGATAGCATTCTATTTCTTCCTACAACAGACCTTGAGGATCGAGTATTGCAAATCTTTGATAAATGGACCGACAGGTTGGGGAAATTAGATATCGGGATCTCGACAGGACCGGTTGTTTCATTTCGCGTAACGGACCATTTACGCGAAGCCTATAGAGATTCGACCGTTCCGCTACTTTGGCTTCCGAACGTCCGGAAAATGAAAATAGAACATCCGATTGCGAAAAAAGGGAAATGCCAATTTATCGAATTGAGCAATGAATCGCGACCCTTGCTCGTCAGGAATAGGAATTACGTATTGCTTCGCAGGTTTAGCGCAAAAAGCGACAAAAGCCGATTGGTGGCGGCACCTTATTATTCAACTGAATTCAAAGTTGACTATATTGGTCTAGAAAATCATCTCAATTACCTCTATGGTCTCACCCAAGAACTTTCGGAAGAATTGGCGACCGGGTTAGCGGGCTTGCTCAATAGTACGCTTTTTGATCTCTATTTCCGTACATTCAATGGCAACACACAGGTCAGTGCGACCGAATTGCGGAATATGCCCTTTCCACCTATTGAGTTTGTAGAATCACTCGGTCAAAAGCTACATCACAAAAGCCATATTGATCAGGAATTGATCGATCTTTCTGTGTGCGACCTGTTGAATTCCATAGGAATATATTTCCAATTGCCTGAATCGACACTCACCTATGCCTAAAATCGATGCAGCACAAAAGATCCTAAAAGCAATGGGGCTCCCAAATGTTCCCGATCACCCTTGAAGATGGCCGCAAATTGGTTTTGTCTCCAGGAAAGCACAATGAGGTTCAGCGGGCGGTAATTGAAGAGTTTGCCCCAAGGTATGCAAAAGGGGCAATTTTGCTATATGTCGGAGACACAGAAAAGAAAGACCTTTTCATTTACAAGAAGAGGCTGAAGGAGATTGGAATTCCAATTGGTAAGCACAGTAAACTCCCCGATGTGGTACTTTATCAGCCGGACAATAAGTGGATTTATTTGATCGAAGCGGTCACTTCGCACGGCCCGATATCTCCCAAACGCATGGTTGAATTGGAAGAACTGCTTACCAATTGTGATTTAGGGAAAATCTATGTGACCGCTTTTCCGGATATTACAGAATTCAAAAAGCATACGAAGAATATCGCTTGGGAGACAGAAGTGTGGATCGTTGAGTTCCCAGATTATTTATCAGCCCACAAGATAACGACGGCTGATATGCAAAGTAGATGTACTGCTGTAGCCGCTGGTGCCCTTGCTGGTGGAGGTGTTAGCTTTGTCTCTGGGTGGGTTGTATGTGCATTAGGTTGAGCTGTTGGGAGGGTCTGTTGGAAATGCATTGTACCAGCTCTTTTAGGCCTATTAGATCCGCAAAGTGATGAAAGGTATTTTTTCTTTGGCAAAAAATATCGGAGATTTGAATAAGTGTGGTTACTTTGTCATTACACCATACGAACTTAGCCGTCCCACAAGGAGGCGACAATGCAATCGGTAGGATTTAGCCTACCTAGTTGAGTGTAGGTTAGGAGGTTCACAAAGTATTTTAACTGAATGGACCTTCATACTGCATTGGTCGAAGAGTTCTAAACTAAGAAAGAGCAGGCTCTCAATTTATACATGAAAGGGAAAGTTGTTTATTCCATATTGTCAATTGCTTCAATCTTCTTCTGTTCCGGACTGGTGTAAACCTTTTGTTCAATCAATGGGAGGCAGTTCAAGATACCTGAAATAATAAAATCGTATGAATCAGGCAAAACTATTTATAATGGGTCAGGAAAGAGAATTACTTTGGGTAAGTACAAATTATCACAGGTTACTTGGTAGCGATGGGAGTCCTTCTTCCGGGTTGTTGGGAGGGTTGATCACGGTTTGTTTTTCTTCTCAGGCACAAGATGATTTTCTTTTGCATTGGATGACCAAAGAGAGCCAAGACCGTACGTGGAATGAAGTCGACAAGATGGAGGCGGGAAAAATCTGTTTTTATGCCGATGGATTTGATTATCCCCCATATAAGACGTGGGAGTTCAATGATGCTCATCTGGTTTATTACAGGGAAATATTCCATGCCATAGGGGTAATACCTATGCAAACGGTGATTACCATTTCTCCTGCCATACAGGATTATGGATCAGAGTTGGTTAAATTCTGGCAAGCAAGCTGGATACCTCCATATGAAGGTAGTCTTTCTCGTCAGGCGGGTTCAAGCGGAGAAACAGAAGAAAAAAAATTATCGATTATTACATTACAAACATAAGTAACCAGCGAGTAGAAGAGATTTTAGCAGGAGATAAAATTATTCTAAATATTGTAAGTAATAATATGATTGGTGAGAAAGTCAGCATCAAATTAAGCAGCCAAACCATTGACTTTAAGTATAAAGGAAAAATATTAGTAAATGATACCCTAAACAATTCAAAGATAGGTAGCAATCACGAAAAAATAGAATTAGAAGCTATTATGCAGGAGGTGTAGATTATGGGTAAGAATGTTTTTAAACTAGAAGGTGCGGGTTTTACAAAAACTGCTGAATTAGAGGTTTTAGATGACTACCCGGTTATAAGGATAACAAAGCAAAAGACGGGGAAAAGAGTAAAACAAAGAATTATAGGTTCTTATAGCGGGGGAACCCAATATGTTGATGTTGATTTGTATAAAGTCATTGTTACTGATAATGAGGATGCCAGTTTTAAAATGGAATTTTCGGTTGCCCGTGATGCTGCTGCCGTTATATCAGGTAATGATAAGGGACCAACAATGATCCTCTCGAATGTATCATTTGAACCCAAAGATGGGAATGTAAATCACTATTCAGGGAAATATATGAAAGCGTATCCTAAAAAAAATGATACACCAGCAATCAAATTAACTCAAAAAGGTTCTGAGGTTATGCATGCGGCGGCTAGACCGGATGCGGTCGCTTTAGGTTACAGAAACCAAGAGGATGTTGCGGCAGGGGTAATGATTCATGTAGGTGGTCACTATAACAATGAGCAACATGGTCATTCTATCGCAGCATCAGAAGGGTGTTTTGGAATTGTAAATGACAATAACTCTTCCACTAACACCGCTGACCAACTAACAAAAAAGACTATTAGCGCGATATGGAAGCAAGCTCAAAAAAGCAAGGCGCGGCCTAACCATATCAGAATAATCATAGAAAAAAGAGATGAAAAGGCTATTCCGAACAATGTTGTTTTTACAAAAAAATAGTGTTCTATTCATTTTATTGATCATATCATCATGTAATGGTCAGCTTTATTTTGATGAAGTTGCTTTTGGTAAAATAATTCCTGAGGGAGAGAATATTGTTTACAACAGCGAATCGATCAAAAAAATTGGTGATTATACCGTCTTCATAAAAAAAATAGAACGATATAATAAAGCATTAGATTTATTGGAAGTTGATATTGCCAAGGCAGAAGGGATGCTAACTTACTCAAGAAAGGAAATAGAGGATGATAGTGCGTTGATTGATTCCTATAAAATATCCAGAGATCGAACAAAAACAAGTC
>JBFGVE010000155.1:0-6272 GCA_041565275.1 Bacteroidia bacterium
CCTAATTACCATAAATACTCTGATCGGCTTACTCCAAAAGAATACATAGAAAAAGTCCGGCACAAAGAGATCCAGGATCCGGTCCTGAATTTTCAAATGTCAAATGATTTTCACCCGACAAGAATTCTGAAAGGGTACTTGGAAGGTGATAAATTTTCGGAGGAGTTTGCCGTACTATTGGAGTGGGATAACATCTACTATGAAAAACCTGTAACAAAGGCAGCTATCAAAAAAAAAGTGGTGCGGTTGGGATTGATTCAATGGCAGATGAGGCCTTACCAGGATATAGGATCTTTGCTCCAGCAAGCAGAATATTTTATTGACGCTGTTGCTGGTTACAGATCGGATTTTGCGCTTTTCCCCGAATTCTTCAACGCACCTCTGATGGCAAAGAATAACCATTTAAGCGAATCCGAAGCCATAAGGGAACTTGCAAAGCATACTCAGGAACTTGTACAGAAATTTTCAAATTTCTCCATCTCTTACAACATCAACATTGTGGCCGGAAGTATGCCAGAAATCAATAATGGCAAACTTTACAATGTCGGTTATCTCTGTAAGAGGGATGGAAAGGTAGAGAGATATGAAAAATTACATGTAACTCCTGATGAAGAAAAAGTGTGGGGATTACAGGGTGGAAAGCAACTAAAGGTCTTTGAAACCGATTGTGGAAAAATAGGCGTTCTCATTTGTTACGATTCAGAGTTCCCGGAATTGAGTAGACTGCTTGCAGACCAGGGAATGGATATTCTCTTCATTCCTTTCCTTACGGATACTCAAAATGGGTACTCAAGGGTCAGGAACTGCGCACAGGCCAGAGCAATTGAAAACGAATGCTATGTTGCCATTGCGGGAAGCGTCGGCAACTTACCAAATGTACACAACATGGATATTCAATATGCTCAGTCTATGGTCTTCACTCCCTGTGATTTTGCTTTTCCAACAAATGGGATCAAAGCAGAAGCTACTCCAAACACAGAGATGATATTAATTGCCGATGTAGACATTGACTTGTTGAGAGAACTTCATCAATTTGGAAGTGTAAGAAACCTGAGAGATAGAAGAAAAGACCTATTTGAATTAAAAAAACGGTAGCCAAGACGATCAACTACCAATTTGTTTCTGAAAATTGTCTATGAACATTCAACACTTTTCTATTCTCGTATTCTGTGCCTTTGTCATCGCTGAATCTATCGCTAGCCGGCGTAGAAACTTAGAGCTATATGATGCGCGTGATTCTCTGGCCAATGTTGTCACGGGTGCTGTCACATTCATTACCAAAATAGGGATCCAGGGACTGTCATACCTTCTTTACTACTACCTTTATCAATATGCGATTTTCAAAATCCCGGAAGAATCCATCATCTGGCTGGGTGTCGGCTTTTTGCTGAATGACTTCCTCTTCTATTGGTACCATCGCATGTCCCATGAAGTGAGGTTATTCTGGGCGATCCATGTTACACACCATTCCTCTGAAAAACTCAATATCACGACAGCATTGAGAGGAAATTTTATTAACAATATTTTTCACACCCTTTTCTGGTCGCCACTCGCTCTTATCGGATTCTCTCCCGTCGTGATCATCCTTTCGGATGCATTCTCCTATTTCTATCAGCTTTGGCTACATACCCGGATCATTCCTCGCCTGGGGTGGTACGAGTATATTTTCAATACCCCTTCCCACCACCGGGTCCACCATGGAAGCAATCAAAAGTATTTGGATAAAAACTACGGTGCTGTACTCATCTTGTGGGACAGGATCTTTGGCACCTACGAAAAGGAAGACGAAGAGGTGTTCTACGGATTGACCCATCCCCTTAAAACTTACAACCTGATCACAATCATGTTCCATGAATGTGTGGATGTTTACCGAGAGTTCAGGCATGTCCGGGGATGGAGAGAAAAAATGAAAGTACTGTTTCGACGACCCGGAGCACACTAAGTCCATTTTACAAAGGCCGGTTGTTATTCTACCATGAAGCGTACCATAGCTGACCGTCCTTTGCTATCCTCAAGTCTGAGAAGATACATACCATTGGTTACATCCCTGAGATCAAGCCTGACTGCATCAAGAAGATGGTCTAAACGGAAGGTCTTGACAACATGACCGTACATATCCATAACTGTCACATCAACATCCCAGTCTATGGGCTTGATGGCACGGACATTGAGCATGCCACTCGTAGGATTTGGGAAAATTTCAATACCAAGTATACTTTCAGTCGAACCTTCTGCACTTACACTCGGATTGTAGTACAAAAAGTCACTCAATGCTGTACATCCAATAGAATCAATAATTCCAATGGAATACCAGTTAGCATTCAGAGGTACATAATGCGATGAAATTGCACCCGGGATCAGTTCCCTATTTTCATACCACTGGTAGGAACTGAACAGCCCGTTTACGAAAAGTGTATCATTTTGCCTGAATATAACCGGATTCGGTATCGGATGGTTGATCACAAATACAGTGTCAGATGTGCCAGTACATCCGAAACCATTGTCTACAGTCACAAAATACCTCCCATTACTGTCTACTAA
This sequence comes from Bacteroidia bacterium, assembly GCA_041565275.1. Taxonomy (GTDB): domain Bacteria; phylum Bacteroidota; class Bacteroidia; order J057; family JADKCL01; genus CAWUKT01. The sequence continues at coordinate 2,542 of JBFGVE010000155.1, forward strand.
AATGGTTTGAGTTGTTTCTCCCGTATTCCAGTCATAACTAAAATAACCGTCCAACACATCCAGAGAAACTGTATCGCCATCACAAATATCTACAAAAGGACCGGGCGTGATGATCGGAGCAGGTTTGGGTGTATTGAAAAAGTCAACAAATACAGAATCTGAGCTGCGACACCCGTTCGTATCGGTTACCAATACAGTAACAAAACCGCCAATCTCGGTGAATGCAATCCTCTGCGCTACATCTCCGGTGCTCCAAAGATAGTGAACATACCCCGGATCAGCAGTCAGGTAGAGCGTATCACCGATACAGACGTGTGGAAGAACTCGCGGACTGATCAAGGTGTCATCTGTCTGATAATACGATACAAGTACTGAGTCGGAATTGGGGCATTCAAAGATATCCGTCACTGTCACTGTATACAACCCAGGTGATCCGGCAACGATGGTCTGTGCTGTATCACCATTATTCCATTCATAGGTTAAATACTGAGATCCGGGACTAAGCGTAACAGGAGTACCACTGCAACCAGTAGTGTCATTCCCCAGATTGACCACAGGAACAGGCAAGGATATAATATCCACCGAAGTAGCGGCAGAGCATCCGCTCACATCCGTAACCGTCACAGAGTAAGTTCCGGGAATTAAGTTCTGGAGATCCTCGGTAGTTTCACCATTGCTCCAGTTGTAACTGTATGACAAACAATTGTTACCCCCTGTCACAGTAAGGTCAATCGTTCCTGTTGAATCCCCCTGACAAACCAAGCTGTCTGAACTGACAGGCAAGCTCAACAGATCGGGTTCAGTCAAGGTAACTGAATCCATCGTGGTTGTTCCCAAACCATCAGTCACAGTAACTGTGTAAACCCCTGCTCCAAGACTTCCAGTAACCAGGGAATTGTCTCCATTGCTCCAACTGATGGAATAAGGTTCGCAGCCCCCCTTAAAGGCAACTGTCGCGGACCCGTCGGCTGCACCGAAGCAACTTACCCCGTAACCGCAACCGAGGGTAGAAGAAGTAACACTAACGATAGAAAGAGGCTCAGGTTCAACATTGAGGTTGAAAGTACAACTGTCGATATTACCGTTGACATCCGTGACATACCAGGTAATAGGGGTTACAAACGTAGGGAAAGTACTGCCTGAAGCCCGGTCGCTCGAAAGATCAGCTACTCCACAGTTGTCTGAGGCCGGAGGCGGACTGAAAGAGAAAACAGCAGAACAACTGGATGTGTCTGCAGGAATAGTAGTATCGGCAGGACATACAACTGTTGGAGGTTCGTTGTCCACAACTGTTACCGAAGAATTACAAGTACTTGAATTACCATTGTTGTCTGTAACGGTAAGGGTCACACTGTTATTGCCTACATTCGAGCAGTTGAAAGTATTTGGGGAAACGCTCAGACTACCAATGCCGCAGGCATCATTGGATCCATTGTTAACAGCTAAGGCGGTGATCGATCCATTACCTCCTCCATCAAGAAATACAGTTATACCCTGACAAAGGGCTGCAGGTGCAATATTGTCCTGAACATTGATACCACAGCTGACAGTATCCACATTGCCACTTGGGTCGGTTGCTGTCAGTGTGTAGGCCGCCACACCAACCCCAACATCAGCGCAGGTCACAGAAACTGCCGGATGCGTTTCGCTGGCAACCGAACAGTTATCCGTATTCAAGCCGGAAGTCCCGGAATTAGCAGCCAGCGTACCACTGCCGCTGCCATCCAGCAGCACTACAGGTGGAGTTGCTGGACAAATCGCAACCGGGTTTTCATCATCATTGACCGTAACAGTGAAAGAGCAATTCGCAGTGTTACCCGAAGAATCGGTGACCGTGAAACTATTGGTGGTGGCTCCAATTGGAAAGGCTGTTCCGCTGGCTTGACCAGCAGACTGTGCAACCGTCTGACCAGGACAATTGTCAGAAGAAGTAACACTGTAATTCACAACCGCATCGCAATTACCGGAATCGTTGTTCACAATGATATTTGACGGACAGGTGATCGTAGGGTTTTCATCATCATTGACCGTAACAGTGAAGGAGCAATTTGCAGTGTTACCAGAAGCATCGCTTACCGTATAGGTTTCAGTGGTGGTACCTCCCGGGAAAGTGCCTCCGCTACCTATGCCACTCACCAATGTTGGAATTGGACCAAATTCTACAATATACCGTAAAGATGCGTTTGGGTTACCATCATTCCATAGACCTTTACTCCCAAGATTAAAGTTGATATAATCTTCATTCCCACCAGAGTTGTTTGGCTCTCCGCCTGCCCAGTTGGTATAACAGAACGGTTCTCCTGTTCCCCAAGTGAAGGTCCCCTCGTTGGCAGCGTCTCCACCACCCAGCCACAAAAGTTCATTGGGCGTTGCAGAAGCCAGGAAAGCATTTTCGCCGGAATCATTGACAGTGACCAGATAGCCGTCTGCAGGAACTGTTATGCTGTCATAAATTGAAGCGGAATCAGACACATAATAACTATGGGAACCATAGGTGCCCATAAAAGTAAATCCGGCAATAGAATCTGTCATGGCAGTGTCATCATCCACAATGGGAAGTTCATAGCAAACCTCAGTTCCACATTGGCCAGGATCATTATTCACTGTGATGTTGGTGGGGCAGGTGATCGTAGGAGGGTCATCTGGGGCCCCAAACCGTCCGGTTATGGAAAATGGCAACAGAACTTGGTTTCTCACAACGTCTCTTTGCTGAAACTGTGAGGTATGCGCAGCGCTGCCGCCAGTCCCCGAACCGGCAGAACAAGATGGGCCTGAGGTAAGATTCAGGCGGAACCACAATACACCGTTGGCTGGAACGGTAAGGGTTTGACCAGTAAAGTCGAAGCGCATGTAGCGTGGGCTGGTTGGAGCCCCAAAAGGAGGCGTGAAGTTGGTTAACTGATCTGCCGTGACTGGGGCCACGACAAAAGTGCCATCGTCACCATCTGCAAAACCGCCCGTGACCGTTATTGCAGTTGTTGAAGCATCCCACATCAGGTAGTACAGAATCGGGTCCTGAAACGTTGTATCATGAAGTTGGGCAGGAAAGATAACGTCAAACTCATGTTGGTTATGATACGTGCCAAGGCAATAAGGAGTGTTATAATGAGACCCGTCGTAGTTGTTTAGGACCAATGATTGCTGTGCTTGCAGCCTTGAAAAGCTAAGCGAGAGCATCAACATGAAACCAAGTCCCACAAGCCCCCAAAAATAACATCTATGACATCGCGGTGATGATAAATGGTGTAAGCGTAGCAGTTTTCTCATAAAAAAGTAGTCAATTACCTATCTGGTAAAAAGCAAAGATACTATTATTCGTGATCTATATTGCCAATTTGAACTATACTTTCTAACCGCGTTCTACTCCTGTAAAGCTGCAGCTTACAGTAAGGTCGTTTCCATTTGGGTACGGGTAAAAAGTGTTGTTAGCTGTTTCTACGGGGAAGAATGACCCGCTTGGGTATCCTGTTGTTTGGGTAGCTACAGGCGAAGGTTTTATTAAAAAAATGTTGAGAACCCAAATATCATAACCATCTTCACTACTGGTAGGAAAGGTATTGTCCAGTACTTTATTGGTACCATCGCATGTCCCATGAAGTGAGGTTATTCTGGGCGATCCATGTTACACACCATTCCTCTGAAAAACTCAATGTCACGACAGCATTGAGAGGAAATTTTAAAGGCCGGTTGTTATTCTACCATGAAGCGTACCATAGCTGACCGTCCTTTGC
>JBFGVE010000156.1:0-6261 GCA_041565275.1 Bacteroidia bacterium
GTCTCGCCACCATTAATTATCGATCCCCACTCCTCATTTGGTTCAGGGTTGTTTCGGGAACCCACACTGAGACCGCCCTGGCTAGCCACGCTTGAAGCCGTGGAATCCGAAGTTTCGGAGTTTGCCTTCTTATTCGAGTCCCTGTCACTCACAGCAAGGGAACTCAACTCGGTATTCGTATCATTATTCGAATCCCTGTTGCTCACTGCATTGGAACTCGATTCACTTTCTTCAATATGCTCAATTATTGCCATTGTTTCTTCTGATTTATAAATAGAAGTAACGGAAAATTGATATTTCGTACTGTAACGGAATTAAACTTAGGGTGTTTAATTCAAGTCGAGAGAAGTTAGATGTAGTAAGACTATAGGCCGAAAATCGCCCGCTTTCGCGTACTTCTAGTGATATTACAAAGTAGTTAAAACAATGGTAGCTTCAATAAGTAGTATGTGCTGAAGGCGTTTACAGCTTCTTTCACTTGATCTATTGGTTACCATAACTTCAATAAATATCAAGATACTGTATAGCTTGTAATGCCAACACTAAATAACAACTATAATACTAATAATTTCACGATATCCAATGGTTTCAATAACCATGGAAACTGTATACTCTTTAGGACATAAATATATGGAGGAATTCAAATCCACCGAATACGACACAAGTAAATAGTTCAATCTATTTCAATCTTGTTACATACCCTCCCTAAAGACATTACTATATATATTTATCAAAGATAATCAATTTCAATCTTCAATAATCTTTCTTCGGGACCTACGAACATGTGGATTCCAAATTGATTTCTCTAGACCACGTTTCTCGAGATAATTGTTAATCAATCCACAAGCTGCCCTATAGATACCAGGCTGATCTTCCCACGAATTCTCTGACGCAGGATAACCCAACCAAGTAACGAGGTATTGTATCTTTTTGCCTTGCCTTCGATGATCAATAACATCTTCAATCAGCAATGCATCAGAAACCAGACCACCAGCTGCAATCATACCTTCATTTGGTTTATTCAATCGATTCGGATCTGAATGCTTGACATATGGTTTCAACAGACTAGTATGAAATTCAGGATGAAGCTTCAAGCCAATTGGAATTTGCAACCGATACGTATCGATAGATATTTTCTCTAACACTGGATAAGGTCCAATCCACAATGGACCAAACTTTTCCGTCCCAGTCCTACTGATACCAAGATGCTCAATATCCAAGTTTCGACTTGAGATCATTACCTTAGCTCCAACTTCAAAAGTCTGTACGGGTCTGTTCCTGTTATAATACTTACTCATCCGAACTTGAGTAGCTTCAAGATTCTCTTTCAAGAGCTCAATCGTTCGTTGTTGTCTTTGTCCCAATAATAAAACATCCTTTTGACTTTTGCTTCCAACAATCTTATCAAAGACATGATCTGGAATTGAACGAGGGACATAACCCAGGTCAGCTTCAAAGGGGGACATTCCAATCGCGTCGTGAATTCTAGAATTGTAGGTCAGTTCCGCAGAGTAAAGCAATTCGACCCAATTGTCTTGGCTAGCATGTATATAATTCCTGATGTAATCCTCAATAAACCTATTGGTTCTTTCAGTCTGTCCATCAGTGCTAGGCTTAAATGCTGAACTCAATTTATGAATACTACCTTGGAGAATCATTAACTCCTTCCAAAACTCACTTGTGAACCGAGTATCACGATCAGAAATAATAGTTTCGGGAATACCATGTAATCTCTGGTACTCACGCTGGAAAATTCGGGAACACATCCTAGCGTTCGACTCCTTCTTGCCCATATGCAAGGGAATAAAATGTGCTCGCTTAGTTAGTCTATCCACAATTACCCAAATAGCATTGTATGTTTCACATTCCGGTAAGTTCAGAATGAAATCCATGGTAATATGTTGCCACCTAGCTTCAGGTACTGGAAGGGGATTCAATTGTCCCGGTGTTCGTGACTGTCTGTGCTTATTACGCTGACATTTCTCACACGATCCTACATACGCTTTGATATCTGCATGCATGTTCTTCCAATAGTACTTCTTGGTGACAAAATGGGAGGTTTTAAATACTCCAGGGTGTCCACGTGACTGGTCATCGTGTTCACTGAACAGGATCTTGTTTCTAATCTCGATATTTCGAGGAATACACAATCGTAATTCTTCATCCGGCTTCTTAGCATACCATAATAATCCATTCAGATAGGAAAAATTAGGGAACCGATCGATTTTTTCTATATCCTGCCCTCCCTCAAGAAAAGCCTTCCATATTGGGCCCAGATGTTTATCCTTTCCGTAATGTTTCTTACACAATGAAGTAACATCACGAGCACTGAGAAGCTGAAAAACCATAAGAGCTTGATCTAAGCCATTAAATTGAAATTGACCAGCTCGATTTTCTGCGCATTCCACAATATCTAGTGTCATCAATGCTTCTTCCGTCTCGTGCGGCTGTATATCCACTATATCTTCCTGTTCTCGCACTTCTAATAATATCTGTTCTAATAATTCACGTAGATTTACTTTCGAGGCAGGTTGAGAAGTATCTATAAAGTCTTCTCGACGGGAAATACCATCTGCAGTGTCATTAGTATGACCGGGTATCCATTTGAACTCGGGCCTATGCTCACTTAGTAAATTCAACCATCTTGCTAATCGTTGAGAACAAGTGCGTTGCGTCAGCAGCTCCTGCAGGGTTTGATGATCAGTCTCCACCGTGAAGGGTTGATCTAATAAGTAAATTCGCCAAGTCCTTAGAGCATAGATAATAGCTAATAGCTCTTTTTCTCGTACCGAATAATTTATCTCAGCTCGGTTGAGCTTCCGACCAGCGAATGCGACGGGATGTTCCTCACCATCATCTCCAAATTGATAGAGGACTCCCCCAATGGCATAATCAGATGCGTCCATCCTAACACCAAACGGTTTGGAGAAGTTGGGCAATGCCAGCGTGGGTGTACTAGACATCGCAGTCTTCAATTTGTTGAAGCTAGCAATTTGATCCACAGTCAAATCAATGGTCTCATTCTTTTTCTTCCCTTGCGTAGACTGGTGCAAGGGTGCTACGAGTTTACCGTAGTCTTTACAAAATCTTGCGCAATATCCTATTGTGCCCAGAAAGCTCTTTATTTGCGTTCTTGTTCTGGGGGTTGGCCAACTCTTAATGATCGCGACTTTATCGGGATCCATTCGAACCCCGTTCCTACCAACAAAATCCCCCAAGACTGGAATTTCATCAGAGACGAATACACATTTGGCCAGCTTGATAGATAATCCCCGCTCTTTGCATCGGTTCAATACACGATCTAGTGCGGTCAAGTGGTCTGCTACATCAGTGTTCTTCGTATATACATATATATTATCAAAGAAAGCCCTACTAATATCCTTTAGGCCCTCGAAGATCCTTTGCACAAACCTATTAAATGTGGCTGGGGCTCCAGCTAACCCTTGTGCAGTTACTAGGTACTCATAATGACCTGTCGGAGTACTAAAAGCTGTAAACGCTCGGTCTTCTTCCCTAAGCATTAGCTGATAATAGCCCGATAATAAATCCATGCACGAAAACCAATGGGCTCCTTCCATTGTATCTATAATATCATCCTTCCTTGGAATTGGTTCCTTAGGAATACGTGTCTTCGAATTCAGGATGCGATAATCATGGACGATACGCCAGCCAACTGGTTTCTTTACACAGAAAATTGGACTCGAATATGGTGAAGTGGATGGCCGAATCAACCCGGCTGTAGTCATTTCAGCTGTCCATTTGGTTACAGCTGCTTGTTGCTCAGGTGATAGTCGGAATTGTTTCACTGAAACTGGTTTATCATCTATCAAATCAATTTCATGTTCGATACCTGTGGTGTCAGAAACTTTATCTATCGTAAGTTTCTCCTGGAAGACCGAATCCTTGTACTTAAGTAATATTGGATAAGCTGGATTGGACTCGAGGCGTTCCCAACACTGTTCTTGGTATCTCTGACTCTTTTCCGACTCCACATGTTCAGGCTTAATGATAAAAAAGAATGCATCCGACTCATTTGCCGCTAATTCCTTCTCATACTCATCAGGCCCAATAACACGAGTCGGTCCACTGCCACAATCATAATCTGTTTCCATCATCGACATCATATGTTCTCGATGTGTGATCTCCATCCTATACTGTTCCTGCAAGACGAACGATCTCAGTTTCGCTTCCTGCTCAGCTGGACGAAGTTCTGGTGCTGGTAGTTGAGGCCTGGAATAGAAAACACCCTTCTTCCAGTCGATCACTGGATTAGCTAATTTCAGAAAATCCATTCCAAATATTGCATCACAGCCCATCGGAATTGGATCCATCACAAAGACTGGAAACTCATGCTTGCCTAATCCCTCGAATTCGAATTGCGCAACAGCTACTAGTCGTTTGGTCTGGAAACTCTTCCCTCCCCCAGTTGATATTTTCAATGGTTGCTCACACTCGGTGATCTCTAGCTGACATTCAGCTGCAAAGGCTTTCGTAACTGCATTAAAACTACATCCAGAGTCGACAAAGCTCAAAGCGGACTTTCCTTCACACTTAAATGGTAGATGGAGAAATCCCGTGGAGTTTTTCACTGCTCCAGACAATATCTGTTCATCCAAGTTGAAACAAGTATGGTCATGGAGGTAATAAGTTGGATCATTCAATAAATCTCGTGTATTATCCACTTTACTGCTTATTGAAAGATCCGTATCATATCATTCCTTTCTCGCTTGATCGATCTTCTCCTTCAGAGCTGCAATTTCCGCTCGCCATTTTTCACGCACTTCCGATTTGGCCTTACATTCATGAGGTTTGTGTGTTGCATCTCCACATTTATAACATTTGTTCAATTTAAATGCTCGCAAGTTATCAAGAGCCTTCTGTGCTTTGGTAGATAAGACAGCACTACGTCGTTTCCGACCATTATCTTCTTCCCCAGTGTACTCTCGGGCTCCTCTAGCTCTGCTTCCTTTGGGAGTGCGACCTCGTTTCTTGGCTTCCATTATGTGCGCGTTTTCCCAATCAGTGGCCAGTTTTTGTGCTTCTGCCACTGTCTTTGGTCTCTGCAATCGAACGTAGCTTTGAACATCCGGCTTCAGACCACGCAAGAATCCCATCCTTCTCAAATTTGGTGTAAGCTCATCCGTCTTCAGGGCTGCCATGTTCATCCTGTGTACAAAGTCTGCCACCGTGGTTGTTTGCTCACCCAAGTAATAGTCATCAAACGCGTTGTCTTCATGCTGGAGTATATCAAACGCTTGGCTCAAATCACGGATCAGTTTCTCCCACGTTAGTTTCAATCTCGCCTTCAGCCTGGTGCTTACATAAGTGACAAACCAAGATTGTACGAGAGAACCTGGTTCAAAGAACGGTCTCAACTTCGAAATAAAATCCTTATTGTGGACTTTTCGTTGTTTTCCAGTGGTGTAGTTGACACACTCAACTTCCATTTCCTGGATCCAAGCTACAAGTTCCTCCGCTTTACCCTTCAATACTGGTGGTTGCTTTGGCACTCTAAACCTTGGGACTTTCTTTGCGCGAGATTTACGGGCAGTCTTCGACTCACGACTCGACTTCTTGATTGCGATCTTCTCTGATAGCAATTGTCTCATATAGGCTTGCTCCTCTCTGAGCTCACGAATATGTGCCTTGAGTTCGCTGACGACTGCCGCATTAGGTTCTTCCACCGCGGATTTTCTTTTCTTAGCCGGTCGCCGTGGGGCTGGATAAACGTCCTCGACATCCTCATCTATCATAGCTGAGTCCAATTCTTGTTTCTCCTCCTCCATTTCTCGAAGGATCCGGTCTTGTTCCGCGATGTACTTCAAGCGAGCCTCCTCGAGACGTTGGTTCTGCCGCTCTTGAATCTTTTCTTTAGCGCGCAGATCTCCCAAGTCGACTGCTCTTCGAAGACGCTCACTGCGTGCTCCTTTTATTGACGCCTCGCTTCGGATCCTCAGTCGCACTGCTTTCGCATAATCGGTTTCCCGATCTTCGACTTCATCGCCATTCATTATTGACGAGCAGACTGAGGCATGTTCTTCACACGATTCTTCTTTCTCTCTGACTAGGCGATCGCGATCCCGTGGAGCTAACCAGATGGAAGACTCCTCACGTTCATCGCCCGACGATTCTGCCGAGCCTTGTGAAGAGGTCTCGCCACCATTAATTATCGATCCCCACTCCTCATTTGGTTCAGGGTTGTTTCGGGAACCCACACTGAGACCGCCCTGGCTAGCCACGCTTGAAGCCGTGGAATCCGAA
>JBFGVE010000157.1:0-6205 GCA_041565275.1 Bacteroidia bacterium
CGGTTGTGTCACCCTAATTGAAGAAGTATTTGAAAAGGCAGGATTTCCAGATGGTGTGTTTCAGAACCTCATAGTTCACCATGATACAATCGAAAGAATCATTGCCCATGATACCGTTCAGGCGATCACCTTTACGGGAAGTGGACGAGCGGGTTCTGTGGTAGCCGCAATAGCTGGTAGATACCTCAAAAAGTCTCTGCTTGAACTGGGTGGAAACAACGCCTTTATAGTTTGGGAAGATGCCAATATTGATCATGCTGTCCAGATAGCCTTGCAATCTCGCATGCTGAATTCTGGCCAAAGCTGTATTGCAGCCAAACGATTCATTCTTCTGGAAGAAATCTATGATGAATTCGTATCGAAATTCACATCTGGTTTAAGCGCGTTAAAAACCGGAGACCCTCTGAAAGAAACGACTCAACTAGGCCCACTTGCCAGGAAAGATCTGGCTGATAAGCTTCAGCGTCAAGTGCTGGAATCCGTAGGTCTGGGAGCAAAGTTGCTCTACGGAGGTAGGCAAATGGGTTGTTTTCATGAACCTACCGTTCTTGGAAATATTCGGCCTGGAATGTCTGCATTCAATGAAGAGACGTTTGGGCCCTTAGCGGTAATGATAAAAGCAAAAGATAAAGAAGATGCCTTCAGACTTTCCGAAAAGTCAAAGTATGGCCTCGGTGTAACGGTTTGTACCCAAAATATTGAGAAAGCAATTGCGATGATCCCGGAAGTAAGTGATGGAGCGTACTTCATCAACGAGTTGGTGAAGTCAGACCCTAGATTGCCTTTTGGCGGCACAAAATTATCAGGCTATGGCCGTGAATTAGGGAAAGATGGGATCATGGAGTTCGTCAACCGGAAAACAGTCTACGTGAGGTAGGAATTCATACCAAACCGACTCCAGCATTCCTCCATAGTATGTGCGGCGGTCCTTCATTACCAGTCCAACACTTTTCAACAGTCTTGGAAAATCACTCAATTGACCGGCTCGAATACCACAGGTCCATCTGAAGAACCGGTACATACCCCAGATCATGCTTTGGCTGATCCAGGACATGGGCCATCCACTGACATAATTAAAATCACTGAAGTACCATGCTCCTGCGGGGTGCATTTGCATACGCAAAGCTGCTATTTCCTGGATCAATTCCTCTCCTTCAAAGAGATCTAGAAAACAATGGGTACAGATCAAGTCGTAGGTAGTCTCTGGAAGATCATGGACTGTCCCATGAACCCATGTTACCCGATTGAGCATTTCAGGCATGCTCCTTTCTATCCGGTTCCGGCTCTTTTCCAGCATTCTTTTGCTCAATTCGACATAAGTTATTTGCACAGATTGGGCCTTCCTCAGCAATGCTTCAAGGAATAAACCCGTCCCTCCACCTACTACCAATACTCTAGCTCCTGGCTTGATCTTGTTGATAAAACTGGTTTGAGCCCGCTGCAAGGCCCGGCCAAAGACAAGCAAAACCAACAAATCGTAAACCTTTGATAGCCGATCAAAGCCTGATGTGCCTTTACCGGGAACCTTTTCAACCAAGATCATGGTGGAAATCAGACCGATCAGAGATGTTCCTATAGCTGCTGGGATCTCCGTAGCAGTCAGCAATAAAAGCTCGTTCCATTCGGTAATTGGTAAATTCACTGTGATCAAAACAAGGATAAAAAAGGAATTAGAAATGCGCCATCCCCCCATTTCCGGTAGCGTTCATACTGTTTAAACCATACGGGAAATACCCACAAAGCTGCCAATATACCCCACATCAAGAGATAAATACTACCTACCCTAAGAAAGTGCTCTGATTCTGGGATTAGTATCCAGATCAGTAATTCAGAAATGGGTAAGAGGAAAAGCAGGGCTCCTGTAAAATTTCTGGCAGCTACTTTCCCAATTGCTCTGACATAAGAAGTGTGCTTGTCCTGTTCGTCTGTTTCGTATTCGAAGTAAGAGAACAGCAGTAGATTAATAAAGGCCAGCAAAAGGAATTGAAAAAATGAAACCCAAATGACCGGTTGAATCCAATTTCCTGTTTCAAGCACAGGTAGGCCCCATATACCACCTGAATATACAACTGCAACCCCCATTTCTTTGATCAGAAGAGGTGAAGTTTGGTTCCCAACTAGTCTGACCAAGCTCAGATGGGCCATGGCAAATCCAAACATGATCAGGCCGAAGTATATCGCACTTAGCTCCAATCTGCAAAACACCAAGATAGCCCCTGCCAGAGCGAGCAAGATCCAGGCCAAGACTATATATTTAAAATATAGGTGGTGGAATCGATGCCGGAGGGTGCTTGCCGAACCTTTCAATCGTCGAGCATCCAGCAGATGATCTAGTGTATAGATCAACCAAACTGAAATACCTAAAATGGCAAGGAAATGTGGAGTCACAAGATAACCGCACAACGAGGAAACCATAATGCCTGAACCCAGAGCTCCAGCAACGACATCAAGACTCAACAACTGCAAGACTCCGTAGAATTTGCAGACTCTGCCTGAATTGAATTTAAGGATTGTATTCCACAATGGAGTTCAAAGCATGTTGCGAACATCTACTTCCAATTCACTGCCAAAATTGGGGGAATTGAGCAACTCAATTAATTTTTTAGCAACGAGATAGGGATCCAGCAATTGTCCCTGGCTCTCATAATCTCTGAACTTTCTGAGCTCGGGAAAGGAATTGGGATCTGAATTGCGGATTTCGGTCTGCATTTCAGTGTTCACCACCCCAGGTGAAAAGGCAACAACCTTCACAGGGTTTGCGCGGTCATCCTGTTCCAAGGCCAGGCATTGGGCATACATCCGCAATCCGGCTTTTGCTGAACAATAAGCACTCCATCCATGAACGGCCCTAGTAGCGGCTCCTGTAGATAAATTCACGACTTTGCGAGAGCAGGACCAAGAATCAGTGGCACGAACAAAGTGGTCTGTGATCTGGATTGCAGCTGTCAAATTAACTGTGAGATTATTGACGATCCCATCACTTGCTTCAGGTCCACCTACCATCCTGATAGGGTGTATCGTTCCCGCATTGTTGATCAATGTAATCTCTTCTACCTCCTTGGGGGGAATACGTCGGAATACATTCCGCATGATCTCGTTTACCCTGGGTGTATTGGCCAAGTCAAGCTCAATATCCCTTAAGTTTAGGTTCTTGGCATTGGCCTCTGAATGCAAAATGGGATTTTTAGTTCTGGAAATACAGATCAGAACATTTCCAGGACGCAATAACCTTCGGGCAAGAGCCTCACCAATTCCACGTGAAGTTCCGGTGATGATATAATAATGCTTTTTCATGCAAATGCTGTCAAAGGCTAAAAGTAAGAATAATGAGCTATCTCTCAAACAACAAACGTTGTCCCCGAATCGACCGATCAAAGCTCCCTCTGAAATAAACCAACTCCCCGTTAATGAAGGTATGAGTTACTTCGGCTGGAAACGTATGTCCCTCGAAGGGAGACCAGCCGCATTTATAGTGGATATTGTCCTTAGTAACTTTGGTATTTCCTTTGAGGTCGATCAGTACAAGGTCTGCATGGTAACCTTCTCTGATGTAACCACGGTCCTTTACCTGAAAACAGATAGCTGGAGCATGGCTCATCTTTTCCACAATCTTTTCTAAGCTGATCCTTCTCTGTTTATAGAAGTCCAGCATGGCCAGCAAAGCATGCTGAACCAAGGGGCCGCCTGAAGGAGCTAAACTATATTCGCTGTTCTTCTCTTCCAGTGTATGAGGAGCGTGATCCGTGGCGATTATATCCAACCGATCGTCAAGCATAGCATCAAAAAGAGCCTTGCGATCGGATGCTTTCTTCACAGCCGGGTTCCATTTGATCTTCATTCCCTTATCGACATAGTCTGTATCGCTGAACCACAAATGGTGGATACAAACCTCAGATGTTATCCTTTTCTCTGCCAGTGGAAGCAAATTTCCAAATAATTCAATCTCTTCAGCAGTAGAAATATGGAGAATATGAAGTCGGGTATCATGCTTCTTTGCCAACTGGACCGCTAGGCTGGAGGAAGCATAACATGCTTCACGAGAACGGATCAGAGGATGGAAATGGACAGGAATATCGTTGCCCCATTCATCCAAATAACGAGCTAAATTAGCTCGAATGATCTCTTCCTTCTCACAATGAGTCGCGATCAATATAGGTGCTTCTCTGAAAATTCTCTCTAAAGTGGTCTCATCGTCAACCAACATATTTCCGGTACTACTGCCCATAAACACCTTAATCCCACAAACGTTATTGGGATTGATTCTCATAACCTCTTTCAGGTTTTCATTAGAAGCCCCCATGAAAAAGGAATAATTAGCGAGCGAATTAGCAGCACCGAGCGCATACTTCTCCTCTAACAATTGCTGAGTCAGAGTTTGTGGAATAGTATTGGGCATTTCCATGAAAGAAGTGGTTCCGCCTGCAATCGCAGCCGCTGATTCTGTAAATATCTCAGCTTTGTGGGTCAATCCCGGCTCCCGAAAATGGACCTGATCATCAATAACTCCTGGAATCAAGTGTAAGCCAGCAGCATCGATCTTACGATCGGTTACCAAATTCAAGTCTTTTCCGATCTTGGTTATCCGCCCGTTGCGAACGAACACATCTCCTTCGGAAATATCACCTTCATTGACGATCAGCGCATTTTTAATTAATAAAGAGGACATAACATTCAGTTTGCTCAAAGGTCGTTCCATGATTTTTTAAATTCAAACTGAATTGTTCAGAGTCTGCCTCCCTCCTCTTAAGCTGACCATTGTTTCAAATTAATTGTCAAATGAATTACTTCCAGCTTTCATTACGTGGTTACTACCAACTTGCAATTGATGGAACCATGGTCTCTGGAATAAGAATTAATCCTTTGGTAAAGAAGTTAGAAATAGCTAGATTTGCACCCAGTTTTACCTCAAGGTAGATTTAAGATGTACGCAATAGTAAATATCCAAGGGCAACAAATCAAGGTTGAAAAAGACCAGGAGATATATGTCCACCGCCTCCCGAATGATGAGGGAGACTCAGTAAAAACCAATGAAGTATTGCTGATAGACAGCGATAGCAGCGTTCAGATAGGAACTCCCCTTTTAGAGGATGCCTCCGTTGATTTCAAAGTGCTTTCACACCTGAAAGGGGACAAAGTAATTGTTTTCAAAAAGAAACGCCGTAAAGGCTACCGCGTTAAAAACGGTCACCGTCAGCAGTTTTCAAAAATCCGGATCGAAGCAATTAACAATTAAAGATAGGGGAACAAACAATGGCTCATAAAAAAGGTGCAGGTAGTTCCAAGAACGGTCGCGAATCAGAAAGCAAGCGTCTTGGCGTCAAGAAGTTCGGTGGTGAGGAGGTTCTTGCTGGTAATATCATAGTTCGTCAAAGAGGTACTAAATATCATCCCGGACGTAATGTCGGCCTTGGCAAAGACCATACCTTATATGCTCTGGATCATGGTAATGTGAAGTTTTCTACTGGTAAAGGCGGTCGGAGATATGTACACGTACTGTCTGCAGAAGCCTAATTAGTTTGTGATCATTTTAGAAAGGCTCTGATCCTCGGATCAGAGCCTTTTTCGTTGCAGTTCAACTCTCCGGTCTCACCTCTCTTAATTAACCGCCTCTATTTTTAAATATTGAAAACATAAATTTGGAAAGTGAATGCAGAGAAATAATAGTTATTTTTGAAAAAAGGCTAGATGAGATATCTTGGAATTGTCCTGGGATTTTGTTTGCTACCCTCTTTATTCGTCCTGGGTCAGGACTCACCTCCGTATCAGGTCAAAAGCCAATATTTTCAACTTCCAAGTGAGCTTGGAGGCGATGATTATGTCCACGGAGTTGTGGTTGCCCGAGTTGATGAAATGTACCACCACCTTTGCACTCAGGCCGGTATCAATATCCCCGGATTTGAAAAATATTTGGATGCCTTAGAAGTAACGGTTGTTGGAAAGTCTTTTCCCTGTACACTTCCTCCGGGCGAGCCCTTTGATGCCCTTGGCCGCAGGACGGTTGACCTCTCTCCTATTTATGAGATCCAATACCAGGCCAGAGTAGATATAGAAATGGCAGTTAATTTCCTCTGGAGTAGTGGTTTCTTTGAATATGTAGAACCCCTGTATATCTACCAACCCATGTACGATCCTGCCGATCCGGATACAGGCTTTCAATACTACTTAGACCTTGTACAGGCCAGGGATGCTTGGGACATCTCCAAAG
>JBFGVE010000158.1:0-6055 GCA_041565275.1 Bacteroidia bacterium
TAAATTGGGGTTGATGTCGATGAACTCCGCTTCAGCAGCAGCATGGGGAGAAGCAGGGAGCAGGAGCTTATAGGCTTCAGAGAAGAACCTTTGCTTGGGAAGGCCCGTAACCTCCTGTACCCATTCGGTGTCTGTATGTGGCGTTGTCCCGGCTTGAACCGGTTTCCAGTAATTGCCCCCCAATCCAGCAGTCAAGATAGCGGCCACGAGAGATTTCCCCGCATCGGTATCAATTCCGGCGACAAACAGTTCCGAAGGTATTTTCAGGGGGGTCAATGTTTGTACCAACCTATAGTACCTGTTCCACTTCCTCCCAAGAAGAGGGTGTAGGCAGAGCGGGGATAAAGGTAAATATTCTGAGCCGCAACCACGGTACCATCAGCATCTTTGATCTCAAAACCTTGATTGTAGGCAGACATATTCAGAAACCCGGTATT
Organism: Bacteroidia bacterium; assembly: GCA_041565275.1. Lineage (GTDB taxonomy): Bacteria > Bacteroidota > Bacteroidia > J057 > JADKCL01 > CAWUKT01. The sequence goes on from JBFGVE010000158.1 coordinate 438, forward strand.
TTGGAAAAACTCTACACTGGTCTGAGAGATGGTGCCATCGAGACTTTCAATGGTCGCAGCTTCAACTTCTGCGGCGAGGTTAATGAAACGAACCTTGGCAAAGGTATCTGCATCGGTGAAAACATAATTGTCTGTCAGCTTCAAGAGAGACATGGTCCCTATGCTGTCAGCCAAAAAAAGCGAAGCCTTTTCTTCAGCAGGCAGTACCAACGCGGTGGGACCGAGGATGGTATCCGGAGGATCGTTGGCAAAAGGCTGACGGCTCAGGGAAAAATAAAGGGTCCCGTTGCCATAGGCATCTGTTCCATCCGTTGCCTCCAGGTTGGCATAACCAACATTGGGGAAATTGCGTCGAAAAGAGAAGTCGTCAATGACGACATTTTCAGCGCTGTAATAATCAAAAGTAATGTCAAAAGGAGCCCCATCAGCCGCGCTGGCGATGTGAAGATACGAACGGGCTCTGTTGATCTCAACAGGGTCTTCCTCTCTGCACCCAAACAGGGACAAAGCAAGCAAAAAAAGTAGAACCGCAGTAGGTCGTCTGGTCTCCATGCTTTACATAAATATAGTTTTGAGGAACCGAACCCCTAAGTTAAGCAAAAAGCAGGAAGGTACAATTTCGACAAGAATGCAGTACGGGTTGACGGTGTAATAAATTTTTGCCTGAAATGAAAGAATACATTAGATTCGCACACCGAAGATTTTAGCCCGGGTGGCGGAATTGGTAGACGCGCTAGATTCAAAATCTGGTATCTTCGGATGTGAGGGTTCGAGTCCCTCCCCGGGTACGCGACGGGATTCTTTAGTTAGAATCCCGTTTTTCTTTTCTCTAAATCCTCCTTGATGGTATTGAGAAAGACGAAATTGGGGGCGATGGTTGGGGTTCGATAGTTGCCGCTTTCTTTGTCGAATGAGATTCCGTCGGGGAACAGGGTTTGCTGCACCCTTTGGCGGTCCTTGTAGGTACCGTTTTCCCATATTTCGGCGATATTTGTTGCAAAATGGAGTCCTTCGTTGATGAAGGATTCGAGGTGCGATAGTTCCACTGAAGCTTTTTGAAATTCGGATTCGATTTCAGCTTTGTTTGCAAGAAGTTTTGGGAGATGCTTTTGGTAGAGGGCTTCGCCGATCTCTTCCCAAATGTATTTCTTTTCGAGCTTGGTGATCCTGCGTTCAACTTCCGCAAGTTGACATTTGAATTGATGCAGGGTTTCGAAGGATTCGGATCTCCTCGTTGGTCAGGCCTTGCTCGGCTTTCAACCGAAAGATCAGTTTGATGAGCTTAGCGCAATTCGGATCAGGAACAATCGTCTTCTCCCCGTCAACCTTTGTGTTGAGATAGCCGTGCGGAGCTGTGCCGCAATAGAATCCTTTTCGTAATCGCGCGATCATGCCAGCGACCGATTTCTCCCGGCGCATCTGGTTGTCAATGTGCGAATAAATCAGCGACATGCTTTGCATCATCTTCCCGGCGGCCGTGTCCGTATCAGCGGGTTGGGTGACCGCGTGCACATCGATTCCCTTTTCCTTTAGCCGGTCGATGGTCGCGACGGCCGGTCCTCCGGTTCGCGAGAATCGAGAAAGGTCATAGACCACAACATCGGTTACGGTCCGGCTTCTGTTCAGGAATTGGATCATCGCTTTAAATTCCTTTCGCTCGTCATCTGACTTCGCCGATTCGTAGGTGCCGCCAAATTCCTCGACGATCTCCAGCCCATGCCGAAGGCAAAAGGTACGGCATTCCCTCTGCTGGATCTCAAGGGAGGTATTGTTCAATTGCTCGTAAGAGGAAACACGGGTATAGATCACCGCCTTCCGATCAATCGAACGGATTTGATTTTTCTTCCCTTTCGCGAATTGAGCGAAGATGTCCTGGGATTCTTGCTTTTTCATGATCCTTGGGTTTTGGTCCTTGTCATCGTTCCCGAGTGGAGCGACGATTAGGATTCATGCAGGACTTAAGCCGCCATTCTGATTTCCTGCTCGCTTTCCTTTCAGCGGACCATGAACTCGAAGACCAATACCGCGATTTGTTTCACTTGGGCAACCAATCGGGCCGCTTCGCGGTCATCCAGATGGCGGAATCGGGGGAGTTCTTTGAGGCTTTGCACGGTCAGTTCTTTACGATTAGGTTTCATACTGCTTGTATTAATGAGCACTTCCGCACAGTTCTCCGTGCGGCATAGATCACAAGGAATCCAATCCCCCGGAATTTCATTTTGAAAAGCGTGAGAAACCGTTAGAAAACGGGTGATTTAGTGTATATCCGTGTATTTCCGCCGAAAAGCGCCTATTTGATCCCTGTGAAAAGATGGAGGCATGATGGGCGCAATATGCTCGCAACATGCGGCCAACATGAAAAAAGATGGAAAAGATGGGGGCATCATGCCTTCAACATGCGCCCATCATGGAAAAAGATGAAGTCAACTTGGTCCCATCTTTTTAAAGATGGATTAAGTTCAGCCCATCTTGGCGAAAATTCGGCTCATCTTCCCCGAAGTTCAGCAAAGATGAAAATGAACTTGCGATTTTTGGGCGTATGATACCAAAGTTCATCTCATCTTGGGACTTGTTCGGCTCATCTTGCCCGATTTTGAAATGAACGATGAACTGAACTTTTGCGAAGTTGTCCTTCAATCTTCCGGTTGATCGTTTTCGAGTTCAGCTTTCAATCGTTTGATCTCTTTTAAATCGGCAATTCGTTCTTTTTCCAGTTTGGAAAGGTTTTCCTCGAGTTCGAGTAGAAGTTCCGGCTGGCTGAGTTCCAATTTGTGGAGTTGCTTTTCGTCGGGGAGGGTGTGGTTTAGCAGGTCGAGCACATCGACGACCGCTTCAATTTCCTCCTTAAAGAGATCGGCCTCCTGAGTGTGAAGAATGGCCCGACGAAGAACTGCAATTAACGATCGCTGAAAATAAGCGAGTGTTTCAGCAGGGCTTTGGGCTGTATCGTTGATAATTATTTCGAGGCGATTCCGGAATTTATCTAAGCGTACCATATCGGATTTTGATTGAGTTCGATATGGTGAGTATAGGAGATGTTGGTGATTTATGCAGCGAGAAGTTACTCGCACCTGAATTGCGGAATAATCAAGCTCGATGAACCATTATGCACAATATCGTGTTGAAAAACTGGCTACCTTTCAGGCATATTTCTCTTAACTTGATCAGCTAATTATTTTAAATACTGAAAACCAGATAGAATAATGAAGCAGAAGGCATTTTTTGAGTTTTTTTGTGGTGGCGGAATGGCACGTTTGGGGTTATCAAATAACTGGAAATGCCTTTTTGCAAACGACTTTAGTCCGATGAAATGCTCTGCTTACAGAGCGAACTTCGAAGAGCACTCTGAATTGTACGAAGGTGACATTCGGGCATTGGCATCAAACGATTTGGAATCTGGTGCATTCCTATCATGGGCATCGTTTCCATGCCAAGATCTTTCTCAAGCTGGAAAAGGTGGGGGACTTGAGGCTGAACGTAGCGGAACCTATTGGCATTTTCTTTCATTAATGAATGGGTTAGGGGAAAACCGCCCGAAGCTAATTGTATTGGAAAATGTAGTTGGAATGCTTACATCCAAACAAGGGGATGATTTCAGAACCTTACTGGAATCTTTGAAAGAGTCCGGCTATTTATTTGGCGCTCTTCTTTTGGATGCTGTATACTTCCTTCCTCAATCTCGTCCGCGGGTATTCGTTGTCGCAATCGACAAAAGGCTTGGAATCCCCTATGATCGAACTCTATTAGGCCCCGTAGGCTTTGGTCATTCCAACAGGATCATTTCAGCTTTTAACAAGCTCGATAGTTCGCTCAAGGAGAATTGGATTTGGTGGAAAATGCCGGTTCCACCTAAACGTAAATCAAACCTTATTGACCTCATAGAACGAGAGCCGGTCGGCGTACAATGGGATGAGCCGGAAAAAACTTCAAAGTTGTTAACCATGATGTCTTCCCGGAACTTGGAAAAGGTCGAAGAGGCCCGGAAGGTTGGCGAATTGGTTGTCGGTGCGATCTACAAGCGAACGCGGTTGAATGAGCACGGAGAGAAAGTCCAACGTGCAGAAGTGCGCTTTGATGGAAATAGCGGTGCATTGAGAACACCTGCAGGTGGATCAAGTCGACAAATTCTTTTATTTGTAGAAGGAAAAGAAATAAGATCCAGATTACTTTCTCCACGGGAAGCGGCAAGAATAATGGGTGTACCGGATCAATACGAAATCCCTGATCGCTACAATCAAGCTTACCACCTATTCGGGGACGGAGTTGTTGTTCCGGCTGTGAAATGGTTGGACCGACACTTATTAACTCCGATATTTGAAGAAGCATTTTCCAAAGTTCTCCAATCTGCATGACAGCGAAAGAAAATCTAATTCCCTGTGATCTCTCGCCTGAGACGGCAGAAGCCATAGAAAAGTACGTTTCCGCTTTGAAAGCCGATGCCCATAAGATTGGAGACTTGGGGCTTGACGAGGAGGAGTTTTGGGACACGGGAATTTTTAGGGGGCAATCGAAAAAATCCGGGGAACGCAAGCTGCTTCAACTGAAGATAAACGGGATTTCATCGCTGGTGTTTTGAACTTTCTCAAAGGAGGCGGCAAAATTGCCGACTGGTTCTTCGTTGGATCAAGTGAAAGACATGATTACGAAGTCAACTTAATTTCAGGCAGAACAACCATCATAGAATCGAAAGGTTGCCTTGATGGCAACAATACAAATATTTTCGAGCGTCCTCCGAATGTCGATGAATTCCTCATTTGGTCATTATGTCAGAATCCTGGAAGTGACCCGAAACACAATGCTTGGTCTGGAATCCATACGCGGTTGAGTGCTGAGATTATGCACAAAAAACAACTCGTAGATGGCCTGATCATTTGGGATATGCTTTGTGGAACATTGGGCAGACCTTGTCCCAAACTAATTGCAGATTCTCGGCGATCAACATCCATTGACAACCGAGAGGTTCCTCCTCCGTGTTTATACCTGTTTCCTCGGACCATCCCCAATGCGAGAAATAATGCCTTCCCTGGCTCCTGGCAATTGCCGGAGATCGAATTTTTGCAAATTCTATTTAATGCGTTCAAGTGTCAAAATGATGATGTAACGGTTGTCCGAATTGAAGCTAGAATGGAAAATACGAATGTTCAAAGGAAAACGAAATATTATCGAAGTGGCGAGGCAATTGGCGAATCTCGCTGGACTACTATTAAGCGGGCTAAGTAGGTTATGGCGGACGTCTTCTCGTAGAAGAAAAGAAGTTCGATCATGTCCAAGGTTAAACCAAGGATAGTAAGCCAGAGAAAATCGTCCGTTCGTTATTACATAGTGTCTGCCCGAAAACCCAATTTCACTTTTCATCGATCTGTTTATCAACACGTTAGTCTTGATAACCATCCTTGAACGTTGTTCGGATAATGACGAATTTAGCTATCGGATCATGGAATCGGGGTCATATGTGGGGTTTTGCTGAAATGATTCGTGATAAAAATCCAGATATCGAGCTTATGCGTAAAAGATTCGAACAACAAATGAAGCTGGGCCAGGTACCGATCAGTGAGGTGAAGCTGCCGGCCAGGAGCCGTGACGAACTTCCTCCGGTGATGGCAGCGCTTCAGCACATA
>JBFGVE010000159.1:0-6026 GCA_041565275.1 Bacteroidia bacterium
CCTCAGCGGGGGTGGGTGAGTGGGTAGGTGGGGAGTGGTTTTTAAAAAAAAATATTTTTCAGATTTTTTTTCCCATAATAGAGTATAATGATAATGATAATGAAACAAACTAATGAACTAACTTCGAACAGTATGTACACGTGCCCAGGCAGAGAAGGTTCGTGCTCATCAGCGGAACCAAAACACGAACCCAGTTATTCACGATGTACCCAAACCCCCATTATGCTACTGATGTCAGAACGGGAGGAGCAGTATCGACGCCAAGATTGATGCTGCTAATAAAAGTGACACCGCGAACCTTTCGATCTGGCAACGTTTCGATTTAAGGGCTTCGCGCCTCGATCGCACCATAGTTACTAGGAAGTTTTTCGTCGCCGTGGAGACTCTGACCGCTTTATTGTTAGGCTCAAAACCAAGAGCTAAACAAGCCCGTAGCAACTCTACGCCCTCCATTTCGTCAAACCCTTCAATCAGCGAGCCCAGCGTCTTGAGCCATTTTTTTCGGGCTACATCATACCCTCTGCAGTGCAAAAGGATATGCTCCTGCGTTTCTGGAACAGAGTGGGCACAGCAAGGGCACAGGGCATGCGCCCAACCTAGCCTTTTAAACTTTGTTGTCCGCTCTAATGTTTCAAAACACCCAGCCCTGAACTTGAAAAGCACCATGGACCCAGTGTGGTTGTCATAGAGATTCGAGCAATCACATATATCAGGATCTACCCTATAAAGTTTCAGGGTTGTCTTTTGCTCCATTGACGCTGCCCAGTGATTTCTCTCTACAACATCAGCTCGACTCTTTACCCAGAGTGATATATTTTGTCGTAGCGGAATTTCTGCTTCGTCTATCGCTAGTTCTCCCATGTCCCCCGAAATCTGTGTGAACGCACGACCGACCCCGGCATCAATGATTCTCCTGGATATGAGGTCAGGGCTATGTTCTATTCTATGGCGTGCGGCAATCCTGGCCCTTTTCACCCTGTAAGAAAAGCTTGACCACCCCATGTCTCCCTGGAGAGCTTCAGTAGCTGCAAAACTATTAGATCCCAATAAAATCCGAGCCATTCTATTCTGAAATTTGTCCAGTTGATCAATCACGTGTTTCCGCACCAAGAGAACATCAAGTCCGTATGTGAGAGCCGGTACCGCAGTTGATTTCCAAATAGTACGTCCGACCGTGTATTTCGAAAAAGAAGCCTCGGCTATTCTTTTAACCTCATAAACCCAGTATTTGGCCCTATTTATCAGCTTCTTTTCGAATAGTTCCAAGTAGTTTTTTCCATTGCTAAACTGAACGCCAAGGTAGGTCATGGAGTCCACAACCTCCAATCTCACCTTTCCAAGTAAGAATTCCTTGGGCTCTCCACTATTATCGAACCTAGCTCCAAACTGAATGACCTTACATTTATCAGGGCTGAAGGTTAATCCCACCCGATCTGCGAAAGTATTTGCGGAGTTCAGTAGCGCCTGAAGAGCTCTCGGTGAGTTGGCGAATAAACAGATATCATCAGCGTAGCAGAGAGCCGGTATCCTACCTCCCGCAAAACACGCCCCTCTCCCACTCCCCTCCAGTTGCCGTGTGAAAATACTCAGGACAATAGCGAAAAGAAGAGGAGACAAAACACAGCCCTGACGAACACCCCGCGTTATTTTTATAACCCCCGTTACTAACTGAGAGAGCGTAATGTTGCATTGTGAATTTTCGTACAGGAGTCTCAAAAGTTTTATAAACCTTAGGTCTATTCCTATTTGGGCCAACGCGTCCCAAACTACACACCATTCAACCGAGTCATATGCCTTGGTCAGATCCAGAAAGGCAACATACAGTGGTTTCTTTAGGCGCTTGCTATGTTCAATAAGATGCGACAGAATCAATAAATTATTCGATGTTCCACGCTGTCCCCTAAAACCATTTTGCAGCTGGCCCAAGCAATTAGCCTGTTCCACCACATCCTCCAGTCTCCACGCAAGTATTCTCATGAAAGGTTTCCCGATGTTGCTAGTCAGACTGAGAGGTCGTTTGTTGCCGATATGCGCCCGATCCCCTTTCTTATGAATGAGTTTTGTTCTAAGGTTAGCCCACGCCTCAGGAACCTCTAAATTTTGAATAACCCGATTGAAAAGCTCAGTGAGCTCCGAGATCATCCCTATGCCCCCATTTTTTACTAGATCTGATGGAATCTTATCGGCCCCAGCAGCCTTTCCATTTTTCAATTTATTCACTGCTGCTGTTACTTCGGGTATAGAAATAGGACCCATTAGCTGCTGACAGAATCTACCATGAAGAGTGGGGAAATCTATTTGAAGCCCCTTTGAAGAGAAGATGTCGCCCCAATAATCTGTAATCAGATCCTTCATCGAGTCTGTAGTGTTGGAAGTTTTTACCCCATCGGTGAGAGTGACTATCTCGAAATCGTCCTCTCGCTCCTGAATAATATTATAAAATGGTCTCCCACAGTCACGCCCTATCTTAACCAGCCTAAGGCACCTATCATCATACGCTTTTTTCTTCTTCCTCAGCAAAGAACGGAAAGAGGAATTTGCCGCCTTGAGTTCGCTAGCTGCCTTGGCGGTCAGGGATGAGCCCGATGCCTCTTGTTCCCGACGTCCATGTTTTTCCTTCCGCCTAGCAGCCTGTAGATTTGCCACACATTGATGTCTTCTTCTACTGGCCTGCTCTAAGTATCCATCCCAAAAAGGATCAGTGTACCCTTTTCTATTACAAAAGACACCAGACGATTTACCGATCACACTATCCGCACTTTCCACTAGAGCGCTGACAATGGCGTCATTCTGACTGCTAACTGTAGCCCGTTCTCGCTCATTCATTTCTAGTAGAGAGGTTTCCACTGCCATTCCATATGCGGTCCAATCCCCCAATTCCCGGAACGTCGAGAGTTTCCACCCAGGCTCGCCCTGAATAATCTTCGGAACATCGATCTTCGTATCTAAACTGATTTTGATGAACCGGTGATCTGACCTTATCCCAAAGGCATTTTTATCGTCAACCGTGAAATTGCGGATTCCTCTGCAAAAAGCGTCCGTACCAAGTGCAAGGTCAATCATAGATTCTGAAGCACGTGCCGACCACGTACTCCTCGACCAGCTAGGCTTCAATAAGTTAACAATTTTCAGGGACGCTTCATCGGTGAGCTGCTCCAGCAGCTTAATGTTCTGTTTTCTACCACTGTTGTCCGGCTGGAGCGGATCTGCATTAAAATCCCCAACCAAAAGAACCCTGTCAGCCCCTCTCTCCCGATGTGATTCGAGGTCACTAAGAAGAAGCTTATTGAGATCTAAGTTCCATTGCTTGTACTTATTTACACTCATATAAACTATCCCAACAGTGATCTTATATGTGTTGAAAGAGGCCTCGATCCATAACCGCTCACCCTTAACATGTGCTAAGGAGGAGCACACTTCCGTTTCTAGCTTCACAAACCTTATGTCGTTTCTAATGTACATTCCCACACCGCCGGCTGACGCGCTCCCCCTTTTTTTCTCCTACCAGACCCCAATGATTTATATCCCTTTATTCTAGGCAAACCCACATTCTCTCCGCGATGCGTTTCGTTCAGGGCTATTAGGATGGGCTGCTCATCTGCAGCTAATAATGATAATTGATTTCTTTTTTCTACCCGGCTGGTGGACGCATCGTACCCCTGGATATTTCCGAAAATTATGTTGGCGTTGTTTTTTATTTTTGTACGGGATGAATTTTTGTTATTATCCGCTTTGGCGTTGTTTTTTATTTTTGTACAGGATGAATTTTTGTTATTATCCACTTTGTGGCACACAGATAATCCCCTTCCCTTTCCACGCCTCCCTTCTGCGCCGGGCTCTAATCTAAATCCAAATCGTCAATGACAGGTCGGAGGCTGACGAAATGCGCCCCCGACACCAGTCCGATAGTTGCCGTCCATTTGCCAGGCTGGATAGTGACCACCTGTCTTCCCCAGTTGTTTCCCGAGAAAACCTCTATTGTGCACCCCAGCACTTTCCCGGCAGCAAGATAGATTTCTTGCCCATCGACGTACTCTCGGTCCTTTCGGCATTTTTGCACGAGTGCCTCCTTCGTGCCACCACCACCTGAAACGCTTGAGCCCGCGTTCCTTGCCATGAACTCCCAGTCAATGTAATCGGCCGATTCAACCTCATTCGCCACCAGTCCCCGCAAGGCCATGTAGTCTTTGATGCCGAGCGCCGGTCCATACATCTGCAATTGATCCAGTAGGGCTCGGAAGAAACAGTTTCCGTCACCGCGGATCTTTTGTACCTTGAAAACACCTTTGAGCGCTGGTCCCATCTTAGACTCTGCCACAGACACTCGTTTCAAGCGCTCGATGGCCATGTCGAGTTTGGATAGGACAGTGGGGGCAGTTTCGTCCTGTTGTGGGGCATTCCCTGACGGTGACTGTGTTGATGGCTGAGTTGGAGGATCGGAAGGTTCTGGAGCGCATTTTGTAGGTTTTGCGGGGCGTTTCTTGGGCTTGTTTGGTTTGGTTTTGGCTGCGCGTGCATATGTTCCACTTTTCGAACGGTCAACAGCTTCTGCGGGGCTAGACGAGGCGTACCCCACTGTGTCGTCATCGCTGTGAGTTTCGACAGGCGGCGTTGGTGGGTTCGTATTCGGATTAGGGGACGTCGACTCAGAGCTTAGCCCCCCTTTCTTCAAATCATCACCCATTGGACCAGCCGCTGCAGTCCCCCGAGTTTGGACTGGAATTGTGATATTGGGGACCTGTTCCGTAGACATTCCAACGGACAAAGCGGCCGCCGCGTAGAGCCGTTTGCCATAGAAGGACAAGTGATATCCATCGTCATGAAAGGCATCATTCAAATTCATGTCTGCCCACGGCACCGGCGCCATCCTCAGCCAAGGCGAAGACTTCGACCGAACAAATTGAGACAGGGACGCATTCAGCTTACACCACTCCGAGATCAGCCCGGTGTTTTGGTGATCGGCCCACGCTCTTCGGAACGGAATCGGTTGTACCACCACCATGACTCCTGGGACCACAGTGTCAATAGCTTTAGAGACGAGGTTGCACATTGCTCTGTATATCGCATCCGCTGAGTCCCCACGTTTGATATTCATGGTTCCCGAGTACAGGGCTAGCAGGTCACCGGGGAGGAGTTTGTCAGATAGCAGCTCCTCCGCAACCATGGACAAGTCCTCTGCAGCATATCCCGACAGAGTGATCTCAACTCCATCAATCCCTTCGCGTCCGAAACACTCCGAAGACTGCCGTGCTTGCGAGTCGCCGAACGTCACAACACGACCATAGAACGGTTCCGTGAGGCAAGCGAAACCAGCCGTCTCCACTTCGATTTCATTGGCCGTGAAGCTACCGACTCCATCCCGGTAGTCCCCACTGATTTTGGTCCAGCTTGTGTAAGGCCGATTCGATGCCCCTCTCTCAGCAAGGCAGCCTCGAAGAGGATAGGCTCGGACTTCTTCCGGTTCTAACCGCGGAGGACCATCGCCCCCGCCCAAACTTTCCTCTATGAAAGCGGTATTTATTTCTAGCTGTGTTATTCGCTGAGATAACGAACCGTTGATAGAATACAGCCGTTCATTTTCAAACTTGAGCCGATTGTTTTCTAGAACCAAGCTATTCATTCGTTCCCGATGAGAAAGATAACAAAATCGTCATTTGGTTTGGAAAAGTGAGGTAATGGGAATTGGGTGGGCGTGGGTGGATCTGAACCGAGATCTTAGGAAAGTAACCCCGCTGAGGGCCCCTCGGTAAGCCTGGTTTGGTTGTCAGAGAGTCGCAAGTCGACACCCGTCTTTCAACCTTACAAAAATACAAAACAGTGGAAAATTCTGTACGCCTGTCCATACAAGAAGTCCAAAGGGCAACGCGCCAACGAGAATCAACACATTTTGAATGCTATCGAGAAGACAGAGCTCATTCAGAGGTCATTCAGAAAAAATAGCTTCCTTTATTTATAGCTTCTTGAATGCTATTACTAGTCCTACCTACCTACCAAATCGTTTAATTATCGGATGAAAACGATGGGGA
>JBFGVE010000160.1:0-6000 GCA_041565275.1 Bacteroidia bacterium
AAAGTCCAAGCTTCCTAATTACCCAAGAGTTGGGAAGTGGGCGCTAGAATCTCATCCGAGATCCGCAGATTATCTGCTATAATCTAGCCTAAGACATACGGGTAGTATGCTTAGTTTAGCTAGAAAAGAAGGTCTTCTCATCCAGAAGATCTTCTTTCTCGTAAAGAGATAAAGCAGATAAGAGAAGCTAACCCCTAACATAGCATTTGCTATGAAGGGATAGCCGCGGATCCTTAGGATACAGACTCTAAAACCCCCACCCCATGGGGCAAAGAGGCAGAGAAAGCATTGCAATCGGCAAAGTCACTCTCAACGAATAACCCATGAGAGTCAAATCCCCCATCTACGAATAACGAGGAACCCGAGTTAGTCGCAGATTCGTGTGAGATGGAACCTACCGTTTTCCTATGTAATTCCAACTCGGAAAGAGAAAACGGGATATAGACCAATACCGCGTTCGAAGACCAGCGGCCTAAAGCTTTGATGGTGTCAATAGGAAGACCTGCCATCTTAGCCGATACTGCCCCGCCACCCCTCCAAGAGAAACCATTGAAAGCAGACATATCTATGCCTAAAGAGCGAATAACTTCAGCCGTCCTCTTCATCATGTATCCGCGGGAAAGAGGAGAACCATCCTCAAGAGAGAATAAAAAATCATTGTCCGCAAGCACAATCGAGGAACGAGATAAATAATTTAGCATAGCCCTGGCTGGGCAAGAAAAAGCCCCAGTAGCCACTCCGAACACAGTCACGTCGGATCGCCACCATTTCACCTTATCGCAACCGATGCAAAAAGAGAAACGCGAGAAAGGAGAAGAATGTTTCAGCCATGAAAAATCCTTTCTGCAAAGTCGCTGGCATTGCCGGTGGGATGAATCAAAAAGAAATTCGGAACCCCTCAAGAACAAATGAACCGCAACACAAGAAGCGGCAAAAAACATCCGATCGTTGTGCTTAGAGAAGTCCAAAACCGAAGAGAAAGAGTTCAGGATGATAATGGTTAACGGGCGACGGAAACGAGACGCACTCAAGCCGTATTTCTTTTTTACGAACCGGAAACAACGAGCGACCTTGTGCCATCCGGCCACTTCCCATCCCATACCAAGTTCTATTTGGTGGCTGCGAATGCCGCTCAAATACTTGTATACAGAACGGACCGAGACAAACATGCAGGCGTAAACGATGAACATACAAAGCGAGAGCTCAGATACAGGGAAAGGGACCAAACCGTATCTAGCAATAATACTCGCATACCATCTGGCCCCCGAAGCGTAACCCGCACGAGTGTTGGGGTCAATGCCAGCATGAACCGCGTCGTTTACCCTAGCCTCCAGGGCCGAGCCCGAAAATCCCCTCGCGTACCCCGTACCGCCTTCTTGCGGTCCCAAGATCCCAGACCCCTTCTTCCTTTCCATACTCGAAACGCCTTGATAACGGAAGAACGAGAGAGTAAATCTTCAACTTCAACAAAACGCCGGTCGACCTGAGAAGGATGCAAGCGAATGTGGTAAAACGCGAGGAGCATACGAATTTCAAAGATAACAGCCTGCAAAGGGTCGGAAGGCGAATAGCCTTTCAGAACGGCAAGTTGGACGGGTTTACAGTCCGTCTCCCATAATACAGTCTTACCGCGCAAAGCGAAAGCCCAAATACGCATTGCAAATAAAAAGCACAAAGCCTCGAAAAAAGGAGCGCTAACATTGCTTACACGCATAGCGTTCGACCTCTCTTCTTGAGACCATTCAATGCAAAAATAAAAGTTATCTGAACGTGTGCCCCCCGCGCCCCACAAAGGGGAAGCGTCTGTGCGGATTATCGTATCCCAAATGCAACAGGGGCCTGGCTCAACAGTAAAAGGGGCACACCCGTCCCACAACGGGAAATATGCATTCCAAAAAGAGATTACGGACTTTACATGAGGCGGAATATCAAGAAAAACTTTAGAACGGTCAACGTTTCTCCTGGCAGCTTTTTCCGAGCCGTGCGTGCGCAAGTCGTATAAAGGGCGCAAATCCGCCCTGCCAATACAAAAGCATTCCCCTACAAAATATAAGAGACCAATCAAACTCATCAAACTCTGCAACGAGCAAACATTCTTTCCAGTCCAGCTCTTCAGCAAGTCAGTCATTAGCTTTACCCTCTCAGGTACGCAAACCGAAACCTGATCCTTGTTGTTTGTAATCCAACCTAAGCACAATAAGTTAGAAGAGCAACCGACCTGACGCTCGTGCAAGGGAATACCTAAAGATGACATAACCTCATCAAAGATCCTGCTTACAACTCGAATCAAAGCATAATTCACTGAACCATCACGCAAAGGAGGAATCGCTGCATAGAAATTATCAACGTACCTGAACAGGAGTCTCAATCCCTTCTTTAACAGTTGCCAGTCAATCACCGAAGCCAAAGCTTCCCAGGACCAAAAAGAGTTGATCAAACCGAACGGGTTACACCGTTCGACAAACCATTCTTCCCCAAAAGATTCAGTAACCACCAGTTTACAATGCAAATGCAAATTATCGACGTCAATAGCGTTTAACCTATGCGCCCCTACGACGTCCGCGGCAACCCACGCAGTCCCAGTCCCGAAAAACTTTCCGATCTGAACAACATCAGAGTATGATCTGTGAACTTGTAAAAACGAAGGGTCGTCCTGTAGAGCATTGATAGAAGACGAGTCTCCGGCAGAACAGTTCCCTATAGGGCGTTTTGCGCCGTCTTCAGGAGACCATTTATGTTTCGGAACAGCCCCCAGAGGAACGTTCCGAGGTTGTGAATCACACCATTTGTTTGGAAAAGGAGGAGCACCGAAAGGACCAAGGTTTCTACCGATGCTCACATCTTTCATACAACCTTCACGAATAATGTTAGCACAATGCGAAAAAGAAGGCATATTCGGAATCAACACATGCTTCGATCTATCCCCAGAAAAAGAACCGTAACCCCTTTCCGATCCCCTATGCACGTAAGCCCCTGTAAACGCATCAGGATACTCTAAAGCTGCAGCTTGAACGGCAGGCAGATTAAATTGAACAGGGACCTCCGGTCTGATGGGTAATAAGTTTGACCTTTCCAGAGGAGGGCAAGATTTCACAGAGTCATCGCACTTCCGATCTAAAGACTCTGGCAAAGACAAAATCCTCGTAATGAAAAAAGGAAGAGGGTCCAGTTTTGGAAGAGAAGAGGAATCATACATAACATTCATATCCAACCTACTAAAACTAAAACGAGGGGTACGTTTAGGAGAAGGAGGAGCCTTACCTAGGCGGAAATCGGCGATGATGATTTCAAAACCACGAGGGCGAGAAGGGATAGAGGAATTACCTTTGCCTAAAATGGCCTCACCTCTCCCAAAGAAATTTGGTCCAAAAACCAAAGGAATCACTTCAGCGGCGTGTAAACGTAACAGATCGTACCATGCATATCCCACACCGGCAGGTACAGGGACAACACAAACACACACACATTTCTCATTCGCTGCTTTTGTAATAGATTCGGGAATCGTATCAAAACAGCCATTCACCAGCAGAACCTCAGAAGCCCAAGCCCGAGATAACGTCCCATAAGATTTACAATAAGAATCCGCGAGAGTGCCAAACAAATCATGCGAAATACGCAATCGTAATAACTTATACATCCAACCATCTGCCTGAGCGACAAAAGAAGAATGAACACGGAAAGGAGTGTGAATGTCGGAATAGTCGGATAATGGTAGGGGTAATCTAGGGAACATGTGCTGTGGGTAAGGAATCAAGCTATTCTCGTCATCGTCTTTCGTAATAGTATAGACGAAAACGTCACTGCTCCGTTCTTGGTCGACGGAGACCTTTCTTTCAACAGGGGAGCAACTATCTGCGTTGGCAATCACAAAGTACGATCAAATCGGTATAGATAGAGAAATCAAGATCATAATCATGTCTACTACTAGATGCTGCAGACTCGCAACTTTCTTGAAAAGAAAGTTAGCAATATGAAACACAATCATGCGCGAGTCAAATCATAGAAAGAGATATACGTACGGGGGTAATCCAGAAGCAGATCCCGAAGCATTCTTCTTCTTAGCGCACTTGCTTAGCGCGTGATTCCCACCGCAGCTTTTGCACTTATGGAGGTAACCGCATTTCCCGTCCCTGCCTGGTTTGCAGACCCACTTCAGATCGTGGGAGGAGTTGCAGAGTCTCTTGCCAGAAGAATGATTGGAGTTATTCTGATAATTCTTCTTCGGACTACGTCCACCAGAGGGAGTGCCTGAAGAGGGCACGCCGCTTTTCTTCTTCTCAGTAGACGAACCGCCGAGTACGGAGCTCATCTCTAAGGTCTGCGCGATAAGGCGGACATTAGCTTTGCTAGAATTGGACCAACTTGGGCTAGCGAAATGCTCGTAAGTAAACTCCGAGAAATAAGACACCCTGGAACGGATGGAATACATATTGGCCGAACTGAGCCAGGTGTAGAAGTCGCAACGGTCTTGGACCAGATCCGGGTGATGCCCAGATAGCATTGCTAAATAGTGAACGAAAGCGAATGATAGCTCGTGCCAATTTTCCAGGTGTTTCGAAGAGGAGTTGCCAAAATCAGTAAAGTTATCCGACGAGCTGTTCTGATCTTCAAGGCGGACAGACAACCCTCCCGCGATAGTCAGAAACCTGTCATGACGGGGGTTAGATTTAATCTGCTCAATCCGACGATGTGTGAGTTGGTAAAAGTTGAAGGGGGAATGGTCCTTCACTTGCCTAGAAATCTTGTCCAAGTGTTTAGAGACAGCCGATCTTGCGTCTAAAACGTTTTCGGAATTCTGAATGACCGAAGGCGTTGGAGGATCAGGAGTAGAATTTGAGGCTTTGAGGGAACTCATCATCTGCCACATAGCTTTGTTATGATCAACCGCACTCCTGGAAATAGATAAAATAGATTTCAAAACGGCCGTCATTTCGCCACCCGGGGGGACAGCAGCCAAGTCATTCTCCAAAGTATTCGACGAAGCATCGAAAATCTGAGTGGGTGAAATATCATCAGCATCGTTATCAGTAACAGAAGAAATAAATGACACAGGATCCCGTGGCACAGATCTCGGTGATTTTGGGAACGAGATATCCTCGCCACGGGCAGCTAACCAAGCGAAAGCCTTTGACCTCAGATCAGCCGCGGAGAGCGGAAATACTTTAGCCGATATGAGCATATCAATCATCTCCGACTTGGAGAAAGAAAACGGGTTTTCTATCCCTTCCATCATACCCATCCAAGTAATAGCAGAGCTATTGTGCAGCTTCGACCAAGCATCTTTCGCGAGTTCGGAGATTCTAGATGTCCATCTAGCTCCATCGGATAGATTTGCGAGCTCTAGTTCTGAAAAGAAAAACTGTATCACGGTATCATGGTTAGCGACATCCGTCGTGCCAGGTTTGATTTTCTCGAAATCCTTCTTCAGGTTGATTTTAGACGAAATCCGTCTACGTTTTCCCGGAGAGCGAGAAGCCGACCGAGAACGGGAGCGGGATCGAGTGTTCCGACTAGCGCTCATCCTAGCCTGGAAAACCAGACATATCAAAAGATGATAAATCGTACTAGTATATGTATAATAACAGCGTGCATCAGTTTCAAACACGGATGCATGCATCATGTACGGACCTGTTTCAAAGAAAGGCCTTCAAGAAACGAAGATGATAATCTCCGAAGTCCTCAGAGAGACCGATAAATGCTGCTTGACTACATAGATCAAGACATCACATATTCATAAATAAGGGACAAATTCCGGAAAGGAAAACTTAATAAAGAACAGTCGCGATATAAAGCCGACATGGGCAACACGATCGCAAACTTAAACGACATACCTGAAAATAGATATGCGCTTTCAGAGAACCGAAGGTCCGCCGGGAGGGGGCTGTTGGGGTAAAACCCACGCGGTCTCGGAATCAGACAATGTCTCAAGACGTTCCGAGTCAATACTACCAGCTCGCCTGGTAAGGAGAATAAGAGATGATATCCTGGCGCCGATAACTG
>JBFGVE010000161.1:0-5925 GCA_041565275.1 Bacteroidia bacterium
GATATCTACCTCTATAAAGTCCACAATGCCTTTGACCAGCGAATAGCTTAGACGTTCCTCAACCGGCTTTTCCCGCCATTCCAAATTCGCTCCACCCTGCTTCCTTCCCCTGCCTTTGAATTGCTCTGCAAGGTCGATCAGTCGGTCAGTTGCATCGGGCCGCCGGTTGAAAAGTAAATCTTCAACACACGCTAACAAATCGGCAGAGACCCCCTCATAGACTTCGATCATTCCAGCGTTTACTATCCCCATATCCAGCCCGGCCTTTATGGCGTGATAGAGAAATGCAGCGTGAATAGCTTCACGAACAGTGTTGTTGCCACGAAAAGAGAAGGAGATATTGGAGACCCCGCCACTTACTTTTGCCAGGGGAAGATTTTTCTTGATCCAGGCAGTTGCACGGAAAAAGTCGATGGCGTAATTGTTGTGCGCTTCGATGCCCGTGCCGATGGTAAGAATATTCGGGTCAAAGATGATATCCTGGGCTGGAAAACCTACTTCCTCGGTCAAGATGCGGTAAGCTCGTGAACAGATCTCCGTGCGGCGTTCAAATGAATCTGCTTGTCCTTTCTCATCAAAAGCCATGACTACCACCGCAGCACCGTAACGCATGATCTCGCGCGCCTGATCCTTAAATGCCTGCTCCCCCTCTTTCATCGATATGGAGTTGACCACCCCTTTTCCTTGGAGACATTTCAGTCCTTCCAAAATGACTGACCATTTGGATGAATCGATCATGAAAGGAAGCCTGGCAATATCCGGTTCGGCAGCAATCAGATTTATGAATTTGACCATTACATCAGCAGAATCAAGCATCCCTTCATCCATGTTGATATCGATGATCTGAGCACCACCTTCTACCTGGTTCCGAGCGATTGAGACTGCTTCTTCGTAATTGCCATTCACAATCAAGCGGGCAAACTTGCGTGAACCTGTGACATTGGTACGTTCTCCTATGTTGACAAAATTGGTTTCCGGACGTAAGACAACAGGTTCAAGTCCACTCAACCGGAGGTTGGGTTCAACCGTGGGTATTGCCCTGGGTTGAATGGTACGCACTGCTTCAGCGATAGCGCGGATATGCGCGGGAGTTGTTCCGCAACAGCCTCCTGCAATATTCAGAAAACCTGATTTGGCAAAGTCTCTGATAAATCCGGCGATCTGAAGGGGGGTTTCGTCGTAGCCACCAAATTCGTTGGGAAGGCCGGCATTGGGGTGAGCACTAACGGGAACAGCTGCCAGCTTCGACAACGCCTGAATGTAAGGGCGCATTTGCACTGCCCCCAGGGCACAGTTGAGTCCTACACTGACAAGATTGGGGCAATGGGCAACGGAGATCCAGAAGGCTTCAGTGGTCTGGCCACTCAAGGTGCGCCCTGAGGCATCGGTGATGGTCCCGGAAATCATTACAGGTACCTCATAACCCAATTCATCATTGAGCTTGGTGATCGCATAGATCGCTGCTTTGGCGTTGAGTGTATCAAAAATAGTTTCTACCATCAACAGGTCCACACCTCCAGCCATCAGCCCCCTGGCCTGCTCAAGATATGCACCTACCAGTTGATCAAAATTGACAGCACGAAATCCCGGATCATTAACATCAGGACTCAGGGAAGCGGTTTTATTGGTTGGCCCCAGTGAACCTGCGACAAACCTGGGTCTGTCTGTAGTGGAATATTTAGCTGCCGCTGCCCTGGCCAGTCCCCCAGCCACTTGGTTGATCTCAAAAACCAACTCCTCCATCTCATAATCAGCCATGGAAAAGGAATTTCCATTGAACGTATTGGTTTCTATGATATCTGCTCCTGCTGCCAGGTATTCTTCATGTATGGATTGGATCAACCCGGGCTTGGTCAATACCAGAATGTCGTTGTTTCCCTTCAGATCTCCTGGCCAGTCCCGGAATCGTTTGCCCCTATAGTCCTCTTCTTTGAGCTTGAATTGCTGTATTTGCGTACCCATTGCCCCATCGAGAACGAGTATCCTCTCCTGTAACAATTCCCGGAACCGTTCTGAATTCATGCTATTGAACGCTTTTCTTCTATTACCAAAGTCATCCAAAGGTAAACAAAAGGGGCTTACATTGATAGCGCCTCAAACAAGGCGACACGGCTTGTAGTTGAGGAATGTACTTATAGTGGAATGTACTTATATTTGCGGAATGTCTCGCATCATTTCCATTGATTACGGGCTGAAACGGACAGGTTTAGCCTGGACCGACCCGCTGCAAATCATTGCTTCTGGTCTTGACACGGTTCACACACCGCAGTTGATGAATAAACTGAAGGAACTTGTGGCGAAAGAACCTGTTGAGGGCTTTGTATTGGGCTGGCCTACCCGGCTTGATGGAAGGGATACAAATTGTACCGGGGAGATCCGTAATTTCAAGGCGCGTTTAGATAAAACCTTCCCCAAATTGTACGTGGAGCTATGGGATGAGCAGTTCACTTCAAAGATGGCAGTTCAGGCAATGGTGGCAGCCGGAGTATCAAAAAAGAAACGCCGTGAGAAAGGGAGTATAGACCGCATGAGTGCCACTTTAATTTTACAAGAATATTTGGCAAGTAAATAAGTCGCATGATTCTACCGATTATAGCCTATGGACACCCCGTCCTACGCAAAGTAGCAGAAGAGATCCCTACCCATTTTATCAATCTAGATGAGTTGATTGAGGATATGTACGAGACAATGTACAATGCCAAGGGCGTTGGCTTGGCTGCCCCCCAGATTGGCAGATCCCTTCGCATTTTTGTAGTAGATGGAAGTCCCATGGAAGGCACCCTTGAAGGAGACGAATCCATGGAGGGATGGAAGCAAGTATTCATCAATCCTAAGATAATGGAGGAGACAGGAGATGAGTGGGGTTTCGAGGAAGGATGCCTGAGCATCCCTGATGTGGTCGAGGAAGTCTTCCGCAAAGAGAGGGTTCTGATCCGTTACCAAGACGCAAACTTCAATACCCACGAAAAGCAATTTACAGGCTTAAAAGCTCGGATCATTCAACACGAATACGACCACTTGGAAGGGCATTTGTTTACTGATTATGTGAAAGGTATGCGCAAGCAATTGATCAAATCCAAATTGGGGAAGATCTCCAAAGGCAAGTACAAAACCTTCTATGAAATGAAGTATTCCCCTAAAGTCAAAACTTAACTTGGAATTGTGATAAAAATAGCTTATTATTGAAGCCTTCGTGTTTGTGTAATTGATTACTTAAAATTCTGTGAAATACTATGACGATAAATGATCTTCATTCAAAAGTTATTGCTGCAAAATCTTTTCTTAACCGGGAAATCGTGAGGATTCGCACCAATAAGTCTCCCGTTTCAGCTCTTTCGTACCGTGAGCTGGGTGACCGTATGGACCTTATCCATGAAGTAGAAAGAGTAGGAGTGCGCAATTTAGACGAACGCGAAAAAAGGCGTATCACTCGGTTGATCGCTCAGTTGGAATCTTTCCAGGTATCCGCAAACTAAAGTTGACTATTTCTGACTGGGAATAAGCAGGGAACAGTATCCGCTGCTTTTTTTTATTCCCGATTCTTTAACCTCATTTATATTCGTACATGAACATGCTCCCTCCCGACATAGATCGGGCAAAGACTAGGATGAAGTGCCCTGTCTGCAAGAAAAAGAAGCGCCTTTTTGATACTGACCTGATTGATATTATCGCCAAGGCATCTCCTACTGCAAACCATGCCCGAAATTGGGTTAAAGAAGTACAACAGCTACAATGGACTAAATGGGCCTGCAAAGCTTGCGTCAAGTCCAAAAAAGCCATTAAAGCTGATATCTCAAAACATACTTACATAGGCTCAACTGAGCACTATTTCTATATTGACAATCCTCGGAAATGTACCAGTTGTAAAAAGAGCTATGTTTTTACAGCCAGTGAACAGAAGTTTTGGTACGAGATCGCCAGGCTCCCTACAGATGCCACTCCTGACTTCTGTAAAGCCTGCCGGACCGAAAATGTATCTAAGAAAAATAGCCAAAAGGCTTTGATGAAATTGCTTCCCCAATTAAATCCTGAAGATCCGGAAATTCAAGAGAATATAACTGACCTTGTAAAGGCAATTGGAAGTGCAGAAAAAGCTGTAGGGTTCCTTAAAGATGCAAAGAGTAGCCGCCCCCCCGAGAGCGATACAGCTAACCTTGACACTTAGTCCCGCTGAGTGATGATAGGTACCATGCTGTACATCCCACTGCTGTTCTTGCTCGGCCTCCAACAGCCAGCCCAAGGTTCACTGCTGGTTATCGTTCAAAATATCGAAGTCAATACCAGCGAAACAGTCAGGATAGGTTTGTACAACAGTGCAGAATCATTTCTGAATGAAAATAGTGAATTTAAGGGCAAGGTCCTCCCCGCCTCCCATACCTCTTTAAATTTTCTCTTTGAGGGTCTCTCCCCTGGTAGCTACGCTGTCGCAGCGTATCAAGATGAAAATAACGACGGAGTTCTCAACACCAATTTTTTGGGTGCCCCCAAAGAGAACTATGGGTTCTCACAGAACCCTAATATCTGGTTCAGGGTGCCTGCCTTTGAAGATTGCAAGGTCCGGGTTGAACCTGGGCGGCAAACCAGCATTGTGATTGAACTTTAAGCAAGTACAAAATTCGGTCTCGTGTCCCGGATATGTGCATTGTGACCAGGTAGCATCTCTCAAGGCTCTTGATGGAAAAGGAATGGAGGCACATATTAATAGTGCTGTAAGATAAGATCATATTTTGTTTTTATATTTGCAATCCTTTTTGGCAATTTGCGCAGCTTATGCGTGGTAACAAGAGGACTTACCCGCAGTAGAACAGAAATTAATAATTCCCAAACGTCAATCTCAATCAATAGGTTATGAAAAGCTTATTCATTGCACTTTCCCTGGTATTATCTTTCCACAGCTTAAGTGCACAGGTTGCACAAGATACCAGTTCCGGATGGATGGCCCAGGTACAGCGGAGTATCGCCCAAAGCGAATACAAGATCAGTCCTACCGATAGCGGTGGCCTTCAAAGCCCCAACAGGTCACAAAACCTCAGGTTTCACTACTATAAAGACGGGTTTAGCATGGAAACCAGGCAGGACAGCCTCAACGAGGAAAACTGGAAAGTCTTTTTGAGGTTCAAGGGGATCTTCCGGGGAGAAGAATTCCGTTTGGGTGCGGACGAAGCACCTGTACAGGAAATTCACAACAACAATCTCCAGTACCACTACGCGAGTGGACTGACAATAGAATACATCAATGATGTGTCAGGTATGCGCCAGAACTTCATCCTGCAAAATAAACCTGCAGGAAAAGGACCTTTGAAAGTGGGCATTGACCTGGAATCGGAGCTGACCCCTTCCCTGGCCGGGCCAAGAGAACTGGTATTCGGAGAGAAAGGCCATAGAGAAACGATCACAGCCAAAGTCAGGTACAAAGACCTGAAAGTATATGACAGCCAGGGAAAGGAAATTCAAGCTGAAATGGAACTGGAAGGGAACAGGTTATACCTTGCGGTAAATGATCAAAATGCGAAGTATCCCCTTACCATCGACCCACTTTCCACCACAGCCTCGGCCATAGTCGAGAGTAACCAGGCAAATGCACGAATGGGCTACGGCGTCAGCAGCGCCGGCGATGTAAACGGTGATGGTTACAGTGATGTGATCGTCGGAGCAGATTTGTACGACAACGGCCAAACCGATGAAGGGGCCGCTTTTATCTACCACGGGTCACCATCCGGGATCAGCACCACCCCCGCAGCCACAGTCGAAAGTAACCAGGCAAGTGCACGAATGGGCTGGAGCGTCAGCAGCGCCGGCGATGTAAACGGTGACGGGTACAGTGATGTGATCGTCGGGGCAGTTTATTACGACAGTGGCCAAACCTCTGAAGGAGCCGCTTTTATCTTCCACGGGTCGCCAACAGGGATCAGCACCACAGCTGCA
>JBFGVE010000162.1:0-5878 GCA_041565275.1 Bacteroidia bacterium
GGGCAATCACAAGATCTCTCTGGGTGACCGGATGTTGCTGAAGTCCACTGTTGCATGGTCTTCTACCAGGCAATTTCGTGACAAGGCCTTCATTTTGGATCCTCTGGCCGGTACTTCTCTCTCTTCGGACCAAGACGTTTTGAATTACAACCTTCTATCCGGCAATTCCGCTCTTAGCGCAGTAGTCGGTGAGAATTGCCAGATGAAGGCCGGCCTTATCTTCAGTTACCGGGATTTTGAGGTGACAAGTATTTTCCGGGAACCGGGAGTTGCCGAGCCCTACAACTTTGCATCAAAAGGAAGAAGAAAGACTTGGCTCGGGCAGGCTTTTTTACAGTGGATGGTCAATCTGGGGGACCGGTTGCGAATGGATGCCGGTCTCCATTCCTTGTATTTCGGGATGAGTGATTCGCGGAGCATTGAACCACGGGCAGCTTTCAACTATATTCTGAAATCCAGGATGCGTCTCAAGGGTGCAGTGGGTATCCACAGCCAGCTGCAGTATCCCGGAACTTATTTGAGTGGAGAGGAGGGAAGCTCCCCAGGTGGTTTGTTTGTCGATTGGAATACTTCCCTGGGTTTCAGCAAAGCAAGACACTACGGTTTGAGTTATGCCTGGCTGCCTAAGCCTGCTTTTTCGATCAACTTGGATGCCTATTTCCAGGATCTGTACAATATTCCTATTTACCAGGATACGCAGCGTTTGTATTCGGTCTTGAATCTTTGGGATGGATATGTGCAGGACCGGTTGATGAATACAGGGAAAGGGAGGAATTTCGGGGTGGAGGGAAGTCTTGAAAGAAGGCTGAGTGCTGGTTGGTACTTTCTTTGGTCCGGAACAGTTTTCAGGTCAGAATACCAGGATGAAGTCGGCCATTGGGTACCAACGCGGTTTGACAGTCGGTATTTGACTTCATTGACTGCTGGGTGGGAGCGAGGCCGGGAAAATAAAAAAGGGAAGTTCAAGACGGTTGGGATTAATTTCAGGTGCGTCTACCGGGGAGGCTTGCGGTCCCAGCCTGTTGACCTTGAGGCTTCGAGGTTAGCAAAAAGGACTGTATTTGACCAGAGCAATGGTTATTCGGAACAACTACCCGATTATTTCCGGTTGGATCTGAGGTTGATTCTCCGGGTAGACAAGCCACAATTTACAGGTACACTTGGTATAGACCTCCAAAATGCACTCAATACCCGGAACGTCGCCTATTACTACTATGATTTCCTCACCGACCGGGAGGAAACCCGAACCCAGTTGGGTATCATACCCAACCTGAGCTACCGCATGGAGTTTTAGGGAAGTGGAGGTGACCAAGTAAATCCGGGGCATCACCTCAGTGCAGCGGAGGCCGCAGGGTATTTCAGTAGTGTTCAGAGTGTAGTTTAATTGGCAGTTCCAGTGGGGTTCGGTGGCGGTCGGCGGACAGCAGGTCTGGTTCATCGTGTATTCAACTGGTCACGAAATTACACCTATGTGGTGATTGGTGGACAGTTGAGTTGGGTTCATTGTTAATTCACTTGGTGACGACCGTTCAACACAATGGTAGCCGGATGAAAGTGGCGTTGTGTTCAGCAGATATGCTGGTGGTGGTGGGTGGACAGTAGCGTTGTATTCAGCAGGCATTCTGGTGGTCGTCGTTGGTCAACCCAGTAGTGCTTGGAGTGCAATTCGACGATGGTCGTACCATTACTCAGCTGTGTTTAAATTACAGCCCGGTGGTGGTCAGATTACCTAATACCGAGCCGATACAACATATCTTATTCTGGAATTGAAAGAATCAAACCATTAGTTCCCAGCAACTTAGTATAATTTCACGCCCATTTCTATTCTGGAATCCGGAGAATGATGTAACGATACTCTCGACAATATTTGCGACTTTGGCATTGTAATTTTTTACCACACAAACCTCTACAACTATGAGCACAAATCCAGGGCGGGTAAACCGCCAGTTTTCCGCAAACGAGTTGAAGGACATTGCCACAGCACTTGACCTCCTCGATCAATCCTTCTCTTTCTCCCGTGGCCTCAGCCCCCGTGACCAACGCCGCCTGGTGAGGATCGGAACCAGCAACAAGAAGTTTGTTCAGACCGTCAAACACGCGGTGGACAATGTCGCTGTTCTTCCAGGGTATGTCTCCATGACGGAGTTTCAGAATGAATATGCCATCTTCTTTCAAATTGAAGCTTTGCTTGCTACCCTGAGGAGCTTTGAAGAGAAGCTGAGACAAACGCAGTTGGTAGCGGGCAAGCACTTGATGAACGACTGCCTAGATGTGTACAAAACGATGGAATCCGCAGTGAACAGGGGCTTTGCAGAAGTTGTCCCCTATTACGAAGAAGTCAAGAAGCGATTTGAAGGCCAGGGACGAAGGTCCTCCTCCCAGAAGGGAAGTGACCCTGTCGATCCACCTCCTGGCGATCTTTCTTTTGACGATGCACCTCCTGGCGATGCACCTCCTGGCGAGCCTTCTTCTGACGATGCACCCCCTGGCGAGCCACTTCCTGGCGGGCCACCTCCTGGCCATCCTTCTTCTGACGATGCACCCCCTGGCGAGCCCAATGGTCCTCCGGTACCCGGACTGCCTGAAAGTACTACTGCCGACCGCCCGGAACCGGGCACCCCTGCCTTGGACGGACTTAAACAGCCATTCAGAACGTTCAGCCTATCCGACCACCAATTGCATTCAGGATATGATGCGCATTACAAAGAACAGGCTCAAGACTACGGGTCATCTGACTTGCCGCACCAAAAGACAGGGCTTAGAGGTGACTAAGACAATAGCATGGTAATTAAAATTTTAGTAGACTTACAGCGCTGTTTGTCCGGTTTATTCAAATCTCAGCCCAAGTTTGACAAACCATATCAAACTCGTGTACAAAAGCACAGACAGCCCTTACAATGCTAAGCTATTGACTTTATCATAAAATTAAACTCAATTATGACAATACTTCGGACAATTTAAGTCGGCCTCAACCCGAATTGCAATAATGGCTGATAGTTTGGATGATTTAAAGCCAAGGCAGGGTCGATATCTATACTTTGGCGATGTTGCCTGCTGTAAGGCTTGCATTAATGTGAAAATTGAGTGCCTTTTTGTCGCGGGACTGGCAATCTTCTGCTCGCCCAATCGGTTGGTCTTCCTTGAATATGGCGATATTTTTTGCAGTGGCCTTGAGTTGAAATTGGAGCGCATCCTCAAGAATTTCAACTCCCTGGAATCGAAAGCCTTTAATATCTGGAAAAAGTTGATTTAAGATCACTGTTGTCCGGGGAAAGTGGAATAAATCAAAGGCATAAATAAATTCCCGCCTTATCGCTACTTTGTGAGTTCTCACACAAACGAAGTAGCTACTTCCTCGGAGATAACCAAAACGCCAACGAGATCCAGGTCTGGGCCTGCCTGATTGCCAATCTCACTTATATAGTGAGCAAGAACGGCCTGAAGCGAAAATGGGCCTTTTCCAATATCTGTTCCATGGTCCGGCTCCACTTGCCCAATTACATCCACCTCCTTGAGTTCCTCAACAATCCAAGCAAACCCCACAGAATATCCCAAAAAGACGTGCTGCAACCTAAGTTGTTCGAAACCTAGGGAGGGGGTGATATTCCGAAAAAAAGGTTTAGGTGTTCAGAATGTCAAAAAACGATTCACCTAAACCTGTGCAGGAAGTGCACCGGTAAAGGAAAACCCGCCCGAATGAGGGCGGGTCACTGAAAAAAATTGGTGGGGGTTTATTTCAAAATATACTCGTTTATCCAGCGTACCGCCTGATAATCATCTCGTTCGTGTAAAGGGACAGAATTCAGTATTTCCGAAGGGACACCGCCGCAATCTCGCAGAGCATTCCAAAGCCGATTATGGGCGCCATTCCAGAAATACACAGGGGTCGGGCTTTGCCAATCCTCTTGCTCAAATAGGTGCCGTTCTTCTAGGAAGATTTCCCAATTCTCAACCAGGCTCTCAAAGAAAAGCCTTGACCGAACTTCGTCAAACTCCATTCTTGGTACATATCCCTCGATTCCCAATAAGGCCAGTAAGCCCCAAGGCTGTCCAACTAAATTATCGAAGAGCAAATTGTTCTCCGCCCAAAATTGGGTTCTGTCCCTGCTCAAATCAAAAGGAAAATATCTAAAGGGGCCATAAGCTCGAAAGCACTTTGTGCCACCGATGGTCGGATCTATTTTAAATAAGACTTTGATCCCTGAACTACGGGGGGCTACAATTTTAGTATCAATAGTATCTATGTCCAGACGCCCCGGCCATTCCATTGACTTCTTTACTTTTTTCATTAGCCTACTCACAGGAGGATGTACCTCCTTTCCAGTACCGAATAATATTTGAGGAAATAGCATTTTAATATGGGTTACGGAATCGGAATAGCATTCCTTGGGGGGAATAAACGGCTTCCCTCCGAGATAATCAAATAGATGACCAGTGCCGCCCCGGTTAAGCCTGTTACCTCTTCCCAATATTCCCACTCCCAAATGCTTCTGGACTCAGGTTCGTATTTCGGAAATGGGTTCACCAATGGAGGTATGAATGGCTGATCGGGGATAGCGTCAGGCCTTGTAACTGGCATAGGGACAGGAACGGTATGCGGCTCGGGTACCTCGCGCGGCACCTTCTCCTTCGCTTTGGGTTTCCACTTATAAAGGATAACCCCGGGCATCGGCGAATAGAATATTACGTGCCCTCCCGGAACGGGTAGAACTCCTTTTGCAGCCGCATCATGCATTGGCCCGAGCTGCATGGGTACTTTCGCCTTTGAAAAAATCTGCTGGTAGTAAACTGCCTCCTTTATACCCTGTTCGGGAGCGTTCCAAGGCTTTATTTCGTAAAGATGATTAAGGTCTATGTTTGCTATATCGGGCTTGTCCGCAAGTTCCTTTTCTGACAAGGCACTATAATCTGGAATGATTCCCTTTTTCCCATAGGCGGCCAAAATACTGGCTATTGGAAAGTAGTTCGTAAACACAATATCAGTCGAATGAGCTTTTTCATAGTAGGCTGAAATAGCTTTATGAGCTTCATTTCCGATATAAAACGGGACCGGTTGTTTTCCGGGCGCAAACTCAGGCGGGTTCATTTGCCCCATCAATCCGGCAAACTCTTCCAGCAAAGAACCCCAGATGTCCAGCATTCCACCCATTGAGGCTTGGCTATACCATTCCAGCGGTGCAAATTCCTCGTCGCCGGGATAGGTGATATACAGGGTCGTGAATCCGGTGGCCCCCCGTTCCCGAAAGGAGTGGATCAGGCTTTGATATTCGACCTCCTGGGCACTAGGTTCAACCGCGATACGGTCGCCGGGAACCACAAAAATCTTATCCCCTTCCTGGGAATAGAAAAGCGCGTCCTCATATCCTTCTTCCAGCGGAACCGGACCGGCTGCGTTTTCGATCTTGTCCCCAATTTCTAATTTTTCTTCGTAGGGTTCGGCATTGATTGCGCCGTCGGTCTCTTCCAGATTCTCCACCCGTTCGGATGAAATGAAACCGCATTGGCCCTTGTTCTCTCCGCTGAGAATTTCGACCTCCAGCCACCTGGAGGAACGGCCGGTCGCCTGGATCTTGGTTCCCTTGGGGAGGTCGGCGGTTTTGCTCGATTTGTAGGGGGCAGAGTAAAACCCGCTACTCCATGCGTCAGATTTTACCATCCCGATCCAAGGGAACCTTTCATCCTCCCCGCCCCCGGTTAGAGGGTCAACGGGCGAGGCGGTTAATTGAAGGGGTGGCGGGGATTCTGAGCGGATCCCCTCGCTTTCGGGCATCTGGTTTTCTCCCTCCGCCCGGTTAAATATTCTAAATATTCGGTCGTGGTCAGACATTAGTCTATTATGGGTTTTAAAGGTTAAAAAAAACGTTGCTTGCTTTCCTCA
>JBFGVE010000163.1:0-5788 GCA_041565275.1 Bacteroidia bacterium
ACATTTTCAAAAAGGCCAAAGTCAGTTACCGGGAAGGGATGAAAGCAATGGTAGATGCAGGATTGAATTCCATGCCCGGTGGCGGGGCCGAAATCTTTGATGAAGAGCTTCGGGAAAAGATCGCCGGAGGAAAGTGCAGTTCCGAAGAATGGCTGGAAATGCACGAAGTCCTCCATGAATTGGGGCTTAGAAGTAATGCCACCATGCTTTACGGTCATTATGAAAATTATGTCCATCGAATAGATCACATGGAGCGTCTTCGTCAACTTCAGGACCGGACAGGGGGGTTCCAGACCTTTATTCCCTTGAAGTTCAGGAACCAGAACAACGAGATGTCACATCTGAATGAAGTCTCGATCATAGAAGATTTAAAGAATTACGCCGTTTCGAGGATATACCTTGACAATTTTGATCATATCAAAACCTATTGGCCGATGATCGGTCAGGCTACAGCTCAACTGGCTTTGTCTTTTGGGTGCGATGATATCGACGGAACCATTGACGATACGACAAAGATCTATTCTATGGCTGGCTCTGAAGAACAAAACCCTGCCCTAACTACCCCACAGTTGATCCATTTAATAGATCGTGCAGGCTTCAAAGCGGTTGAAAGAGACACACTTTACAATATCCTTCACGACTATTCCTTGGAAGAATTCCAAACAGAATCTACAACTGGTGGTTAAGGATCCATGCCAAAACTGTATCTTTTTCGCCACGGGCAAACTGATTTCAATGTCAAAGGGATCGTACAGGGAGGAGGAGTAGATTCCGATCTCAACTCTGTCGGCAGAGAACAGGGTCGCCGATTTTTTGAAAAGTACAAAGCAGAGGACTTTGACAAAGTATATTGCAGCACCTTGAAGCGGACCTATCAAACCGTGGAGTGCTTTGAGGGTATCGGGTACGAGGTCATAGCACTTAGAGGCCTGGATGAATTGTCTTGGGGATTGTTGGAGGGAAAGGAAAGAAGCACTGAAGTGGGCCGGAAGTTTGCCTGTATCCAGAGACTTTGGAAGAGCGGGAAACTGGACGCGAAAGTAGAGGGTGGTGAGTCTCCGAATGAAGTCTGGGAGAGGGTACGGGAGAGTTTGGACCGGATAATATCAGAAGTTGGGCCAGAAGGGAAGGCTTTGGTCTGTACACATGGCAGGACTATGCGCGTCATCTTAAGCCAGATGATGGGATATGGTTTGCAGAAAATGCACCTTTTCCCCCATGAAAATACTATCCTCAACGTGCTGATAAATCACCCGGCTAAGGAAGAGTGGATCCTTGAGAAATTCAATGATTTAAGTCATCTTCAATGAGGCATACCTTGGTGCTCGTTTCTTACTTCAATACCAAGCCTTTCATAGAAGGGCTCAACCATTCATTTTCCGAAGACGAACTGCGAAAAAAGCTGCTTCCACCTGCGGAATGCTCCCTCGAATTGTCCAGTGGCAAATGCAATATGGCTTTGATCCCAGTGGGAGCATTGCTTGATTTCAGGGGCATCACCATCCTCAAAGACCATTGTATCGGAGCAGATGGAGCTGTAGATTCCGTGTATCTTTTTTCACAGGTGCCAGTATACGAAATTGAGCAAGTTCTGCTGGACAGACACTCCCGGACCTCTAACGGATTGACCAGAATATTGATGGAAAGGCACTGGAAACACAAGGTTTCCTACCAGAAGCCCTGCAGCCGCGATTTCAATCTGATCAAAGGAAAAACTGCAGGCGTAGCGATAGGAGATACGGCATATAGGATAAAAAACCAATTTCCTTTTGTTTTTGACCTGAGTGAAGCGTGGAAGGCGTATACTCAACTTCCCTTCGTCTTTGCAGTTTGGGCATATCGAAAAGAGCAATGGTCAGAAGAGGACGTCAAGAGGATCGATCAGGCACTGACATGGGGAAGACAACACCGCAAGCTAGCAGCGTTGAAGTGGGGAGAAAACTTTGGCTACAGTACTGAGGAAGCAGAGCGTTATCTTTGCAGATCCATCAAATATAAACTGGATAGCCCCAAACATGCGGCACTGGAACGATATATCAGAGAATTAAAAGAATTGAGCTGATTGCGTTATTGGTTCGCATGAGATAAATTGCAAAACAATCTACTCAAGGGATGTTTTCATTTTGGCAGTTCACCGAAAACTGATCACACTTCATGTTTAAGAAGAAATTAATACGGGTCGAGTTCATCGACACAGCATCTGGAAAGGTAATTGGCTACGATGAACAACCTGCGAGGAAACTTCCCGAAACCTTTGAGCATGCGACTTCTGTGGAGATTGGTCAAGAGACTTATAGAGTTGTAAAGGCGACACCAGATACCCGGAAGAAGTTCAGAAAAAAAGCGGAACTCACTGTTGAGCTGGAAAAGAACAAGCCTGATAAAGCTACTCTCTCCGCGAAAACGGGAACCACTGGTCTTATTGCAGAGGTTGTGTCGTATGGCACTCGCCCATCAATCGATAAGGTATATAAGGCAGCCTCCCGTGCGGACCTTTTCCCTGCATTTGCCGGGAAAATAGATGGGAAAGATCTCATGGCAATGGGTTCTTGGGAGTGGAGGCAACTGGAGTTGGTGGCGAGAGAGCAAGAAGGATTGGTTACCCACGAGTTGAGTCAAATCCAGGACATCAAGACCAACCATAGCCGGCTGGAGGGGGGCAGCAGGGTTTATACAAAGCAATACAGGAGATCTGAAATCTTCAATCCTCTGAAAGGAATAAGAATTACCAGTAAAGAGCTCAGCGAAGAGCATTTCCCTTTTTCAATTCCTTACGATGGCTTTACCTTTATGGCGGCGAAAGGCTATGCGGATGGTGGATTTGCTCTGAAAACCTTGGAAGGATTGGAACTTTACGGGTTGGAGTTTGGGGAAAAAGTGACTATCCTTTCCCTGCGTTGGCCAGATAGTTACCCCGATCAGGAAAAAAACTCAGTTACGCAGCTACCATCTTTTATGGAAGCAAAAGGCTTGATATTGGTCGATTGGGATCAATATATTGTAGTTAGGCCCGAAGGGTTGAAGCCCTATTTGCTTTCGAAGGCAAAACACGAAAGTCCTGAGAAAAGACAAGAAGAAAGTAAGGATGAAACAGGGGCAGGATCGGGCCTGTTATTTCCGGATCAGGATCCAGGAGAGTAGGAGTATTATAAGTCAATGTTGACCAAACCCTTGTGATCCAAAAATGTAAACATCAGATAGACGGAGAGCACAAGGAATACGATCCCAATGAAAATGTTGAGTTTTTCTTTTAGAATGGGGCTAATTCGTCTTCGGGTTATGTGTGCCAACTGAGCAAAAGCCGCATACAATATCCAGGTCCCTACCGGAACTCCCAGAAAAAAAGCAACCAGCGTTGTAGTTTGACCATCCACCCAACCATTCTTGTTGAGAAAGATGGTCGCTTGGATCCAGAAAAAAAAGGTCATGGGATTAGATGCACAGAGGATGAATCCATAGACAGTATGCCCTAGCTTGGTGTCACGTACTTTTCG
Organism: Bacteroidia bacterium; assembly: GCA_041565275.1. Lineage (GTDB taxonomy): Bacteria > Bacteroidota > Bacteroidia > J057 > JADKCL01 > CAWUKT01. Next base: position 3,495 of record JBFGVE010000163.1, read on the forward strand.
TGGCTTTTTGTAGCGTTTTCTGTGACTGGAAAGGGTCGTATCTATCTCTGTCCCCTTTTTTCGGTTCTTAAGAGCAAGGATCCCCAGAAAAAAGAGAATGGGAACGAAGATCAAGTAAAGAATATCGAAAAAGACATGGTCTTCATTCATGGAGCTTACACCAAACAAGGGAATGGAGCAATAGATTGCTTCTGCCAGGATGGCACCTAAGCCAATTGCAAACCCATAGGTACGGCTGCGGTTAAGAGTTGCCTGGAAAACAGCCATATTGACCGGTCCGACAGGGATTGATACTATAAAACTGGTAACCAAACCCAAAAAGAATGTAAGGGCCAAATTCAATTTAGAAGCATTTTTTCTGCAAGCTATTCAAACAAAGGCATTTTTTCCTGTTGAAAGTCAGGACAGGTGCTACCTACATCACATAGGACAACGATCATTTTGATTCTGCATCATATGAGACAGCGATCATTTATGGTCCTGCATTATGTGGGGGTTATTGAATACAAATCCTTTTTGGTGCTCATCTTCGTGCCAATCAATCTCCATACCAAGGACATACATGCTGTGGGCACGGTCGATCACAACTGCCAGGCCATCAATCTCATAACGGATGTCGTTGTCTCTGACTTTGTCGAATCCAAGGACATAACCCATTCCACCACAACCACCTCCCCGCATACCTACCCTTAGAAAATAATTTCCAGGAACTTCCTGGGTAAGCATTACATCGTGGATCACCTTACTGGCTTTTTTCGTAATCTTCAAGACCTTGGGTGAATTTAACATAGTCCCAAAGATGCCTGATTCCTTATAAATCCAAAAGTATTCTATGTGGAAAATGTTTCAAAAATCCCCTAATGATGAGTATTTTCGTTGTTCAGCAAAATCGGATCGCTATGCCCAAAAGACTGTTCGCGGATTTTTCGGCCGTCTCTCGCGAGGAGTGGATGAAAAAAATTAAAGAAGACCTCAAGGGGAGATCTCCCGAAAGTTTAAGATGGACTTCTGAAGAAGGCTTGGATCTCTTTCCGGTTTTCAGAAAGGACGATTTGCCCGACCCGGAATGGATTGCAGGTAACTTTCCTGGAATGTCACCCTACTTGAGAGGAAACCGCCTGATAACACCTTCTGAGAATCCCTGGGAGATACGGCACGACTTTCGTTCCGAAGATATCGATGAAATTATCCGGGCTGTCAGGGAAGTAGGAGAACCCATTCAAGGGATCGGTTTGGTGTTAGGGCTCCCTTTCAGAGAATTTCTATTCGATTGGAAAGAAATAAATTTGCCAGTTGAGAAGCCTAGGGATGGCATTTTCCTTCAGGATCACGAGGATATTAGGAAACTGTTGGCAAGTATAGATTGGTCTGGAAAACGGTTTCACCTTCAGGCTGGTCACGCTGCACTTCCACTTTATTGTTTTCTGGTTAATCACTGGGAAGGAGCGACCGGGATTCCACTTACGAGTCTATCTGGAACCCTAGATACTGACCCCTTCAACCGCTTGGGTGCTAACCCTTCCATCAGAGAACTGCTTGATATTAACCTTGAAGATGCAGCCTCCGTGATGTTTGACCTCAAAACGAGAGGAATAAAAGACTTCCGGTCTTTGCGGATCTCCTTGGAGACCCAGCATTTGATGGGTGCCAATGCAGTACAGCAAATTGCATGTGGGTTGGCCATCGCAGTTGATTATATAGATTTGTTCGGAGAACGATTTGGCTTTGATCCGAAAAGTATTCTAAACCAATTACACTACCAGTTCCCCATTGATACTGACTTTTTCACAGAGATAGCAAAGATTCGTGCATTCCGCCTGCTTGTTAACCGTTTAGGCGAAGCTTATGGAGCCGAGTCATTGGTCCGTAAAATTCCGGTGCATGGGCACGGTTCATACAGAAGCATGTCTAGTTTAGATGGAAATGTAAATATGCTCCGGGCCACCACTGAAGCTATGTCTGCAATTGTTGGGGGTTGTGACAGCATTTCACTTCCTGCATATAACAGCCTCGTTAAAGGAACTGATGTCCAGGCGGCCCGCCTCGCCAGAAATGTGCAATTGATCCTGAAAGAGGAATCTTTCTTTGGACATGTCATGGACCCGGTAGGAGGGAGCTACTATGTCGAATACCTTACGGCAGCTTTTTCACAGAAAGCCTGGAAGTTGTTTCAGCAAATGGAGAAGGAAGGAGGATACCTTGCTGTTTGGGGCAAAGGAGAATTGACCCGGACATTTAGAGACCAGCGGCGGCAAACTGATTTTGAGATTGCTAAGGGTAAGAAGACACTAGTG
>JBFGVE010000164.1:0-5724 GCA_041565275.1 Bacteroidia bacterium
GTCCAGAAAGAGCTTCCAAAACCACTTTAGTCTTGAACTTACTACTGAATTTCCTTCGCTTCATTGCAGTGAATTTAAGGGTTAATAATCAAACTTAAGACAATGTCCTAATTTTGGGGGGTAGCTCAGTTTGGGCGGGACTGAATTTTGGGATAAAAATTTGAGTAAAAATGAATTGGAAGCGAACGTTTTTAGCCGCTTTTATCCTGGTACTGTGCAGTACAATGTACGGGCAGCACGATGAAATAAAGGGTAGGTCTTGGGCCATCAAAACGGGGCTTGGAATCGCTTTTAGTCATAACTTGAATTTGGAAGGTGAAGTTATGTTATCAGAACAGTTGGCGGTATCTCTAAGGCTTGGCCTGATCGCACCGGACCTTTCCAGAGACACGGCCTTCGTCGAAGGATATTTTTTCCGTTTTGGGCCGAAATTTTATTTGGGAGAAGAAAAGGCTCAAACTCTTGAGGGTATCGCCATTAAACCGGAATTCATGTATTCATATAAGCGTGATTTCAGTGCAAATGAGCGTGGGGTAGATCGGAGATACAGGAATGCGATCGGTGGATTTGTTTCAGTATCGTACAGTCTGAAAATAGGCAAGGGCTTCCTAATTGAACCCTTTGTAGGGGCAGGATATGTAAGAATGACCGAAACGACTTGGTGGGTGCCCGATACTCCACCATTGGTATTGGCAAAGGGGAGCCCCGAAGTTATCGAATCGGAATTCGTGGATTACCACAATACACATTTGACGATCTTCGATGGTCTCTCAGCTACTGGAGGTATTCAAATAGGTTGGATCTTTAATTAAAATACGATGAGGAAACTATTTATACTGATCACCTTAGCGATGGTCTTTTCCTGCTCGGATATCTCAGCACAAAGCGAAGGAATCGACCCCAATCATGGGTGCGGGACCCCAAATGTTGACCCTTCCCAGGGAGCTGCATTTGAGCACAATCAAAGGCTTCGTGAACGAATGAATGAGCGGTCCGAAATGAAGGCCAATGGGGACGTTAGAATCATTCCAAATTGCTGTTCATGTTGTTTATGCCAATGCAGGTGATGCAAACAATATTTCAGAAGAACAGATCAATAGTCAAATTCCAATTTTAAATAATGACTTTCGAGGGGTAAGCGGAGGTGTCGATACCCGAATAGAATTTTGCCTTGCTGGAATTAACCGGATCCAAAGCAATGACTACGCCAATGTTTGGTTAGATACCGAGGAATTTGATTTGAAAAGCCTCGCTCAAGAAGACCCGACACAATATTTGAATGTCTGGATTGTAAATTCATTGGACGGTTCAATTTCTAGTAATTTTTGGGCTTATTCCACCTTTCCAGAGTATGTGGGCATTTATCCTCTAATTGATGGCATAATCTGTGAGGATAATTATTTCGGCAATATTGGTACAGCGGCCAATAATTCTCCCTATAACGAGGGCCGAACCATGACCCATGAGGTTGGACATTGGCTTAGCCTTTTACATGTATTTAGTCCGGAAGGAAATTGCTCTGGAGATGGTAGTAGTACATGTGCCTGGTCCGGAGATTGTTGCTGTGATACCCCACCACAAAAGAACCCGCGGACAGGATGCAGCCCAAATGCGAATTCCTGTCATGGTGATACGCCAGACGAAAAGGATCCGATCAGGAATTACATGGGGTACAGTAGGGATAATTGTATGGACAATTTTACCCAATGTCAAAGTGATCGTATGAATGCCGCACTTGATTTGTACCGTCCAAACGTTACGGTTTCTCAACCGAACGACTGTCCTTATTTTCGGTTTGCAGAGCGGGAAGAGCCCATCGCAGCGGTGCCACAGCTATTCGACTTTCAGGTTTACCCAAACCCTTTCAGTACATCAACAAGTATTGCTTTGAATATTGCAGAAGAATCTATGGTACTGATCAAGGCTTATGATATGCAAGGGAAACTACTGGCGGTAATCCAAAAAGCCGGACAATTTCCACCCGGGAAATATGTTTTTCCGTTCACCAATAGGGGTGTGAGTGGAACATACTGTATACGTGCGACAGTAGAAAATATCAGCCGATCAGTAATTGTCCGAAAGCAATAGTTATTGCTCATAGATTGGCTTAATTGATTGATCATGGTGGATTCCAGGAGGTTTCCCCTAAGATTTTTCGGATGTATGAGACGAAGTAGAAAAGAGCTATGGATGGAATTCCTCTCGCTTGAAGTCTCGTCGTACCTGATTTTACTGGTCCTCCGGTTGGTGGAAATCCTTGTTCTCAATTCGAATGGGTTGCTGAATTCCAGTGGCATTGTATTGTTTTTTTCCGCTGATCCACTCCACCGATGCTCCGAATGTACTGGGGGCATTTTTCCAAGAGGGCTCCATTCGTCCAAATATTGTCATTATTGTCTGTGAAGGGTTGGCGAGGGCATACAGCGGTCCCGATGCAAAGATTGGGTCATTTACCCCATTCCTTGATTCGCTTGCCCAGGCGGGCTTGTATTGGGAAAATTTCTTTGCCTGTTCAGATAGAACCTACGGTGCCCTTCCCAATGTCTTTGGGTCCATGCCGATTGGTGGAACGCGAGGTGTCCTTTCTCTCGGTCATTCTCTACCGGATTTCTATTCGCTGTATGACTTCACGCATGCGCATGGCTACTCCTCCGGGTTTTATTATGGCGGTTGGCTAGGCTTCGATGGTATGGAACGATTTATTCTGAAAAACGATGTCCAGCTTGTCATGGATGAGGTGGGATTTCCTTCCGAGGCACGCCGGAGCAATTGGGGAGTTCCGGATCATGTGCTTTTTGATTCGTCCTTTTCGGGACTTCGAGACCAGCAGGAGCCTTACATGAACGGTTTCCTCACATTGACCCTTCACAGTCCTTATTCGGTTCCCAAAGACCTCGGCCCATATCTGAACCCTCCCGGAACTGGAATCGCTGCCAGGTTCGCCTCAGCAATGCAATGTGCTCACTATTCAGATCGGGCCTTGTCGCGGTTCCTGGATTCCTACAGATCGCGTCCTGAATATGAGCGCACAATTTTTGTCATTACAGGGGATCACTGCATCGAAAAGCTGGACAAATACACTGCCGATCCACTTGATATCTTCCATGTTCCCCTGATCGTTTACAGCCCCTTACTGACTCGGTCCGGGTCATTCAGAGGCGTCTGTTCCCACTGGGATATTCCCCCATCACTGGCGGCTTTGATGGAAGGCAATTTCCAGATGCAACGCCCCGAGGCTAATCCATGGATGGGAGGTGGACTGGATACGAGCAAGGATTATCGGTCGGATCGGTCGTTCCCCCTTGGACGGATAACCGGAAACCACGACACTTATTTCCATCGCGAGTACCTATTGCTCCGCGAAGATCTGTACCAGGTCGGACCATGCCTTGATCTAACATTGATCAGAAATGAGGAAAAGAAACAGCAAATTGCTAATCAACTGGATGCCTATTTGATCATTAACTCTTTTGTGTGCCGAAGAAATCGTCTTTGGTTAGGAGCTTTTCGGTGATTTTAATTTTCACCCTTAACTTTATGTCCACCTAAATAAAGCAGCTCCATCCCCACTTCCACCAAATGAGCAAGGGAGGGAGGGCTTTGTCAAGGTCTGCTGATTCCTTTAAAACAAACAAGAAAATCAGCCGCTCGCTACCAGCCTTGACAAGACCGGAAGGGGGGCATACCTTTGCCAAAGCGGTGATAAAGCCGAAGGACGTGATGAACGAAACTGCTTGAATAAATTAGTCCAGTTTATAGGGGGTTAAGACAATTGATAGAAATGCTGCATCTTAATGTTCCCTTTTATGTCAACTTATTGTTTCTGCCTTCTAAGATCCACCAACTCCATCTTGATATCGTCTTTGTGAACAATTTCTTTCGTTTCTTTAAGAAATGTCTGATCGAATCTGCTATCTACAGAACTAGGCTGAACAACGATCTCAAACAAATAACCATTTGGAAACGAAAACTTCAAGGTTCCTTTTGCAGCAACCGATAGCCCATTGCCTTTAATTATCCCCTCAGTTTCAATACTCAAATAAGTTTCCGTTCCTCCCTTTGGAAAATATTCAGCTTTCCTGACCAAGTATTCATTCTCAATATCCACTACCAACTTCCACCGACCGTTATTTCCCGGTCCATAATTTCCTGTTCCTTCAATCTCAAGATTGCCATCAGACAATTCCTCGATTGATTCTACCTCTTCCAGATAGGAAGTAAAATTCCTGCCCGATCCCATTAGGATATGTACATATTCGTATACGTTGTCAGAACTTCCAATCGAAAATTCGGTTCTTCGGTATCTTGGCTCCAACTTAGAGACCTTTCTCAGTTCATTGATGTTGCAGGATTGCAATTGCTGAATAGAAAGGTTCCCTTCTTTGTCTGACACAGCGTATTTCGACAGGGTACGCCAGATGATCAAATCTCCATCAGGATTGTAGTCATAGTTGTGATAATCCAAAGTTCCCATATTCTTGTAAACAGGGTCTTTGTCAAAGGAATTGATCATTTCCAATGCCATAGCTTCTGGGGAAACAGTGATCTTCGACTGAGAAATTTTGATTCCCTGGTCAGGGTCAAAACTAAGGCCAGGCTCCAAATAGGTGAATTCCATCAAGAAAGTAGAGAACTGTGTATCAATGTACTTCAAAGCTTCCCAATGCTCTACTTGAGTCCAAGCGAGGCTATTGACCGCTAGTAGTGTTGTGAGGGCAATAAAATAGTTTATCATGACTTTTTAGTTACATCCATTACAATGAGAGCCTGGTCCCCTGTTATCGGTAGTTACGATGTTGCCTGAACAAGGAACCGTTAATTCACAGGCTTTTGCCACCTCGTCCAATCGGCATCCATCAAAGGTACAATGTGCGTGATACATACTGTCATGGAAAGTCCAATTTACAATTGCTTCCTCGCTGTTGTCGGTGCAATTGGTAGTTGCTCTTATATTTTGGGTAATGGTTGTCAAGGAATCATCATAAATTGCATCACAGTTCTCTCCATCAACTCCATCCGGGTTGTAAAAGCAGGAAGACATGCTAATGTAAATGTTTTCAATGCATTGTAGATCATTGCATGCATCACCATTTTGGTTGCTAACCCAGTAGTGACACTCGCTGAATGAGTTGTTCAACATGTGGCAATTATAACAAGTGTAATCATCACAAGAAGAGGTAATTAGGATTGCCAACAAAATCCCCCAAAATGGGATTGGAAGGGGTTTACCTTTCATAATATTGTAATTGTCTCTAGCCTCCTCAAAACATAAACTTCTCAATAATATAAAAAAACTGGTTAACCCGCAGGGCAATTCAACATAAAGTCCAGGGCAATCGCATCTAATTCTGCCTAGTTTTCTATACGTTGATCGAAATCACTATTCACAATCTACCACGGTTTAGAATTCAGAAGGTGTTTATTGAGATTCAAAAGCCAATGGAAGATCAATTCAATCCTGAGAGTCCCTTGGGCCACTTCACCAATCTCACAGACCCGCGGGTAGAACGCACTAAACTCCATCTTCTGACCGATATTGTCTTTTTGACGATTATGGCTGTGCTTTCAGGCGCAGACGGCTGGGTTGGCGTTGAGGAGTTCGGCAAAGAGCGTGAAGAATGGCTTAGAAAGTATCTTGAACTACCTGAAGGGATTCCCTCTCATGACACAATCGGCAACGTGATGTCTCGTATTTGCCCTGAAGAATTTGAAGCCTGTTTTCTA
>JBFGVE010000165.1:0-5663 GCA_041565275.1 Bacteroidia bacterium
GTCCTTCTCGGGTTTTAAAACAAGGATATTAGCAAAACTCACAGCAATGACCATCATTCAATATCTCAACAAAGTTGTACTCCAAAGACCCATTAACCATATAAAGCATGCATTCGCCTAATTTTAATTCACACTACGGGTTGAGTTTAGTAGTTAAATAAACCGGGGATTCGTGCCCCAGCCTGAATGGGTCTTGCTGTCAAATATTTATTCAAGCCCCGCTATATCCTCGTTGGGCTCGTCGTTTTATTCCTGGGATTCATCCTGTTGGATTGGCTGGACCCGTTGCCCGATCTCAAACCTTATTCGGTCCAGGTTTATGACCGGGACAACAACCTTTTGGCTGCCTATCTCAGTGAGGACGACAAGTGGCGTTTCCGCTCACCCACTTCTGAAGTCTCAGAAGACATGAAAACTGCTATCCTCGCGAAAGAGGACCAATGGTTTTACTGGCACCCTGGTGTCAATGTCATTTCTATCGTTCGTGCCCTTTGGTCCAATCTGTGGAGCGGCAAGCGTATTTCTGGTGCTTCGACGATCACCATGCAAGTTGCCAGGATGCTGGAGCCCAAGCGGCGCACCCTAAGCAATAAGATCTATGAAGTATTTCGCGCCCTCCAATTGGAATGGTACTTCACCAAGGATGAGATCCTCGAAATGTACCTGAGTTATCTGCCTTATGGCGGAAATATCGAAGGCGTCAAAGCCGCCAGCTACATTTACTTTGGGCGTCCGCCTGAAAAGCTAAGCCTGGCCCAGGCGACTCTCCTCACCGTGATTCCAAACCGTCCCAATTCCCTGCGTCTGGACACCCGCCGGGACCAGGCACGCCGGGAACGTGACCGGTGGCTCCACTATTTTGACAAAAAAGAAATCTTCTCCAAAGACCAGACCCGCATTGCCCTCGCTGAACCCATAACCGCTACGCGCCGCAATTTGCTCCCCAAAGCCCCTCAATTCAGTCGGCGTGTCACCCAACTTCAATCCCATAGTTCGGATAATAGTTCCACAGTCGTGACCACCACCCTAGATCCCGAAATTCAGGCCCTTGTTTCGCAGCTTCTTAGCAATTATGTCCGTCGTGTCCGCTCAAAAGGCATTTCCAATGGAGCAGCACTCGTGGTCGACAACGCATCATCCGAAGTGCTTGCCTACTGTGGATCAGCTGATTTTTTCGATGAAGACGCAGCCGGGCAGGTAGATGGTGTTCAGGCTATTCGCTCACCCGGTTCGGCCCTGAAACCTGTGGTCTATGCATTGGCGTTTGACAAGGGAATTCTCACACCAAACAAACGGGTGCTGGATATCCCTCGTACCTGGAATGGCTACAGCCCCCGCAACTTTGACGAAACCTTCAGAGGACCTGTGAGTGTAGCCTATGCCCTTCGAAATTCCTTGAACACAACTGCGGTGCAGGCTTTGTATGAGGTCGGATTTGACCATTTCATGGATGCAATGGAGGTTGCAGGGATGCAGTCTCTCAAGAGACACCGCAAAGAGTTAGGGCTATCAACCATCCTGGGAGGTTGTGGAGTAACACTTGAGGAGATGGTCAGGTTGTTTTCGGCTTTTGCCCGCGAGGGGAAATTGAAACCCCTGGTATTTACACTCAGGGAGCAGAATGACCCCAGAGGCAGTTCAAACAATCCTGGCAACTTAAGAAATATTGAAAATACAGACACCGCTGGCGATGCAAAGCATGAATTTCAAGGAATTCCCCTGTTCTCTAAAGGCTCTGCTTGGCTTATTTGGCATATTCTATCGGGTATAGAGCGTCCTGACCTCCCCAGTAGTATGGTTGGAGCGACCAACCGCGCAAAAATCGCATGGAAGACAGGCACTTCCTACGGCCGCCGCGATGCTTGGGGCATTGGTTTTACCCCCCGCTATACCGTAGGGGTTTGGATAGGTAACTTTGATGGCAAAGGAGTGCCTGACCTGACCGGAGCGAGCATGGCCGTCCCTTTGCTATTTGATATATTTGGAGCGGTCGAAGCTGGAAACAAACCCTTGACATTTTACCAACCTTCCTCTGTAGGTCTCCGCAGTGTTTGTTCCGAAACCGGGGAGTTGCCATCTGAGAAATGTAGTAAGACCCTCGAAGACTTTTTTCTCATCAACCGTTCTTTTCGCACGGTATGTGACCAGGAAAAGGAGTTGTACATCAAGGAGGATTCCTCGATCCAGTACTGTACCGGTTGCCTGCCCCTGTCGGCTTATACCAAAGCAAGTTACCCGATTTATCCCCCAGAACTTAGCTTATGGTATGAAAACAATGCCGTTCCCTACTTGAAACCTCCTCTTCACAACCCGGATTGTGAGGCAACCTTTGATGGGCCCGGCCCCACCATTACCAGTCCTCTTGTGGATTATGAATACTTGCTGGAAAGTGGGGCTGGTCAAGAGATCTTATTTCAGACCTCTGTTGATACCCGTACCAGCCGAAATTACTGGTATGTCAACGGACAATTCTACCGCAGTGCCGCACCGGGGGAAAAGGTCTTCTATCCCGCCCGGCAAGGGAAGTTGAGGGTGACATGCATGGATGACAAAGGCCGGTCTACAGTAGTGGTGGTGGACGTGAAGGAATATTGAAAACACAGGTTAAACCCATAAATCCCCAACTATCCTGTTTTTCTTCGACTCTTTTGGACTCAAATGCTCTTCTTTGAACCCCCTGAAATCGCATCCCTTGCAGAGTTTGTGTTGGCTTCGATCCCCCTTGGCGAGTTGAGAGCGGATTTCCTGCATGGCCGGATTGAACCAAATATCTTGCAGGCTTTGCTGATTGGCATTGCCAACCGCAGAATTGAAGTAGTGGTCTTGGCAGCAAATGGTCACTCTACCGTCTGCTGTAATGATCAATTCTTCGAAGGGTAGCAGGCAGGGGAGGGGTAGAGGTTTGGGTAAGGCACCTAAGTTGGGAGCAGTTCCACCCCGGTTTTGAAGCTTTTCGTTGAGCATCCGGAGGTGAAATACAATCTCTCTTTCCGGGTAGTCGGGGGCGACTTCGTCCAGAAATGCCTGGACTCCACGGTGGGTTTTCCCATCTTCAGTATAATTGTTGATGTACAGCAAATGCAGCCCTGCTTCCATGAGTTCCCGGCCCCTGCGGGGATTTAGCTTCAGACCGTTGGTAAATACTTCAGTTCGCACTTTGGGAAGTCGCTCTACCGCGGTACGGACAAAGACCGGGGTTCGTTTATCCAAGAGGGGTTCGTTGTTGACAAAAAACTTGATGGAACCATCGTAATCCAGGGTAACCAATTCGTCAATTATTTTGTGGTAAAGATCCTCTGACATATATACGTCGGGGCGATCATCTGCGAGGATGCTAGCCGCGCAAAAGCTGCATGACGAATTGCAGCGGGTGCGTGTCTCAATCTCAATGGACCGAAAAAGCGGAGTTTGTGCTGCATAGTGGTTTCGATCGATAAGGTTAGTTCCGGTTTTCCTCCAAGTGTGTAGTCGGAAAGGGCGGGGAACCAACCTGCGAAGTTGATGGAACAGATTGCGGAAAAGGCCTTTTCGGCCGTAATTGTAGGTCACTCCCATGACATGAATATCTTGTCTTTTTTCCAGATCCAGGGAACCCCTCCAGATTAACAGCGCCTTACCACATCAAAGGACTATTTCAATTCCACAACAGTTGCACCATTTCCATACTCCAGCGGATCAGCAGGGCCATAACGTATAACAAAATCATATTCCCTTAATTGCCTCCTGATCTCCTGTTTCAATTTTCCTACTCCGACTCCATGAATGAATACAACTTGGTCTTCTCCGGCCAGTCTTGCCTCACTCAACCTCTGCTCAAAGTGCTCCATTTGTACCAGAAGAATATTGCGTGTATCTATTTCGGCAGGATTGTCCACTAATTTGTCTATGTGGAGGTCGAAGACAACAGGTGGCCTCATGCTGCGAACAGGTTTGTCCTCGTCTTTGATCCGGATGAAATCAGACTTTGGGATACTAAATGCTTTCTTCTCTTCGAGGTAGAACTCCCATCCAAGGTTTCCCAATGAAGCGACTGGGGTAGAAGCTTTGTTAAAGATCTCTTTCTTGCAGTTGATCTCCATGCTAAACGGAGGGATCGGGTAGATACGTCCAGCGTGGGGGTACCGGATCATCTGGACTGAAATCAGATTGGCACGGTGGAAATTTTCGGAGGTCAACTTTTCGATGAATTGCTTTTCTCCAGGAGGAACGGTGCCCGCACCCAGACCCTGGTATTTGTCCTTGATCCGCAAATAGATCGCAAAAATGATCTCATCTGTCGACTCGTTGGTGATCCAAAACTCATATTCCTTACCAGACTTACGCAAAACTGCAAGCGAAGGAGGAGAGTGTACAGCTTTTCTATTTTCAGGTCTTGGCTTTTCAAGATTTACATCCACATCTGGTGCGAGCAAAACACCCTCTTCCGAATGGATCTTTACGATTTCATTGGGACCTACCTCCAGTTCCAAAAAGTCGTCAACCAGAACCTCTAACAGGTTTGGACCCAGGATATTCTGGATGACACCTTCTTGGTTTTCATGGAGAAAGCGGACGCGTTCCCCAACTTTAAAGCGTGGATGCATCAGTATTTCCTTCCGCTTTACGGGATTTAAGTTCCTCATTCAGAAGATAGAGGGCACTGCTGTTGTCGCCTACCATTCGAAGCTTATGGAGAATGGTTCTAACCACATCTTCTTCCTCAATCTGCTCAGTTACAAACCACTGCAAGAATGTTTGAGTACCAAAATCTCCCATCTCGACGGATGCTTTCATCAAACTGTTGATATCTTGGGTGACTTGACGTTCATTTTCCAAAGCAAATTCGAGCGCTGCCTCATTTGAACTGAAGTCAGGCTTTGGTTTTGGAAGAGCTTGCATCGTTATTTTGCCGTCAACGGTGTGAACGTAGTCGAATTGCTTCATGGCATGAGCCATCTCCTCCTGAGCCTGGAGCCGGAAAAAGTGGGCAAACCCATCAAGGTCTTGGTCTTCGAAATACGCGGACAGGGCCAAGTATTGCATGGCAGCGGCCATTTCACGGTGAAACTGCTCATTCAAGAGCGTTTCCATTTTAGGGTTGATCATATTGTTTTTGTTAAGTTTAACAAGCTAAAGCCTGAAGCTGTTTCAGCAAACTTAACCATTATTATATTCCTTGGTCAATGAGATGCAGAAAGATGCAGCTATTTGCGAAATAGCTTGTCTTTTGTTCCAGTATCTCTTTGACTATGGAAAACAATTTGTCGAAATTGGCCTCAATCTTTGGGTTTGTGAAAGTTGTCTGTACGAACGTTAGCAGGTGTTTCTAAAAACCTTCGTATAGCCTAACCAATTGGTATGAAGAAACTACTATACATATTTACCACCTTAACTTTTTTCGTATCCGTAGGAAATGCTCAGGAAGCTGATGTGTCCCAATACTTTGATGATGGCGGGATTTCTTTAAGGAATCGGATCGTTAAAGTTGGGATCGACTTTTTCAACGGAGAATACTCCCTTTCACTTGAGCATGAACTGGTAACAAATTTATCTGTAGAAGCTTCGCTGGGCTTAATATCACTTAGCCGTCAAAATAAACGATATGAGGAAAACCCTATTGAGGATTTTCCGCATTGGGGGACCGGCTGCTTTTTTGCTGCCAAGCTACGGTATTATGTAAACGA
>JBFGVE010000166.1:0-5548 GCA_041565275.1 Bacteroidia bacterium
AAATTTCATGGGGTTTGTAGCCTCGATGGCGTCTTTTTCTCTTTCGATCTCAGCCCGGCTAGTGTACACCCGAATTATTCACCTCGCGGAGAAATTTGTGTATAAAAAACGGGCATAACTGGTTAATTTATAAGTCTCTCCACGAATAAGTTAACCGAAACAGTTATGCCCAAAGTTGAGGAACAAATTACAGCTTTCTATCAAGGTAAAACCGCCATTGGCGGGGAATTATGTTCGCAGCCCACCCTCAGCCGGATGGAAAATACCGCGGACCGTAACCTGATCTGGGAACTTTCCCATTGGTGGGCGGACCGCTACGTGAAGCGGCTTTCCCCGCAACGCGAAGAGGTGGTCATTGACATCGATTCCACTGACGACCCGACCCACGGAGCCCAGCAGCTTTTCCTGTTCCATGGTTATTACGGGCAGCACCAGTATGACGAGTTATTCTATATTGACGGGCAAAGCGGGGAGGTCATCCTGCCAGTTCTGCGCCCGGGTAATTCGCATACCGCGCGCTGGTCGGTGCACATCCTTAGGATTCTGGTTGAGAAAATCCGCGCGCGTTTTCCCGAAATGCGGATTGTTATCCGGGCCGATGCGGGGTATTCCTCGCCCTCGTTTTACAAATTAGCCTCCAGCCATAACCTGGAGTTCTGCCTCGGGCTTATCTCCAATGCCCAGCTCAAGGCTGAGGTTGCCGAAGTACAGCAGGCCGTCACTAATGACCTTATCAGCAAAAACGAACGGCATCAGCGTTTTACAAGCCCTTTTCTATACCAGGCGGGATCCTGGGAGCATCCCCAGCGAGTCTATGCGAAAGTGGAATCTACGGGAAAAGCCCTCAACACCCGCTTTTTTGTTTCCAATATCGAGCAAAAGACGGGCGAGGATTGATTCAAACTACAGCCCACCAACAGGCCCATAAATGGCAGGTGAATAACCTCCGGCTGTTTTTACTCAAGATAGGCGCAACCGTACTGAAGCGGGTACGCTATGTCCGAATAAAATTTTCCCGCGCCTTCACCTACCCGCACCTTTTCCGCGAACTCATGCGGCTTTGCTGAAAAGCAAGGCCCCGCCCCCGGTCTAAGTGCCCGCCCGCATTCCCCGCGGAACGGGAAGCCTATGTGCTGCCCAAAGCAAAAAACCGGAGAAATCCCGCCTGTTTGCCCTGCTTTTGCCCCGGTTTTCCTTGGGTTTCCACCGGTTTTCCAACTGCGCGGGCGGTAGTTGCTGCTGAAATGCCAAATCGCAACGTGATTCTTCGCGCGATGAATAATGCGGGTTAAGTCGAATTTACTTCGATAAATATTCAATTCATAAGTCCAAAAAAAGGATGCCCGCTCGCACCGCAGACATCCTGAAGAAGATCTCTAGTTCAAAAACTAGTCTGCTATTTATTCTCCGGGACCACGTATCGCAAAGTCACCTCACCTCCGGCACCGTTCATCCGTAGATAGTCCATACATTTTGCTGTGAGAAGGATGGCGTGAATATCTTCCATTGGAAGTGAATTGATCACTTCCACCAGGATAGATTGACTCTTTTCAGGATAGTCTACCCGGATATAAGAACCTGAAGGGAGGTATTTGTGAAAGGCGTAGAATTTGGTTTGATCAGTGGAAAAATCCTCGATCAAACCAGCCTTTCCATGCTCTTCCACACGTTTGTAGCTATCTCCTGAATAATCATCTTTATAATTCTCTACAACTGCATCAGGCGGCAAATTCGCCGGGGAATTCCGAGCAGTCAGAACTTTCATCTCCTTTGCCTGGGTAGACTCTTCTCCAGTTGCCTCGTCCAGCATCGCTCCAAAACTCTTAGCTTGGTTGGGGTTCGGAGGTGTCACCACCTTTGCTACCTCTATATCTTCATTGATAACCAATTTCTGTCCGATCTGAATTTCAGTATCTGTCAGCTTGTTCAATTTTTTGATCTGGGCAACATCGACTCCATATTTTCTGCTAACTCCGAAAAGTGTTTCACCTGATTGCACCGTGTGGACAATCCTGTCCTGGCTCTTTGAAGTACTAGTTTCAACCGTATCTGTCTGCTTCACCTGTGAAACTATTTCTTTAGGTTGAATTGCAGTTCCTTTATCTATAGTTCCTTTTACGGTCGTTTCCTCAAAAACAGCCTTATTGCCTTCAGGCACCTCCGTGGCCGCTGGTGCCTGATTTTGATGAGGATCTGAAACAATTAAAATCTCTCCGATCTGGATACCTTCCCCAGATAAGTTATTCCAACTTTGAATCTGCTGAATGCTCACTTGGTATTTCCGGGAGATCGCATATAAGGTCTCTCCCTTCTGCACCTTGTGCTTTACAGGTCCCTGGTCTTGCCTTAGCCCATTCTTTCGAAGATTGTGTACTTTCGTACCCACATTCCCGGAAAGAAAAGCCATGTTCACATCAGTCTTCACCATCAACATTGCTGCCCAAACATTGACCTTACCAAACCCCACCTGCGACAGGGTCAAACACAACAAACCGCAAACCATTTTCTGAGACCAATACTTCATAATTACCTGTATATCGAAATATGACACAAATTATTGTATACCGTAACGTAGTTTCAATACCACCTATCCCCAGTTAATCTTTTGATTGACTCAATTCTTGTACATTGTGCCCCAACCAACGGGTTGTCATCCACATCATCACCACAAACATTAGCCCTATTTGTCTCTCAACAACCGATTCACCCAGCATTCCAAAACTGACGATCAGCCAAAAAGACCAAAATAACCAACCTTGCTCCCTTGAGGTTCCGAATAACGGATAGAACCAACCCAAAGAGAATGTTATCAATCCTAGCAAACCTAAGCCTACCCCGATCTGTATGAATTCATTGTGGGGCAGCAAAAAATTATTCTCACAGAGCAAAGATCCATCCCGAACGTACTGCTTCGCCATTTCCTGGGGGAGATCAGCCATGGATACACCCGTTACAGGCTGGGTTTTGAACAAGCCCCACGCAGCCTTCCAACTCTCAAACCGCATTCCCAGCGAGAGATGGTTAGGATCTTCTCCTGAAAAATAACTGTTTATATCCATTTGGGTATTTTCCACTCGCTGCTTCAAAGAAGGGATATATTCATATCCGAAAAACGGGGTACATACACATCCTACTAAGATCAAAACCCCCAACAAATACTTCTTTTGCCGAAAAAAATAGAAGGTACCCATTATGAATAGAGCTACATAAAAAGCAATTAATCCCGTCCTGGCAGCTATAATATGAATATAGGCCGTATTAACCACCGCTATAAACAACCACAGATAACGCTCGTATTTATGGAAAAGGAATGGCTTCTGCCTGTAAAACCAAAAGGATATAAATATGGAAAAGGCCAATAACAGACTGAAATAAATATGGTTGATCTCGAAAAAAATAGGAAGCGGTTTAGAAACTTTTATTTCCAGATCGTACTGCTCCCTGTGCAGGAGATAATCAACCGCAGAAAAGGTACCCGTGACCAAGACGGTGACTACAAAGAGCATCAACCCTATTTTCAACCATTTGCGGTCAAATGGCCCTAAGACTGCCAAACTAAACAGGCCAAAGAATAATGGAGCTTTAATACGTAAGTGCTCTACAAATTTTCCGGTGTCTGTTGTCCAGAAGAAAGATAACAACTGGACAATAAATATGAGGCTAAGTAAAAAAGCCTCTTTATCCTGGTAAAAACGTCTGAATTGTTCCTTGAGTGGATAAGAAAAAAATGCAGGAATGATCATGGCGACGGTTCCTATGCTTAGCATGGCAGGAGAAAGTGGCAGGCCAGCCATGCATAAGAGGAAACCGAACAGCCCCAGCCGTTCCGTCCAGATCAGGCGTTTCCTTTTCAGGTCTTGCTCCATTTTACAGGAATAATATATACCAGATCCTTGGTCTGGTTCATAGGAAGGCAGAGGTTTATGAAAGGACCGTTTTATCCACCCTTTCTCTTTTTTTCTTCTTTAGATATACGTAATAGGCCAACCCAGCTACCCCTACGAGGGAAATATATGGTAAAACGAACAGATAAATAATCCCAGTGTTCAAGCCTCCTGCCAATTCACTTTCTTCATCTCCGGCATTAGAGGTAACAGCAGCTGTACACATAGCGCACTGAGAAAAGGTAGGAGTAGGTGATCCTGTGAAAAACAGGAGTCCGATCAGAAATACGCTAAGATATGTTGGCATTCGTCTCATATCGGAATATCTATGGAAGATGGATTATAAACATGCGCCATCAAATATACCACAACTCCAGTCACAGAAACGTAGAGCCAAATTGGCAAAGCCAGTCGAGTTATTTTTTTGTGCTTCTCAATTTGAAGAGTCAAACCTCTGTATATGGCGAGAAAGGCTAAAGGGAGAACTATTACCGACAAAAAAATATGTGTACCCAGAACTATGAGATAGATCACTTTTGATATCCCTTCCCCTCCATAGAGGACGGATTCAGCCCCATAATGGTAAACGATATATGAAACCAAAAACAATGCGGAAAGTATAAAAGCCGCAAGCATCACAAAACGGTGTAATTTAATTTGCTTTCGCTTAATGAATACAAAACCCAGGATCAGAAGAACCGAAACCGTAGAGTTAATAATGGCGTTCAGAGTCGGAAGGAAAGAGACATCTCCGAAGATATTTTGGTCATCTTTGTCGCTGAGGATAAGAAATGCAACAACAAGGGGGACGATAACAGAAAGGCTTCCAATCAAGGGAATAAAAAAACGATCGTTACTCTTCAGTGTGCTCATATTCGAACTTTAATAACTTGATGTGATCGATCAGAGTCTTTATTTGTTCCTCGTCAGTGCCATTGTATAATTCTCCTCTGATTCTTCCTTCCTTATCTGTAAGCCTGAGAGTCTCATCACGCACGGACACGATAACACCAGTGCTATCCTCAGTGGCATTGAAGAAGAAGTCATTGTGCATAACATCGTAAAGCCGCTCTTTGTTTCCGGTCAATAGGTACCAACGGTAGTCTTTTATTCCATATTCGTCAGCATATGCTCTCAAAGCAGGAACGCTGTCAGTTTCCGGATCAACCGAAAATGACAAGATCTTAACCAAGGTATCATTGGCCTCTTCAAGATAACGCTGAACCTCTTTGAGGTTACTGGTCAGTTTAGGACAAATACCGGAACAAGTTGTGAAGAACACATGTGCCACATAAATATGTCCGCCCAGGCTATCTTCATTGAAGGCACTTCCGTTTTGTGAGGTGAAAGAGAAATCCCCAACGGTGTGATACAAAGGATCTGCATCGCCAGAGGGATCCGTATATCTTGGACTGAGTATTGGAACTATCTCTTTGTGGTGGGTACCAGTATCTAACAACAATACAACGATTATCGGGGCGACCAGCATTACAAAGAGGATGAGAAAAGGTCCCGCCTTTTTTCGCATGAGTGATTATTTGGCTCAATAACCGAACCAACCGTTTTGGTAAAATCCGCCCTCCAGCAGCAACGCCAGAACCAACCAAATTACAAAGACCAGAGGAATCAGAATAGTCGTAATGAGGCTCTTAACTTCCTGGCGC
>JBFGVE010000167.1:0-5533 GCA_041565275.1 Bacteroidia bacterium
GATATTACTATTGAGACTATAAAATTCATGACGCCATATTCGCTCTTTTGAGCTTGAGTGTGGCGTCGACTTTTTTACACCTTTGTGTGGATGTGTCTATAAAACTGTCCGGAGTATTGATACTTAAGACATTCTCAAATTAACGGTTGCCTTCGGTTAATTCATGATTTACAGGGATCGGATAAAGAAATTATTCTGTATTGCAGCTATTGTAGTAGCTTTTTCGGGGGGTGCTAGATCTCAGTGCCGTATGAGTGAAGATGAGTTGCGACCTATCATAGACCGTTACAATCCCTTTTTTACAGATCACACCTGGGAAAACAGCAACAAAACTGAGACGGCAAGGCTCGATCAGTTTCGTTTGTTGATGATTCGACAAAAAGCATGTCTGCGGCACCATGTCCTATTTTCATTGTACATCGATCCTGGTGTGATCATCAATACAGATCGATTTTGGATCCGGGAGATGTTATTGATGCTGAAACGTGTTTACTTTACCGACCCCACCTATCTAGAATACCAGCGACCCTTCGAAAAAGAATTTATTCGCCAATTCCTGGCACATGGCCTGAACCGGCCCTTTACTTTTCCCATCAATGACTGGACCTTTATCTGTGTAATTGAATATGGAGGTTCGAGTGCAAAGCTTAAGATGGAATCAGTGAAGTTCATCTTAGCTGAGGATGTCAAGCAACCGGGTATATCCCGTGACCAAGACGATGGTTGGTTCAAAGAAGAAAACAGCATAAAATCCCCGGATGGTCATCAAAAGAAATATTAATATGCACCATGCAACTTTTGGGGACACGGTTAGTTTAACTATATTGGAATTGGCTTTTCAGGCATTCTTCTAATTGTTATTACGATGCCTCTAAACAGATAGCAATGAGTCAGGTAAAAGCAGTCATAGCAGATGCACAATTTCTCGCCAGAGCTGGTTTCAGGCAACTCTTTAGTGAGAATGAGCAGGTAAGTATTGTTGGTGAAGCAGCTACAGCTGCCCAATTAGATACAGTAATTGATCTTCAAGATCCTAGTTTGATTGTTTTTGATTATTACAATACCAACCATTTTTCCATTGATGATCTGCATCGCATCAGGAAACAGAAACCCAACCTCCAGTTTTTGGTAGTGACTTCTGACACTAGCAAAGCTAACATATTCCGGATTTTGGAATCGGGCGTGAACAGCATCCTGACCAAGCATTGTTCTCGGGATGAGATAATCAACGCTGTCCATGCTGCGGCTCGCAAAGAGAAATTTTTTTGCAACACTGTTCTTGATATCATCCTTGAAAAGCAATTGGGAAAGGATGAAAAAGAGATCAATTGTGCTCCAACTAGCTTAACCAACCGCGAAGTTGAAATTGTTACCCTTGTCGCAAAAGGTATTTCTACCCGTGACATGGCTGACCAATTGTGTTTGTCTACCCATACCATATACACCCACCGGAAGAATATCATGAAGAAGCTGGGTATTAATTCCGTCTCGGAACTTGTACTCTATGCAGTAAATTCAGGCATAGTGAACACTTCCAATTGAGAGAGTTTTCCCCTCCAAGCTATTTCAATCTATGGACATCAGAATTGGATTTGGTTATGATACTCACCGTTTGGATGTGGGGAGGAAATTGATTCTAGGCGGGGTGGTTATTCCTCATGAGAAAGGTCTTTGGGGTCATTCCGATGCAGATGTTCTGCTTCATGCTGTTTGCGATGCACTCCTTGGTGCCGCATGCCTCCGTGATATAGGTTATCATTTTCCAGATACAGATCCTCGGTATAAAGGAATGAGTAGTGATGTCTTCGTGACCGGAGTTATGAAATTACTCCGCGAGAAAGGATATGAAGTGGGTAACATTGACTGCACAATTGTAGCTGAAGCTCCCAAAATGAACCCCCACATTCCTGCAATGCAAGAGATAATCGCCGGATTACTGGGAGTTGAAAGAGATCGGGTATCGCTCAAAGCGACACGAAACGAGGGAATGGGTCCGATTGGGAAGGGTGAAGGAATTGCGGTGCATGCGGTTGCCCTGATCCGGAAAAATTAAAATCCATGTACAATTGGATTTGATTCCTTTTCTCTACCAACAGTTGTTGTCCCCATATGCCCAGCATAGATGATCGTATTTTCTGGAAGGGTCAGAATCTTATTGATGATTGTTTCTTTTAACATCGGCATACTCCCACCTGGCAGATCGGTCCTTCCGAAGCTGTCCCGGAAAATCACATCACCGCTGAACAACTGGTGGGAGGAAGGGTGGTAAAAAGAGATGTGACCAGGTGAATGGCCAGGGGTAAAAATTACTTCAAACGTGGTTTTGCCGAAACTCAGGGTATCTGATTCATCTATCCAGACATCACAAAGAGGTACCGGGGCCATGGTGAAGCCAAATAGACCGGAATACTCGGCTGCCCGCTCCAGATTGAACCGTTCCTTTTCATGTCCATAGATCGGTACCTGGTACTTATTCTTAAGGAAACTCAATCCAAAAATATGATCCAGATGGGCATGGGTTAGCAAAATCTTTTCTAATTGGAGGCCCTCGTCTTCAATGAATTGACTAAGTTCACGCTGTTCGGAAGCAGTATAACATCCAGGGTCCACTACGGCACATTTACCTGAGTCATCATAGAGTAGATAGGTATTTTCGGCGAAGGCTTGAGGCAAGAAAGTAAAGATTTTAACTTGTAACATAGTTATTTATAAAACCCTTCTTCTTGAAGGAAGTTCAAAAATAAAGATTGGTACAGAGTAAACAAATATTGATCGTTGGTGGAGGGCTTGCCGGCTGTTTTACTGCAGCCGAAAGCATCCGGTCAGGGCATTCCGTTCTGATGTTTGATCAAGTCAACGACCGATCGCCTTCCCGAGTTGCTGCTGGTCTTTACAATGTAATAACGGGAAGAGTACCCACAAAGACCTGGATGGCGGAAGCTTTTTTAGGGGCATTGAATGGATTTTTCAAGGAAGAAATGTTTATACCACTGTCTCCCCATCTAACCCCGATACAAATCTTCAAGCCTTACAAGACGATCGGAGAGGCGAATGAATGGTTTATTAAATCATCCCTCGCCCAATTCAATGGGATCGCACGGCATAGGGCCCGGAACCTGCTACCAGACAGCATCAACAATCCTTATGGGGGTTTAGAGATCCTTCCATGTGGATGGCTGGATACCAAAGGGTTTGTCCGGGATATGAAAGCCGTACTGATGAATTCCGGGCGATTCCAGTGCTTGCACGAACCCTTTCCTTATGATTCCCTTGATCCGAAACGGATGCGCTTGAAATGCATCTTTGAGAATTTTGACGAAGTGATTTTTTGCGAAGGCTCGCAAATAAATGAAAACCCCTGGTTTGGGCATATAAAGATGAATCCACTAAAGGGGCAGTTGATGGAGATTGAAGTAGAGGGGTTACCTGAAGACCGAGTGATCCTTCGAAAAGTTTTTCTTTTGCCTAAGGGAGACAAGAAATTTGTTGTTGGGTCCACTTACGAGAAAAATTATACCCATTTAGATCCAACCCCCGAGGGGATCTCTTTTTTGACAAACCATGTTCAGAGCGCAATAAGATTACCATTTAAGGTACTGGGTGTTCGAGCTGGGATTCGAATGAGCACCTATGACCGTCGTCCCATAGTTGGCCGGCATCCAGACTATCCGGGATTGATCATCTTCAATGGACTGGGTTCTAAGGGTGTACTACAAGCGCCCTGGATCGCCAGGCATCTTCGACGATGGCTGGACGGCCAAGACAAACTTCTTCTGGAAGAAATTTGCCTTCATCGGCTCAGGAATTAATTTTATCCTATTCCAATTGGCTGTATTTCCGTATTTTAACGAGTTGAATGAAAAGTACCCTACTCACCCTAATAGTTGCATTGCTGGTCCCACTTGGAATCAATGGTCAGTATAGCCCTGCCTCCAATCAGAATATCATCCAATACCGACAATCTGATTGGAAATATGTATCTACTGACAATTTTGATATCCATTATTGCAATTCGGACGCTTCTATGGCTACTATTGTGGCACGTTATGCAGAGGAAGGCCTCTGGGACATCTGCCAGGCTCTTAGTTACAAAAATAAATCTCGCTTTGCACTCTACCTCTTTAGCAGTTCTGTGGACTTTGTCCAATCCAATATGTTCCCTGACCGCGTGATCGTAGATGCTGGGATCACGCCCATCTATAACAATGCGATTCCAATTGTCTTTTCGGGTTCAATGCGCAAAACTCAAAAAGATGTCAAAACCGGGATTGCCAGGGTGATCTTAGAGAATTATTGTTTTGGGGGCGGGGTACAAGAATCCATCCAGAGTAGCGTCTTGCTCCACCTTCCCAAATGGTACATCGATGGAATTTCAACTTACCTGGGCGAGGGCTGGACCTATGAAGATGAAATGTGGCTCCACAGCCTTGACAACACCTCTCTGGTCAATTATGCTTTGGATGACGATACTTATCTAAATGTATTTGCTCGCAAATCTATATGGTACTACATCGCATCCAATTACGGAAATGAGAAGATTGCCGAGATTTTTTACATGACCCGGTTGACCCGGAATGTGGAAAATGGAATCATCCATGTTCTGGGCGTCACATTGAAAACATTGACTGAGCGCTGGCGAGAATTCATATTCCAGAGGGTAGCCGCCAATAATACCTTCCGGGACGAGATAACCAAGTCTGGAAAGCCTATTGAAGTTCCCAAAAACCACAGGATACTTGGATATTCACTTAATCCCAAGGGCCACGAACTGGCTCTACTCCTTGAGCATAAGGGGAAACAACGCCTTGTACTTAGGGATTTGGAAAACGGAATGGATACAGAGACCTCACTGAAAGGTGGACAATTGACAAATCAATATGAATCGTTCTTCTTGGATTTGCCTGTAGTATTTAGTCCTGATGGCAACTGGATAGCACTGGTCATTCATCAGAAGGGAGAGGAAGTCCTTGCTTTCTACAATACTAAAGATAAGAAAGTAACGATTTCTCCCTACCGTCAGCAATTGGACCGCATTACATCTATTGACTGGTCGCACGATGGTAAACAACTGGTTTGTAGTGGTCTGAAAAATGGGTCTTTGAATTTATACCGCTTCGGGATTGGCGGTGGAAACTTCACACCCTTGACTGATGATGCATTTGAAAACCTGAGTCCAACATGGAGCCTCGACGATCAACGTATTTATTTTTCCTCTAATCGCCCGTCTGACACCATTAAAGATGTGGATTTCAGGTTCGAACTATACGAGTCCACTTATGACCTTTGGGAATTGGACCTACAGGACAAAGCTCTGCGGCGGGTTACCAATACTCCTCTAACCGACGAATACCCCCTGAAAGCTACCAGTAGCTTTGAATTGCTGGTGCGAAGTAACCTCAATGGGGTAAACAATCTTCTTATCAAGAATGTATTTGTGAGTGACTCTAGCTTCCATACTAATTTTGACCGGGGAGTTTACTCTGCAGATTACACTGAACGGGTATTTGCTTACCTGTTTCCGCATAATGGAGGC
>JBFGVE010000168.1:0-5386 GCA_041565275.1 Bacteroidia bacterium
CTTTAGCGGGGAAGTATTGGCCGAAGAGGAGAAATTGGTGGCCTTCAAGGTTGAAGAGCTTCCGAGCGGAGTCTACCTGTTGCGCATGACGACGCATACCGGGGAGGTACTGACCAGGCGATTGGTCTTGAATAAATAAAGAGTGTATTCGATTGCAGTCAATTACAGTCGATCGCAGTCCTCAGTTGCCTTTACAAGCGGGATTGACTCCAGAAACGTAATGGCCAATCACATCGACGTCCCCGGCAACTTCGCTTCCTTTGAAGCCATTGATGTCCGAATGCTTAACCTGGGCGATGTAGTCTTTGAAGAAGTGACCGGAGAGTGGAGTAAACGACCAATGCCAGCGTTCTTCCAGGTAGCCGTGAGGGCGATCTTCTCCAAGGACAGTGTAGGTTTGGCAAAACCCGTATACACCTGCGTTTAGCGTTAGCCAGTTGTATACCTCTTTCCCTGCTCCACTCTCAAACCATGCATTGTTCAGGTTGTTCAGGTCGATGTCTGTTCCCCAGTGGTGGCGCGAGGTTCCGGGCATAGAGGAGTAGGTAAGGATGGATTTGGCCCGTTGTATCGGATCAGGAGTAGTGTAAGCGAGGTTTTGCCCGTTTACTTTGGTAGCACCTGTCCACTTTCGTTCCCAGATCCCCTTCTGTGCACCGAAAGTCCTGGTAGCTGAAACAATGTTGAGGTTGACTCCGTCAGCCTTTGCCGCAGCATGCATTTCCTTGAAGGCTTCATAGGCTTCTTTGCGCATGTAAATTCCGGATTTGCTCGTATACTCTGCTTCGATCCGTACGAAGTTGGCATCCTTGGCAGGGTTGATCCTTCCAAGCAAAGCCTCGATCGATATGAGCCCGCTATCGGAACCTAAGCCCAATTTTTCTTTTATTCCTGTCATTCGCATATCCATCTGCTTTTGCGCTGCCGGGGCCAAACCTGTCATTGGAACCGGTGCACCAACAGCAGATGGATCAGTACCGGAATTCAGGAAGGCCTGTGCACCAATAGCAGATGGATCGGTACCGGAATTCAGGAATGCCTTGTCATTAGTTGGCTCCTGATTGGAAACAGGAGAACAAGCAACTAGTATGACAGAAACAATCAGTTTGCTCAGAATGCGATCCATGCCGCAAATGTACTTGATTTCTAAAGATCAAAAACTAACTTTGGAGTCTAGTTTCGCGTACAGAACTTTAGCATAAAATATCATCATGGCAGGCGTATTTACCGGATCTGAGGCAATGAAAGTTTTCGAGGTCGCAAAACGTGAAAAGTTTGCATTTCCGGCGGTCAATGTAGTTGGTACCAATACTGTCAACGCAGCTATGGAAACCGCTAAATCGGTCAATTCACCCGTTATTATTCAGTTTTCCAACGGAGGTGCTTGTTTTTTTGCCGGGAAGAGTTTGTCGAATGAGGGGCAGAAAGCTGCTGTCGCAGGTGGTATTTCCGGAGCTCAGCACGTGCATCAGATGGCTGAGGTCTACGGTGTAAATGTTCACCTGCATACCGATCATGCTGCCAAGAAGTTATTGCCCTGGATAGATGGCCTGCTGGATGCCGGTGAAGAATTTTACAAAAGACATAATCGCCCTCTTTACACTTCTCATATGCTGGACCTCAGCGAAGAGCCGTTAGAAGAGAATATTGAGATTTGTAAGCGGTACCTGGACCGTATGGCCAGGCTTGACATGATATTGGAGATTGAATTGGGAGTGACCGGTGGTGAAGAAGACGGCGTGGACAATTCTGGTATTGATTCTTCCAAGCTCTACACCCAGCCGGAGGAAGTAGCTTATGCATACAAAGAGTTGAGCGCAATTTCTTCCAACTTCATGATTGCTGCAGCTTTTGGTAATGTTCACGGTGTTTACCGTCCCGGAAATGTAAAGTTAACCCCCGACATCCTCCTCAATTCACAGAATTATATCATTGAGAAATACGGCAATGGGCCCAACCCTGTCAACTTTGTATTTCACGGTGGTTCCGGCTCCTCGGAGGCACAAATCCGTGAGACTCTCGATTACGGGGTTATCAAAATGAATATTGATACTGATACACAATGGGCATTCTGGGATGGTATCCGCATATACGAAGCCAAAAACCACGATTATCTCCAGACCCAGCTGGGCAACCCTGACGGTGACGACCAGCCGAACAAGAAATATTACGATCCACGGAAGTGGCTACGTGAGGGGGAAAAGAAATTCGTCAGCCGCCTAGCAGACGCCTTTGACGACCTGAACTCCGTGAACGCGAACCAGTACTTGGCTCAGTTGTTAGATTGAATTGCCTGAGGTGTCTCATCGAATTTTAAGGAAAATGCTGCATCTGTGATGGTGGGGAGGTAGGTGCTCTGGTCTTCTTTCTTCAGAATGGCAACGAATCCGCAAACCGATGAACTCAACTGGATGGTGGCCTGGAATTGTATGATGGGTATGCCCGTATCTTTCTCAACCCATTCAAAGATATCAATCCGGCAGGGATGGTCATCCACTTGAACAATATGTTGTTCCAGTACATGGGGGGGAGAGGACTCATTTTGACTGGACTGTTCGTCCAGGAGGATTTGTGATAGCTGAAGGTAGTTGTCGCGGTGATACTCATCCGGGGGCAAGTCAATCTTTCGAATGGTTATCGTAGGGGCAAACTCTCCTCCGCGAGTGACATAGTACACTTCGGTGGGATAGATTGGATCTCCTTTGCTTTCTTGGTGCCAATTGGCATTGAGGCTGATGGTAACACCAGTCTCAATACCTTTGAACACAACGGTACCTTGAGGTTTATTCATTTCTGTTTTCCTCTATTGAGGTTCACTAATTGTTGTTTCTCCTCAATTTTCTTTTGATAGAATCCACACCTGACTCTACTGTATCGCCCACGGTCTGGGCGCCTTCAGCTAAGGCGCTACCCACTGCTTTTCCGCCTTTAACTACGGCTTTACCCACTGCTTTTCCACCTTTAACTGCGGCTTTACCTGTTGCTTTTCCACCGGCGACCAAGGCACCCCCAGCCAGACCTACCGCACCGCCTGCGAGTGCTCCGGTTGCTCCAACCAATCCTACTGCTCCTCCTAATGCCATTTTGCCCGCTCCTTTGGCTTTATTCATCTTCCCTCCTTCTTTCCAATTTTTAAGCCCTGATTTGCCCAAGGCCGCCCCGCCAAGCGCCAGGGCACCTCCCGCAGAGGCGCCCATCCGGCCGCCTTCCAGAATTGCTTGTTTATTGTCATGAATGTCATCGTCGTACTCCGATACACCTGTCGCACCAAACTTTTTATCCGTCAAACCTAAGTCTTGATGGGCCTGACCCAAGTCATCTTTTCTATCATCTTGGAGCAAGTAGCTTGTATGCTTGGCAGCTACATTTCTATCACTTAACGTATGCTCAAAAAACTGTCCATTCCCGTCTCCGGAAAGTAAGCCAGAACCACCTAAGTGCTGATTGCCGGCCATCCCCACGATATCTCCTTCGGCTAAGTGATGTACCACTTCAGGCTGTTCTTCCTCTTCCAATTTATTGAATGCACGTACGCTCGAGACATCAATTCCGGGTGCTTGAAAAGTCACCACCTTACTAATGCTACTTGAAAAGGCAACACCGCAATGCTGAGCCAGGGCTCCTCCTAAGCTATGCCCGGTAACTACTAGGTTCCCTCCGGATCTAGCAACCAACTCCCCAACTTTCTCCTTATTTGAATTGAATGTCATAGCACCGACAGCGATGGGATCCAAATCCGCTAAAACATCGCCCAATTGGTCAGGACTTGTTCCTTTAAAGGCTAATATGGGACGTTTATCACCATTATGTTTTATCAGCATACATTTCAACCCTGTCCCTATTACGACATCTTCGGGATTGTGTGTGTACCCATTGTCTCCAAGGAATTTCTGCCAATCACCCTTATTATATGCTACGGAATGGGCCATCAACTCAAACATAGCATCCTCACTCTTGATATTGGCCTTGGCATCTGCTCCCTCATTGAGCAAATCCCTTTGGATGACGGAGTCGGACGCTCTGGAATACCGCTGGGTGAGAATGGTAGAAGCCTGATTGTCTGCAAACAGGGGCAATGAACCATTGGTGCGAGGGCCGCGATTGATGGCTGATTGCAAGGCCTTCAGTTGCATGACACGGGGACTGGTATCGGCGGCTTTTTGTATACGCGCCTGAACCAAAGCCTCGGGATGACTGCTGACCGTCGAAGTATCCATTGCATCTTCAGATTGCATTTGGAGGCTCTCGGCTTGCTGAGTAGGGCTATTTACTTGGGGGGGGGGGGTCATTTTAGCGAAAGACATATTATAATCATTTTAAACTAAACTACAATTTATCGCTCTCTCGCTTATAAAATACGACTAATCTGGTCAAAACCCAAATGAATCTACAGATTTCAGCAACTGGCTATCGCAGGTTACAGCTTTCTACCTTTGGACACAAAGTCATATTCGGCGGCCAATTCATGGAGGAGGGTGTTCAGCTATTGAAGTGATAAACAAAAGTGTACTGCTTATATAGGGTGAGTCAGCAAGTTGTGTACAGGGTACACCTGAATTGTAATTCAGAGTACAACTTGGTTGGGTGCAATGGGTAACTCATTTGGGGTCAGAGCACCCCCCAGTTATGGTTCAGAGTACAACTTGATTGCACTTTGATCAATAGCCTAGATTTACTATAACCCCCAGCGGATTTTGCTTCGGGCACAACCCAATGATGTTTCTACTCCAACTGGGTTGTAATCCGAGCAATACCGGATTGTACTGTAACTCCAATCGAGTTGTATTTGTGACCTCATCCGACCGGCACCATGACCACAATTCGGTTGCGGTTGGAAGTGTAAGTAAATAATGTACAGCCTACATTCCGGTTGGAGACAGAAGAGAACCCAGTTGTACTTCCGACCTCAACCGGGTTATATCGCGTAGCCGATTGGATTTTACGTCAAATACAAGCCGGTTGTACTGTGACCCTACTCAAGATGTGTTCAGACCCTAACTGGGGTGAGTCTGGGTCTCAACCGGCTTGCTCTAGATTACAACCCAGCTGAGATCGCATCACAATTCAGTAATAATCACCGTACAACCCAGCGGTGGTAGGAAATAAAACCGGGCAAGTACAGTCCCCTCCCGATCAGTTCTCTGAACTCGTTGCAGGCGTATTGTACGCCACGATCAGAGTGAATCTGATACCCAGGCGCGGTTGATCATTCTCGGCTCGAAAGCGCGATCAAGGAGATTTGGGGCGACCTTGTAGGCGTGGGCAGAGTCGGTGGTGTTGACGAACCTGCGCGTCAACTTGCTGCGTAAATGGGCCTTTCTCATCAATCGGGCTACCCTCGGCCGTGAAATGGCTATCCCGGCCATATCTAGTGCCTTGGTCACCC
>JBFGVE010000169.1:0-5379 GCA_041565275.1 Bacteroidia bacterium
AAGTGTACTAAATATTTTACAGGAAGCAAATTATTGAATAACAAGTTCTCATGTTTACCCAATCTGCTGATAAATTGTTGAAAAGTATAATTCTCTTCTATCCTCAAACTAATTAACTTCGCTGCTGGTTTGAAATTGATTGTTTCCCGATAGGTATATGTTGCTTAGAAATAAAGTTTACTATTATAATCCTGAAAGCTGCTCTTTTGAAGAGGCCCGGTTTTCTTGGAACCGATTCTTTCTCAGAACTGTCCTATTGGCGGGCATTGTTGTCTTTGTTGGGTTTCTCTCCTACTCGATTTTCCCCTACTTATTTGATGAAGCCAAAGCGGCCCATTCAAGACTCGAATCCGAAGTATTAGATTCGAAAATGAGTGTACTCCGAGAAAAAATAGACATTTATGAACGTCAAGTAAATGAGCTGTTGATGAGAGACAACAGGATTTACCTTCCGATTGTGGGGGAAAAAGAAATTTCGAAGAGTACATGGCTCGCTCCTAAAGGTGGTGCTGCAAAAAATAAATATGAATTGCCTCAGGTCCGAGAAATGCGAGACCGGATCGATAGACTGCATTTCCGCATAAAAATACTTGGCTTGAGCTATTCAAATGTAATTACAAAAGCCAGTAACAAAGAAGAAGAAATTCGAAATATTCCCTCCATCCTTCCGGTCAATGCGGTTATGATCAGCGGATTTGGGTTTCGTACCCATCCGATCACAGGTGTCCAAAAGCATCACGATGGTATTGACTTTGCTTGCCAGACAGGCACCCCGATCTATGCTTCCGGGCGCGGAATTGTAGAAGATGCCACTTACAATGAGAATGGGTATGGCATTTGTATCAATATAGATCACGGCAATGGCTATCGCTCCAAGTACGCCCACCTCTCCAAAATGCTTGTAAAAGAAGGGAAGATGGTTGACCGTGGTGAATTGATCGGATATTCCGGCAGTACAGGCTTATCCTCCGGACCCCACCTACATTATGAAATAAGTTTTGAAAACGTCAAGATTGACCCCATTGATTTCTTTTATCAAGATTTGTCGCCTACCCATTACCGGAACTTGGTTGCACAGGCTGAAGCAGCAAATCCTGTCGAAATTACCATTGACAACATTAAAAATATGTTGATCGATAACACGCCGATGGATTAAGTTTGAAAAGAAGATAGAATTCGTGGTTAGAAAAAGTAAGGCTTGGTCAAATTCCGTGCTCACATTCCAGGCAAGCAGTTTCCTTAATAATCCGTAACTTGCATATTCAGTACGTTACGTCTCATGAGTTTTTTAAAGTCAATTTTGTCAAGTATTCTTGGCACCCTGATCGGTGGTGGAATCGTGTTACTCCTCTTTTTCCTGATCATCTTCAATCTCTTCAACCCTAAACCCCAAAAATTGGCACTGAGTGAGCCTGCTTTCCTCAAGATGGATCTGAAAGGTCCTATTCTCGAGAAGGAAAACAGCCTTCCCTTCAGGATGCAGAGCTTAGACCTTCCCGATCTTAAGGCTGGCCTTGGACTTTATGAGATCCGTAAAGGGCTTGCAGCAGCTAAATCAGACGACATGGTCGCAGGAATCTATCTCAATCTCCGCAATGTGGAAGGTGGGTGGGCCACTTTAACTTCTCTTAGAGAAGCTCTTCTCGACTTCAAGTCATCCGGCAAAAAGATCTTCGCTTGGTCTGATCGATACGATGAACGCTCCCTTTACCTTGCTTCAGTTGCTGATCAACTGTTTCTCCATACGGTCGGAGACCTGGAGCTAAATGGCTTTGCCGTGACACCTTATTATCTCCGTAATATGCTGGATAAGTTTGGACTTGAAGTTCGGACCTTCCGGGTCGGAACTTACAAGTCAGGGGTAGAGCCTTACCAAGAAACCGAGATGAGTCCAGCCAGCCGGAAACAGCTCTCAACCCTGTTGTTCGACTTGTGGGGAGATATCAGGGATAGCTTGGCACGTTCACGAAATGTCTCTACCGAATCGATTGATTCAATAACTAGTTCATTCTCAACTGCCTCTGGCCCTAAACCTGGCTTAGATGCAGGATTGGTAGACAACCTCTGGCCAGAAGCTGAAGTCATCAAATGGATTAACCAGCAATTGGAAATTGAAGAGGGTGCTCCTACCCCATTCATCGCTTTCTCGAAATATCAGTCTTCCCACGTACAGGAAACCCCAGTTTCAGGTCAAAAAGATAAGATCGCTGTCATCTTTATGGAAGGAGAAATTGTCGATGGGTACGGTGGCATTGGCCAGATCGGTGGGGATAAATATGTAAAAGAGATTCGCAAAGTCCGTTTAGACAGTACCGTCAAGGCCGTGGTATTGAGGATAAACAGTCCAGGAGGAAGCTCTTTGGCCTCAGACCTTCTCGCTGAAGAGATCAAGGCTACCTGTAAGGTCAAGCCAATCATTGCGTCAATGGGTGATTTTGCTGCCTCAGGCGGCTATTACATCGCCGCCCCATGCAACAGGATCTTTGCACGCTCACAAACCATTACCGGCTCAATTGGAGTTTATGCACTTTCCTACAGTACTCAGAAGTTTTTTGAAGAACGGATCGGGGTAAATCACGACCGGGTCACTACCCATCCCCTCGCGGATATGAACAGCCCCCACCGGCCCATGACAGACAAAGAGTCTGGACTGATCCAGGCCTCCGTTGAAAATACCTATCAAAGCTTTCTTACAGTGGTTAAGGAGGGCCGGGGATACCCTGATTTTCCCACAGTAGACAGCATTGCTCAGGGCCGCGTATGGTCGGGCCAGCGAGCTTTGGCACTGGGGTTGGTAGATGAACTGGGTGGATTAGATGCTGCTATCGAATATGCTACTCATAAAACCGGCAATAGAGATGCAAAATTGTGGCTGCTCCCCGCATCAGATTCCCCCTGGCAGCAGTTTGCAGAAGCACTTTCTCTGTTGAAAATGGAACCTCATCTTCTGGGACCCCGATTGAAGTCTGAGTTGACACGCTTGGAGAACGCTCGTAAGAACTGTTGGAAGCCTGGTGTGTACATGCGTATGGACATGGAACTTGACATTCGCTAATTGCATGAAAAATGCCCTAAATGAGCGAAAATAAAGAGATAGCTGATCGACTGGCTTATCAGTCCCAACTGATGGAAATTCTCTTAGAGGATGCTTACCGAATAAAAGCCTACCAGAATGCTGTGAATATCCTACGTCGTCTGAAAACGCCAGTCTCCGAAATGATAGCCGCCGGGGAATTGGAGTTGGTAGACGGAATTGGAAAGTCTATTTCTGAGGCGATAGAGTCTATCCATAATACCGGGACCACCCCCCATACCCTCGAACTCGAAGCGCAAATCCCCAGAAGTGTTATCGACCTCTTATTTATCGCCGGGCTAGGGCCCCGTAAGGCTGCCATAATCTGGAAAGAACTGGGGATCCTGAGTGAAGGTGAGTTGTACTATGCTTGCTTGGAAAATAGATTGATAGAGGCTCATGGCTTTGGGCTCAAAACCCAGGAAAAACTTCTTCAAACGCTCGAATTCCGCCGCTCCAATAAGAATAAATTTCTCTACGCGCACTTGGTACCTCACTTGGAAAAAATTCAGGGTTTACTCCGAGAAACCTTCGGTGCTAAGGCCAGGATTGAATTAACCGGGGAAATGCGGCGCCAACTCCCGGTGATCGAAAAAATTGAATTCCTCTTGGAACCGGATCTATACAAGGAAACGATGCTGATGTTGATCCGTTCGGAAGACTACGAAATTATGACTGCAGGGGGCGATGTGCTTTCTGCAACCATTCGAGGAACAAGGATTGTTATTCAATTCTACTTTCATGGAACTAATTTCTTTCGTGTCTTGTTTGAAACCACCGGTGTTAGAGAACACACCGAACTTATTCCGATAGAGGATGGCTATTTTTACCGATCTGAAGAAGAGATTTATGAACTGGCACGTCTTCCCTATATACCTCCGGTACTCCGTGAAGGTGCAGGAGAGATCCGAAAAACGTATCGCAATGCAATCCCTCAATTGGTAAAAGCTTCTGACATCCGGGGGCTGATCCATGCCCATAGTACTTGGTCAGACGGCAGACATAGCATCCGCGAGTTAGCTGACCACTGTCGGGATATGGGTATGGAATATCTGGGCATCAGCGACCATAGCCAAAGTGCAGTTTATGCCAGCGGACTCAGCCCGGAACAGGTAGAGGCTCAATTCAGAGAGATTGATGTTCTCAATCAGCATTACCAGAA
Organism: Bacteroidia bacterium; assembly: GCA_041565275.1. GTDB lineage: Bacteria > Bacteroidota > Bacteroidia > J057 > JADKCL01 > CAWUKT01. The sequence goes on from JBFGVE010000169.1 coordinate 4,236, forward strand.
TTTCAGGATACTGAAAGGAATCGAAGCTGATATCCGTATCGATGGAGCACTCGATTATGATCCTATCCTGTTGAGTGGATTTGATTTTGTCATCGCCTCCATCCATAGCAATCTCAATATGAGCCAAAAACAGGCCACCGGAAGGATACTCAAAGCAATCGAAAACCCGTATACAAGTATTCTGGGTCATGCGACCGGAAGGCTGTTGCTAGCCCGTCCCGGTTATCCATTAGACCATCGTACTATCATTGCCGCATGTGCCGAAAATCAGGTTGCCATAGAGTTGAATGCCAATCCCAATCGGCTTGATCTGGACTGGAAATGGATCCGGTATGCGGTGGAATTGGGGGTTATCATCTCCATAAACCCAGATGCACACCGCAAAGAGGATTTGAATGATTACCAATGGGGAATTCCCATCGCCCAAAAAGGCATGTTGAGTCCAGAACTTACGCTAAATGCAAGATCTCTTCCCGAGGTAGAAGAGTGGTTTCTTTCCAAGCGAAAGCGAAGAATTGCATGAGGCGTCACTTCTTCCCACTCTTTTTTTCGGTCCTTCTATTGGGATCCTGTCGGCCACCCGAGTTGGAACGCGCCGATGTGCCCTTGATATGGGGAATCCGCTATGATAGGAAAGATGCAGTTGAATGGCTAAAGCAGAATCTTGAAGCTAGGGGCAAGGGAACTGAGTGGATGATTGAAATCCCTATAGTCGCCGGAGATTCCATGTTACCGAAAATCCCTGAACTTCCCTTAGAAGAATTAGGTAAGGGACTCGTCCGGGGCCAAATGGAATTTAACCTTGCCATCACCACCATTTCGGATGAAGAATTATTTCCTTCTGGCAAATTTACAGATACCACCGCCTGGTTCGCTGGTCTAGCAAACGAGATCAAGAGATGCCTTAAAGCGATCAATCAACAGCCTCTCAGGCTAATCGTAGGAAATGATTGGGAACTTACTGAGCCCGCACAAGCACACTGGCAGCAATTGTTCAAAGAACTTAAGTCCGCGACCGATTCCAGGATTGGATACGGTTGGAACGGAAAACGCTTGTCTGTCCCTGGGTGGATCAATTCCTGTGACCTTTTCGCCCTGGAATACCCACCCATTGCCGACCCCAATCCAAAACCTTATGCCATCC
>JBFGVE010000170.1:0-5374 GCA_041565275.1 Bacteroidia bacterium
CTATTACTATTGAAACTATAGAATTCATGACGCCATATTCGCTCTTTTGAGCTTGAGTGTGGCGTCGACTTTTTTACATCTTTGTGTGGATATGTCTATAAAACTGTCCGGAGTATTGAACTATCAGCGAAGGTATAAATCCATCGGAAATGTCCCTCAGGCAGTGGCTTATCACAAATGTATGGAAGCAGCGGCATGAAGCAGCCCCTCAGCGGTCAGCATTGACATGTCGCGTTGAATATTTTTTTCGACCGGCACTGCCCTTCATTAAAGGGCTGTCCGAAAAAAATACTGAGGTTCCAATCTGGAGTAAAATCAGGAAGATCTCACTTAATTGGGGCCGATTGCTATCCTATCAATGGGGGGAAGTTCACTCAAACATTAAAAGCAGAAGACAATGAAAAAAGCACTAGGAATTTTTATTCTAGCAATCCTCTTGTTTGGATGTAACATGAATCCCAGTAAAGAAGCTAGGATTCAGAAACTAGAAACAGAAATTCTGAACTCAATGGAGCAAATCAATAAACTGGAGAAAAGAGTAGAAACACTTGAACAAAACAATACAGAACTTGAATCAAAAATTGAACAAATTGAAAATCAGTAATACAGTTTTGATTTAAGTAATCTATGCTTCACCTCATAGAGGTTGATTTTTTTCAAAGGTCCCTCTTCCAAGTAATATTTATTTTTGAGTCATGACCTATAAAATTCATATTACCCTTTCAGGCTCCCGTCCCAAAATTTGGCGGCGAATCCTCGTAGGAGATGATCTCCTTTGGGAAGAGGATGGCGAAACCGCCTATGAAGGTGTGGTGCTTTCCGATCTCTTAAAAGAGCCGGTCGATAAAATGCACTATGAATGGCAATAAGCTGGGTTTGCACCTGTTCTTCCTCGCCGGGTATTCCTCGGTGGTAATCCTCATCTATTTCCTGTACCCGGTTTTCGGAGGGGTAATCGATCCGGAAACCCTGCATTATCGCAGGATATGGATCTCCCGGGGACTGATCAGCGGAATGATGGGACATGGGTTGCTCTTGCTGTTTCGCGATCTCAAGTGGGTCCGAAAAGTCTGGGGGAGGTTCTGGAAGGAGTCAGGTACAGCCAGGAACCTGGCATTTTTCCGGATCGTGTTCATGTTTGTCCTTTCTTTCCATGCCCTATTCTATTCCTTGGAATATTTTTTACCCCGAACTTATTTACCGACCAGTGCCAGGGTTCCCCTGCCCTTTATGGAGGGATTCATCCATCACATTCCCATTCATCCGGACCTATATATTACCGCGGCGGTCCTTGCCTTCCTCTTTGGGATCTCGGCTACCATAGGGTTCAAAACCCGGTTTTCTCTCCTTATTTTCTCCCTGCTTGGACTTTACATATACGGAGTCCCAAATCTTTTCGGAAAGCTCAATCACAACCACATTCTGGTATGGTTCCCTTTTTTTCTGGCTTTGGGCCCTTCCGAAGAGGACCTTTCGGTGGATGCACTACTTGACAGACTGAAAGGGTTGAAGGTTCCCAAGCAGGCTCACTCCAGCTATCTTTTGCCCCTCAAGTTGATCTGGCTGCAATTGGGGGTCATCTACTTCTTTGCCGGGTTTTGGAAAATTTGGATGGTGGGCCTGGATTGGTGCTTTACCGACAACCTGATCCGCATCATGCAATGGGAATGGGTGGAAAATTATGACCGGGTGCCAGGAATTCGAATCGATCAATGGCCCTGGCTGGTAAAACTGGGCGGGTTGCTGACCCTCTACTTTGAGTTATTGTTCCCGGTACTGATCCTCTTTCCCAAAACGCGCTGGGTCGCATTTTTTGCCGGATTGGGTTTTCATAATTCCAACCTGTATTTCCTCAACATCGGTTTTATCAATTTACAAAGGAGTTACTTTTCACTTGTAAATTGGCACTGGGTCTTTCGGTTAATCAGAAGCTGGAGGTCCCGCTGGTGGCAAGTCACCGGGTTCCTCCTGGTTGGGCTGATCTGGAGAAAACTTCTCCACCTGGATGTATTCTTCCTGCTGATCCTGACCCCTCTTTTGAGCATTCTCTTTCCCCGTCACATCCTCCGGATGAAAAGGAATTTCCTCAAATACCTGGCGCGCTTCCGGCAAAAGAGGATCTATCTGCCGGGTCATTCCCGGAAGCGGCCCCTGTCTCGCCGGCTGGCCCTCACCCTTGGTGGAGGGCTGATAGTGATCAATGGGGTTTGCGGTTTGTTCAGAGTCAATTCCTGGCCCTTCTCTGCCTATCCTTTCTATGTGGATTACCTGACGGAAGACCACATAGAATATCTGCGTATCGAAGCTCATAATGCCTCAGGCAAGGCGATTTCCCTGTACACATCCGCAGAAAAAAAGAATTACCGCAAAGAAAATTACATGCGCCTGGAGCCGGGGATCATTGAACTGCATGAACGTGCGGATTCCGCACGGCTGGACAGTGCCCTTCGCCATTATGTAGATCTGTGGTCAGCAGACTTCCCAGTGCTGAAGGCGGCAGTCAGGTTTGATATTTTCCTGGAGGCTTCACCATTGCAGCCCGAGCAGCGAAAGCAACTGATACACAGGGAGCGGATCGGAGGATGGGAAAACAGGCCCCGACAAGGACAAAACTGAGAGATGTTGGTCCGCAGTATGTCACCAGTCAAAAAAATCTTTAATTTTAATCCACATGCCCGAGCCCACTCTACCTTCCCCGGAGATCCTTACCGGATCCAGCTTGCCTTCCCGGATCAGGAGACGGGTCCGCATCCTGGTCTTGGTCCTTCTCCCCTGCCTTTTCCTGCAATTGTATTATGCCAAATGGGTAGAAGAGCCTTATCCCGCTTTCTTATTTCCCCTATTCGGAGGAGTAAATGGCAAAAACGGGATATATCCAGCACCGGCTGAACAGGTTTCCATCTTCGCAGGGCAGGATACTATTCCCAGTTCCAAGAAGGATATCTTTGGTATGGCCAATGAAAGTTACCACTTCCATCTCATGCGGGACTTCTTGGGTCCGGAAACCCCGGAGGTGATCCGTGAGGATCCGGAGTACAAGGACTGGTTATATCAACGGCTAAGGGTAGTCACCGGACGTGGCGACGTGACCGGAATAGAAGTGGTCTGGATCATGAAGTATTTTGACAGCAATGTGACCCCAGCAGCTATTTTCCATGATACCTCAGGCTACTTCAACCTCCAATTTCTTCTCTGACCTGGCCATGAAAATGCTTACGATGAGATATGACCGCTGGATTTTTGATTCCTTTCCTCTAAGAGCAGAGGTTCTGGCTCTCTGTCGTATTTTTTACGCCGTCTATGTCCTCTTTTTTGTAGCTCAGCGTACAGATTGGGTAGCCGGGTTCCCGCAGGTATTTTTTCGTCCTCCCTTGAGTTTTGCCCGGTTATTTACCGACTTTCCGCCTGAGAGTTTTTTTCATGCTGTAAATGTGCTCTCCGTGGTACTGTTGCTAATGCTCCTGGTAGGTTACCAGACACGTTTGGCTTCCATAGCATGGACTTTATTGGTCCTGGTCTTTACTACCTTTTCGCACTCTCTGGGCAAGATCGACCATATGATCCTTTTTACGGTCACCCCCCTTGTCCTTTCCTTCAGCAATTGGGGAGCCGCTTTTTCCATGGACGCCCATTCCGGGCGGACCTCGCGGCAAGTGCAAGCCTGGCCCCTTACCGTGCTGGCTCTGCTGATCGGGTTTACCATGTTCACCTCAGGCTGGTGGAAGGCGATCTCTTCCTGGCTGGACCCCGGTACCCAGGCCATTCAAAGTAAATTGGCACACAACTTTTTTGCCCGGGAACAATCAGACTTGCTTGCCCCTTTTTTCCTTTCCGTTGAGGCAGCCTGGTTTTGGGAGCTTCTGGATTGGCTGATCGTCGGATTTGAGTTCTTATTCTTCCTCGCTGTATTTTCTCCCCGATGGTTCCGGGTATGGGTCTGGTTGGCAGTTATCTTTCACCTTTCGGTCCTTCTGATGCTCAATATCGATTTCAGCATCCACATGACGGTTTACCTTCCCTTTTTCCCTTGGAATACCTTTAGCAAACACCTGGGAAAATTGAAAGCCCCGGTGCCTTTATGGATTGAAGGCGGATTCGCCCGGCTTAGAGTGTGGATGCTTCCTTTTCCAGCGGCTGCCTTGGTTGCCGTCTTGTACTGGCATGGATCCCTCTACCAAAGCGTACTGGCTCTCCTTCAAATTGAGGCTCCTTACTTTATCGGTTTGTTGTTCCTGGGAGGAGGGGCCGTACTTTGGACCTTGGTAGTGATAATGGCTATCAAGGACTATTTTCACGCTGGAGCCCCTGCCTCTCACTTTCGCTGAATAATTCAATACATGTTTTTTTTTGTGGGGGGTTATACCTATCTTGATCGTCGGGTTTATCTTCTGGTTAATAGCTGTCTCAGATAATTAGTCAATATGAAAAAAATATACACTTGGGTTATCTGTATTGCTTCATTGTCCTTCTTTTATTTGATCAGTTCAAGTGAAAGCAAAGGCCAATGTCTACCGCGGAGTAGCAGTTATTGGGGTGAAATGGTCCCTACCAGCGGGTGCGGTTCGTTTAGGAGTTACTCTCCTTTCGGTCCGGGGCAATATTTTCAAATGCCTGTGCTCTTAGGCGCCAGCTATTCTATCAGTACCTGCGGGGCTCCAATAGATACTCAGTTAACTGGATTCCAAGGCAATACGACCACAACATCAATTTTTTACAATGATGATAGCGGCCCTATCTGTAGTGGTCTTTCATCTTCTATAACCTACACATCAACTTTCACAGACTACCTTAGAGTAAATGTAAACCAATTCAGTTGCCGGCCGGGAGGAACAGCTTCCGTTACCGTAGGAGTCAGACAAAACAACAACTTGAATATAACTTCTTCGGGAGCGGCCATGTGCCAGGGGCAGACCAGGACGCTTACGGCTAATCCCGCGCCTGTAGCTTCGGCACAACCCGGTTCAGGGAACTTGGGTACTTTTTCAGGTACAGGGGTGAGCGGCAGTACATTTACTGCACCCGTTCCAGCAGGCGCCAGCCAGACCTATACCATCACTTATTCATTCGGATATTGCAGTACCACCCAAGGGATCACTGTGTATAGAAATCCAACTACATCCAATGCAGGTGCCAATCAGACAGTTTGCACCGCAACAGCTACCCTTGCAGGGAATACGCCGTCTGTCGGGACAGGTCAGTGGACACGGATCAGTGGCAGCGGTACAATTACGAACTCCTCCAGCCCTACATCAGGTGTTACTGGACTTGGTGTAGGTAACAATACATTCCGCTGGACAATCAGCAATGGACCTTGCCCCCCTTCAACCGACGACGTAGTCATTACCAGGAATCAGATCCCGACTACATCCAATGC
>JBFGVE010000171.1:0-5374 GCA_041565275.1 Bacteroidia bacterium
CTTATTTTCAGACTGTCTGTTGGAACCCTGTTCTCTCAGTTAAACGACCAGTTCTTGATCAATCGCAACTATGCAAAGTCCTTCTCGGGTTTTAAAACAAGGATAATAGCAAAACTCACAGCAATGACCATCATTCAATATCTCAACAAAGTTGTACTCCAAAGACCCATTAATCATATAAAGCATGCATTCGCCTAATTTTAATTCACACTACGGGTTTCTTTATTTTTATAAAACAACGTCTGTTCAGGAAATGATGGGTAATCTCTTATCTTCCTTCAGAACAATAATCTTTTTTAAGGATTAGGGGGTTAGGACAAAACCTCTTCTTTGGGAAAGATTGTTGCTGACACGTTTTTTTAAATTTTGCTTGGGGAGTAGTTAGTAGGGGGGCTACTCTTTATAATACCAGGTTCATCTAAATTCCCGATCAGAGCCAGCAAACTGTCACCCTCACCCAAAACAAAAGGTGCTGACCCAATTGATTGATAGTAAGCACTTTGATCGTCAGAGTTGTACCCAGGAAGGGGGAGACCTCGAACTTTTGGAGGGATTTGAAGGTGGTTATAAACGGGTAGTCCCCATTCACAATTCACATTTGTATTTCCGTAGCTTTTCCATTTCCGTCGAACTTCACCACCAATTGCATACATGGGAATCGCCCTACCCCATCCTTGTTCTTCCAACAATCAGGGGACAGATAATAGTAATGGGCTGCATCGTTGGCTCTGGAAGGATTGCCAAATAGCTTTTCAATTGATCGTTTGGAAAGTCCAATCAAGCAGGATTCTTTGCGCAATAGATTGTACTCCAGATTGTATCCATCGTTCTCTATCCTCATTGAGAATATTTGACTTTCTGAATCATAACGGAAGTGCTCCTGGATTCCCGTGAAAAGATCGGCGCATTCCGGAGTTTTGGAGGCTTGACGTATTTCAGAGCAGCCAAAGATTGAGGAAAGCAGAAATAAGAGTAGGATATAAGTTATCAGTCCTTTCATTGGATAATCATTTTGAAGGTGGTAGAGCCTTTGGAGGTAAAAACATGGATAAATAGCATTCCCTTTGGCAGCGTATTGAATTCAAAGGGAACAAGAATATTCCCTGCCCTATTGAACCCATCTTCAAGAACCAAGGATTTCCGACCAAGACCATCAAAAATGGTGATATTTTCCAATCTAATCCCCGGTTCTAGCTCAAGTTCCATTTCAAAGTTCCCATCAGAAGGATTGGGATAAACCCTTTCGTAAGAAATACCATTCTCTTGGCTTTGGGGCTGAATGGAATTTAAAGTGTTGCAGTCTAATTGACTGACAGCAATCATTGGAGAGGGACAAAAAACATGGTTGGTAGTGCTGGAATCCATGACCCAGTTGGCCCCATCTATCTGGGTTGGGTCAACACTTCTCATGGATGCTCCAAGGGATCGAGCGAAATGCATCAAGGAAGGTGGATCAAGCACATGCATTAATTGGTGGGCATGCCCTAGTTCATGCATCGTGAGAGAGTAAAAATCTGCCTCTGATGGACCTGGGGTAGCAATTGTATCATAGAACATGAAGCTAGTATCTCTCAATACAATGTCGATTTCATCAACTGGAAATAGATTTCTCAAAGTGGTATCTACGCAAATTCGCCTTCTGGAAATCGTAAGACCAAGTGTGCCTTGCGGAAGTAAGTCAGAAGGAATGGAGCGGCGTACCTGACTCACTCCATCATCGGCCAATGGAAGGGTTGTTGTATCGTTTCCTATCTTCAAGTTGATCCCTGTAAGGCACCTCCAATCCCTAAGAGACTTTTCGAAAACTGGTCTTGCCAAGGTATCATTTGAAAAAGTAGAATCGAATCTAAAAACCAATCCTCCCAAGCCATCCACATTCGTGAGGTATCGGTAATTGGCCTCAAATGTTGCCGCACTACGTTGGTTATTGATCGCATAAACAACCGCGATGGAATCAGTACTGGTTGCCTGATCCCCCACAACGGTCTCAATTCGTACCACACCTGTACCGGCAGTACCCGCATTGATATTGGTTGCAGGCCCAATAGAAGGAACGAATACCTTCACGAGCGTATCGGTCCAGGAAATGATATCCTCCCCGGCGGTCTGGAAGAAGCTTAGCCCTCCATCGTCAGCATTGGTGAATGAAACAATTCCCGTAGTGTCTCCAAACTCAGTACCGCCAATGAATAAAGTGTCCCTGGTACCTGCGGTTATTGTAGTAGGATAAAGAGTATCTATTGAAGTACTTGCACTTCGCCCTGATGAGTTGCTGAGGAATTGCGCTGCCGCCTCACTCGGTCCTCCTATATCCCCCAAAGTTATTGGCCGATAAATTTCAGACAATGGATCCAAGTAGATATGAAACGGATCGGTAATCAGACCATTATGAAAGGAGATAAAGCCTTGGCTACCAGCGTAGACTTGATAGGTTTTTGAAGATTCGGGAAACTGAGGCTCAAAATGAAAAGGGTTTAGGAAAAAGATCCCATATTCTCCTTGAGCCAAACCGATACCATGAGAAACGATAACAGCATGATCTACCACCTGTCCCCCTAAAGCAACCACTTCCACAGTTTCTGGATGAGCGCTCCCTTTCAATACCTGATTTACCTCTATCAAATAGCTGGTGTAAATATTGTACCGATTGTTATCCCAATAGCACTTGGAAGAAATCACTTTCCCCTCAACTATGAGGGAGGAGGCTTCGATTCGGTGCGCCAAAGGTACTTCAAAGAGCTGTGCACTTAGAGGTACAGTTAAGGCCAACAGAATCAATAGGGTAAATAGTTTTCTCATGTCATTTCAAATGGACGAAACAGGCTTATGTCTTGGTTTTTAACACTTGCTAATTTCTTTACGAGGTTCCTCCTCAAGAATTGTTCTTGGAAGGAAGATAGAATTGGCATTGCCATAAATTAACAGTATTTTCTCAAATCCTTCAATATTCCACCGGAATCTTTTAATGGCTAGGTTATTACGTCTCCATATACTTATCCATTGCCTCTAAGACAAACTCTTCAAAATATTTAACATGCTCTACATTTAGATTCTCCAGGTCAAAATAAGGACTTATACATTGCTTCACACCATTTAAGTCTGGATTCACAATAATAATCCGCTTAAGGTTTTGGGCTGATTTTTGAATACGTCTGTTAAATAAGTCCTCTCCCCCCTTCCAACCTATCAAGAATAGCTCCTCAACTTCTTTAGAGATCATGTCCAAGGTATCCTCGTGGTGATAAGGCATTAAAAATTCATCTTTATCTCTTAATGGCACCAATAATGCAGGATACCACGCCCCTAGCTCATCCTCAGGAATTACCTCAAGAAGGTTCTTGTTGATGGTGTATCTACCTAAATCATGTTTATGATTTCCCTTTTCCCTACCCCAAGACTCCCTTAAAACCATCTTTCCATAATCACCAAGCGAATCAAAATAAATCTCTGCCAAACTGGACTTATTTTCATATAAAGTTTGTGCCAAACTCACATTGGTATTTTCCCCAGGAAATCTCCACCCCCAATTGTATGATCCATGGGGCTTCAGAAGGACAATTTGTTTTTCATTATAATTTACATATCCGTCAAGAGAATTGAGTTCGAGTTCATTGTAGTTTCCTAGCTCGTCATCTAATAAAGTGTCATAGTTAAAAGAAACCAGACCTATACCTTCTTTTCCATTTTCACTTGTGAACTTTGCAATCTTATCTGCAAATAGTTTGTAAAGGCTTGATCTGAAAAAATGCCCTTGCGTTTCTCTTGTGAATCTACTGCTCAACTCTTGTAGAAAGAATTGCACATTGATATAACTGGCTAGTTCGGTTGTGGCAAAAGTTGTTCTAATCCTTTGCCACCGATCCTCCATTGCAGCCTCAATATCTTTTCCTCTAGCCTCGAAATAGGGAATTAAGTCCTTTGCCCCAGGGTATTTGTTAATAATTTCGTCAAATCTGGAATCGAATAATTCGGTGGCCAAAGGCGGACACCATGGGTGCTCTCTGAGTTTCTTACCCGATTCCCCAAATGTCCAAAAGGAAGAGGCGCCTGCTCCAAAGATGAACACCTTCTTAAAACGCCAATCGATATACCTGGAAAGCCAATTTTGAGATGGAGGAATGCCGATTTCTCCTCCAGGAGGGGTAAATGGTTTTACAATCCTTGGATCCTTAAATTCCCATCCAATTTTTTGAAGTTGTTCCAAGGGAATGGGACCCTTTTTTGATAGTTCTCGGAATTGCCTGCTTTCGTTTCGAGAAATAATGAAAAAACGATCAGGATAATGGTTGGGAGTATGGAGATAACCGTGATGAAATGTCTCCATAATAGGTTTGCCAGTAAACTGGTTCCTGGATGTAAGGGTACCAGTTGTTCGGAATATTGATACGGTTTGTCATAGCAAATAAACAATTAGTCTAACTTCTAAGGACCGAAGCCTGTAGCCATTCAAACTCCCCTTCCAAAACACAAAGTGCTGACCCAATTGATTGATAGTAAGCACTTTGATTGTCAGAGTTGTACCCAGGAAAGGAGTCGAACCTTCACGTCCTTGCGGACACTACGACCTGAACGTAGCGCGTCTACCAATTCCGCCACCTGGGCTGATAGGAGGGAAGGTCAAATCTAATACACTTCGTCTATTATTTCCAAGATTATGAGTGAAATATTTGTACAGGTTCTGTCATCAGATTATCACTCCTATTCAGATACTGTAGCCGTCCTCCTTATCCAACACACGAAATGGCAGGAACGAACTGTCATAATGCTTGTTTTTGAATGTCAAAAGCAGAGTTTGCCATCCAGCCTATGCCTCCGACTTCCCGATTATTTCAGGTATGCCGGGCGGATCCGTTGATTAAACTGTCTTGCCTGGTACAAGACAAACATCAGGCTAATTGGCGGTAGCTGGTCTACAACTGGAAAAGTGTACTCTCCCACACAGTTTTTGAAAGACCCTCTTTTTGAATACTCGCTGCTTCTGACCCCATTCGGGTATTTCTCTGGTCCCAATCAGGCTGTCTCTTGACCGCAATGGAGTTACTCCTGACCCCATCTGGGTTGTGTTCTGAACCTATCTGAGTTGTGTTTCGACCCCAACTGAGTTGTACTCCTGACCCCAACTGGGTTGTGTCCGGACCCCAACTGAGTTGTGTCCAGATCATACCTGAGTGACAGCGTTACCCCAACCTGGTTAGATATCGATCTCACCTGGGTTGCTCTCTGACCCCATCGGGGCTGTCGCCCGACTCCATCGGGGCTGTCGCCCGACTCCATCGGGGCTGTCGCCCGACCCCATCGGGGCTGTCTCCAGACCCCATCGGAGATGTCGCCCGACTCCAACTGGGCTGTCGCCCGACACCATCCGGGCTGTCGC
>JBFGVE010000172.1:0-5254 GCA_041565275.1 Bacteroidia bacterium
ATACCTTATGCCGTTTTGGAAACTGATGGAGTACATGTCCGGGGGTTTGCTGAAAAGCCAACATATACCTACTACTCGAATGCCGGTATTTACATCATAAACCCTTGTGAAATTCAAATAATACCAAAAGGAGGACAGTATGACGTCACAGAATTTATTTCATCCGTGATTGCGAAGAAAAGGAGTGTGGTTGCTTACCCTGTCTACTGTTACTGGTTGGATATTGGTAAACCTGCAGATTATCGAAAGGCACAAAGGGACATATTGAACGAGTCGGTTTTCAAGTAAGGTGAGGAAGAGAGTGTTTTCTGGTGTCTTGAGCTACAGTTTTCAGGGTAACATGATATGCTCCTGACCGAGATTCGGCTGTATTCCTGTTATCCTCGAGTTGATACATGAACTCAGCATGATTGTGTTGAGGGTATAACATGATTGTGTTGGGAGCACAGCTTGATTGTGGTCAGACCATTACCGAATCGTACTTCAACCCCCAGTTGGGATATGTCCGGACCGTACCTGGATGATGGTGTCACCACATCAAGTTGTTGTCCAACGCCAACTGAGTTGTACTTCAACCCCCAACTGGGATGTGTTTGGACCATATCTGGGTGGTGGTGTCACCACAACTAAGTTGTACTTCAACCCCCAACTGGGATGTGTCCAGACCATACCTGGATGATGGTGTCACCACAACCAAGTTGTACTTCAACCCCCAAGCGGAATGTGTCTGGACTATATCCAGGTATTGTAGACACCCCAATTGGGGTGTTCTTTATCTCTCAAGTTGGATGTGTCCAGGCCAAACTTGGATGATGGTGTTACACCAATCCAGGTGTGGCACAGAGCGTTACCCAGTTGTGCTGGAACTGCTATCTAGTTGTGTCCTGAACCCAACTCAGATACCTGTGGAGATACAAAATTAGCCCTGCCTTCGTAGTAAGAATCTAGAAATCTAAGTAAATAAAAAGGAAGTATGGGGCTAATTTAAGCAGCTCTCGAATTCAGAAAACTTTTATGTTTACCGCTTGTGTTTTTAGCTGATGTTTAATAAATTTATGGTTAGGAGTAGTTCTTCAAAAAATCAACTGGAGAGGATTCCAAAATCAACTGGAAATTTTATGCTATTTTAGATATACAAGTCCCTTTAAAAAACACCATGAAAGTACACACTAGCAAAACACAGGAGAAAAATAGCCAATCCCCACAGAGTGAATCTGCTCATTTAGAAAGTGGTGGTGAATCTACCTACCAAATGCTTGATAAGCGTCCGGAGACGACTGCTCATCAGAAAATACAAGAGGCGGCCAATGGTAGCCAGAGAGTCTCACAGCTAAGAGCTCTTCAGGACAAGGTTAATAACAGCCCTCAAGTTAAGCAAGCTGCTCAATTGCAGGCAATCGCCAGTAAGGGGTCTGTTCCCCAACAGCCTATTCAAAAGGCAAAAAATGATACAGGTTTGCCTGATAATCTAAAGGAGGGGATGGAAAGTATTTCAAACGTTTCTCTGGATGATGTGAATGTTATCCATAATTCATCTGAGCCTGCTCAATTACAGGCGCATGCATTTGCTCAGGGAACTGACATACACGTGGCTCCCGGACAGGAAAAACACCTTCCTCATGAAGCTTGGCACGTAGTTCAGCAAAAGCAGGGAAGGGTACAGCCTACCAAGCAACTGAAGGGAAAGGTGAATATCAATGATGATGAAGGTCTTGAGAGGGAAGCAGATGAGATGGGTGCAAAAGCACTGCAAACAGGCAAGAGTACAGCTAAACCTATCCAGCAGAAATCTACAGGAAGTTCAGTGACCCAGTTGAAGATTCAAACAGCACAAGTGTATGGCATAACACACTTGGTGAAGATGGTTGATGGCTCATTATACAATGAGGATTTTCTGTCGAATGAAGGACGGCAAATGAATGATGGGGATGTCATTGAGATAGAAACCCAATCAAAAATAGGATCCAGAAGGGGTCCGAATCAGGAATCATACAAAGAAGAGGACAAAGATGGTCCACAGCACTACATGTGGTACCAAGTAAAGAGTGTGAACGGGGAGCCGATTGCAGAACCGTTTTACATTCGGGAGGATACTTTTACTCCTGTGAATGCGAGTAGCAGCTCAGAAGTCAGTAGCTCGGGAACTTCTGATTTTATGAAAGATGCTTCTGGTGGCATTCTTGATTCGATTGCATCTGGCTCTGGAATTACAGGTGATTATGGAGACCGAAGCCTTGTGGGGGCACCCAAAGAATATAGTGGAAATCACATGGACCGAGAAGGTGGTGCCAAACTAAATAATGCTTATTTTGATATCGGAGAGGGTGCCAATATTGGTCTGGGTGGTCTTAAAATGATGGATGCAAGGGCAAAGTGGAAGGATGGTGACAAAGCAGAGGCGGTGGCCACAGGACTAGAGGGAGCAGGTCAAACGATACATGGAGGGGCAAAATTGACAAAAGGTATTGCCCTGCTGAATGGTGGTAATTCAACCACTTGGACTAAAGTAGGTGATGTTGGTGCAGCTTTTGGAGATGGTTTGTCATGCATCGGTGGTATGATAACAACTTTTAAGAGCGTTAAGGATGCTTGGGCTGATAGAAAGAGTTCGACGACAAGTGAAAAAGTAGATTCAGCCGCAGACATTGCTGGAGGTGTTCTTGGTGTTGCTACATCTGGAGTCAATACGGCAAAAGATGTAATAAAGATAGGTAGCGAAGTGGGAAGTCAAGGTTTCAGAAGCTTATCGTCTACACAAGCTACACAACATATTGCCAATTTGGCTCAGGCTGCAGCCATAATGGGCATAGTTACAGGATCTATTCAGATGATTCATGGATTTTATCAAGGAGTCGAAGCTTTCAAAAGAGCCGGGCAAGTCCATAAGGTTAAGGAAAGTATCACATCGGCGCTTATATCGCTTTCAACCGAAAAAATCCCAGCAATCGAAGATCAAAGAAAAAGCTTGGCGGCCGATCTGTATTCCAAAGTCCAATCAGCTGAAGCGAATAGGGAAGAGATAATGGCACAGGGTGAGACTGCAATGAATGAAATTGTTGCTAGCCTAGAAGAACTCCAACAATCACTAACCCAATTAGAGGCATTTTACAACGAATATGCACCCACTATGGATGCAATGACCAAAATCCAAAGCCGAAATATGGAAAGGGCTGGATTGAAAATAGCAAGTAATGCAGCTGGGGTTGCCAGTGGCGCATTGTTGCTTTCAGGTGTAGGAGCACCGATTGCGGTAGGCGTTGCTGCAATTGGAGGGATTATTGCTTTAGGGAGTGCTGGGGTCCAGTATAGCCGAAATAAGGCTGCAAAACGGGCATTTGGCGTAGCTTCTAAATTGGATGACAGCGGTCAGCCTTCTAAAAATGCTGACCCTGAACCGAGTTACAGGACTATGGAAAGTAGGATGTTCAAAAACTACTATCGAAACCTAAAGCGCACTATGAACGGTGATAAAAGTTTTGAAGGCCTTACAAAGGATGAGACCAGAGAGGTGAAGCAGTTTGGTTGGAATGATAAAAAGGCACGGTTGAAGTCTGAGGATCGTCACGAAGTTCGAAGTATCAGTGAAGTTGATGGACTTGGTGACGCTGTTAAAAAAGAGCGGTGGATCCAGGTAAGAACAGCAAGGGGAAAGGTTACTCATAATGAGAAGCCAAAAGGAATGGAGTGGCTTAGGATGGCAACTACGGGTTCTGCTCATAAAAGTAAGACTAGCATGGAATCTTCAGCAGCTGAACTTGCAGATGCACTTTACAACTTGGGTATGGGCAGCTTTAGCGAAGGTAAATTTATTGATTGTAAGGTGAATCCATTAGATGACGGAGGGGATAGGCCAGATATGCAGAGCCTTAAAAATCATACATCTTCAGAATTATTGAAAGCTGCAGATATAACTGATAAGAAATGGCAAGCGTGGCTTAAGAGTACAGGGGGGGATGTAACCAAGATGAAAGAAAGCATTAAAAAACATGTTTCCAGATAAATAATATCGTAATTAATAATTTAAAGGACGCACATCATGATTTTTGATCACCTTGTAAAAATATACCAAGAGATAGGCTGGGAAATAGAACGGGCCCAAGGCGACACTATTCTCAGTACCACTTACGGAGGGAAGAATGCGAACTGGGTATTTGTTGCCAATACGGATGAGGAGAATGAAATATTGGTGATGTTTGCACGACTACCTTTTCCCTGTCCTCCTGAGAAGTACTCGGAGGTTTCAGTCTTCATGGAAAAAGCCAATTTTGGCATGTCTCATGGAGCATGGGTTATTGATCGTAGTGACGGTGAAGTACGTTTTCGTGTAGGTGTGGACCTGGGCGGAATTGAATTGACCATCAGGTATGTTAGACAGTTAACCTTGCATACTAATTTGACGATGGAGTATTACCTTCCCGGGTGGAAGGCTCTGCTTGAGGAAGGTAAATCGGCTGAAGAAGCCTTGAATATTGTCCTTAACCGCTAGTTTGTTTTAGGGTCTTTTTAGTACTCTCGGTTGGCTTTCTTGAGTTCAACCAGTTGTTCGAGACCATGTAATGTTTAAAGATCGATCACCGGAGCGCCCCTCGCACCGGTGATCGTGTTTTTAAGAGCTGAGGACTGGCTGATGCAAATTCAGGGTCCATAGACGCCTTCAGGGTCTATAAAAGCAAAAAAGGGCCGCAAGATAAAGCTATCTAGCGGCCCTTTTTTGTCAGAGAATACCAAAAATCCCTTTCTCTGGAGGCTTTGGTCCATGGGAGAAAACGGAACGAAAAAGCCCAAGGCTTTTTGAAACCTCGGGCTTAGTACACCAGGAAGGATTCGAACCCTCAACCTCCTCATCCGTAGTGAGGTGCTCTATCCAGTTGAGCTACTGGTGCAAGCGGATGCAAATCTAACTATTCTACTCTTTTTTACAAGTGTTTTTACCCATGAATAATCAATAAAAAAACCAAATGGACCAGATGAAAAATGTCGACGGCACTTCCAGGTTCTTCCAAACACCATCAGAGGAGGCTTTTCAATTGTAGTTAAGAGACTTTTCTCATTTTTGCTGTTTCCTGTTGACACAAAAATAATTTTTTTGTAGATTTATAACTTCAATCAATACAACAACCACCAATTTTCTCAAAAGGCATGAAATCACCGAGAGCCGCCTGGCTCTCGGGATTTCTATTTTCAGGTAGCTCCTAAATTGCCTCTTATTGCCTCCAAGAATACCAGTGAAAAGTACAAACAGAATAGGGCCGCA
>JBFGVE010000173.1:0-5253 GCA_041565275.1 Bacteroidia bacterium
ATTGCTGGAGAAATTCTGATTTGTTCATCAACCAAGATAGAAACCCTGGTATTGGTATAGTACAACAGTTCTAAACAATAATTTAAATCTGTAACCTCAAAACGAATAGTTTTGTGGACAGCGAAGTTTTGACGTGCACCCCTTAAAAACTTAAAAACTGTCCGGAGTATTGTTCAGTGAATTTACCAGTTATTTATCAAAATTAATCCACGGTCCTATTTTCGGGGTGTAGCTCAGTCTCCTAATTCAATAGGATTTACCCCTGCCTTGGTCACTATACTTACATGACTATCAGGTCCTAATTTAGGCCATTACTGATTGACGAGGTATATCTTGAATAGGTCCATATTTTCATTTGGATAAGCATCTTCTATGAAATTCAAGTCCCCGCTTTCAAATAAACTATTTCTAATTCTTAAGTATTCATGGCAAATTTCAGCATCATCGAATAGATAAGAATCATTTAAGTTGCTAGTTAGCTCTCTAAACATCAAATTCCCAGAACTTCTAATTTCATTCACAATGCCAGAAAAAAATACAGGGTCATTGCCTTCACATGCTACTCCAATATCAAAACCAATGAACTCTAGTTCCAAATAATCGGTTGCATTGAATGATAGATCGTTTGTTAAATATATGGCGTAAGAATATGGATGGTTATTTTTCAACATACATAGGTAGCTCTTTACCAATTCTATTTTGTGCAAAGGGAGCAACCCAAACTTGTTTTTATAATGCTCAACCTTTTTTTCCTCCTCAATCCAAAACCAAGCAATGAAATCAAACCCTCTATATCTGATGATTTCTTTTCTTTCTTCCTCGGGGAGATTTACCCAAACTCTGCTAGGATTTGGACTGATGCATGTCAACCCTTCGACTACCTGCATGATATATGTATATTATGAATGTGGATATGACCATCGGGACCTTCAAATCTATAATGACCCGGCGCAGGGTTATTACTAGAGCTAAACCTGTGGTCGAGTACTTTTACTTTTTGACTGGCCCCTGTATTAACTTCATCTCCGAGGCCCAACAAGGTCTCGGCATCAGTACCGGATATCACACTTCTACCTTTGTTTGAAATCTCGTTCGCCAATTCGATCAATGCTTGCTGGTTCGATGTAAACCCGGTTAATCCCAACGGATCAACCCAGCTATTAGAGTCTTTCACATAGGCGTAGATATTCGGGTTATTCCCAGCGAACTTGATGGGATCTTGCGAGAGGTAAGTCCCTGATTCTGGTGAGTAATACCTAAACCGGTTGTAATACAGCCCTATCTCTTCATCCTCATATTGACCGGGGAACCGGAACGGGCAGTCTGCTGGGGAACCGCGTCTCTGCTTCCGGATCTTCCCAAATGTATCTATCTCAACATCCCAGACGAGGTTGCCTTTCTGGTCATACATCTGCTGGGGGGTACCGAGGTAGTTGCATACGATCGACCAACTCTCTGATCCCTCCAATTTGGCCATGGGAGCAAAGCTCCCTTCTTCAAAAACCCAGGTGGTGAGCGAACCGGAAGCTTCTGTGGAGGCTTCCCCGGAAGTTGCTTCTCCGGACAATCTTTCTCCGGAGGGTTTTTGTCCGGAAGCTTCCAGAGAAGTTCCTTTCCCAGGGTCTTGCTCTCCAGATTTCCTTTCAAGGTCTTCCACCCATTCATGCAGGGGTACATTTCCATCCCATAGCCACTGGGTGATCTTTCCGTCAAAGGTCTTGGAGATACGCCTGCCCAAGGCGTCATAGGTGAACTCCACACGCTTCCCATCGGGCCGCGCCACCTCTCGCAACATCCCGGTGGGATACCACCGGTAATACCACTCTTCTCCATTGCCTTCCTTATACACTAGGTTGCCGAGGCTGTCATAGGTGTATGCATAGTTCTTGTCCTTCAGCAATCCTCCCGAAGGACCGTATGTACGGTCAGTCCTCTTTTCTTCTCCAAACAGGTTGCCGATCTCATCAGGAAACCGATGGTTCCAGCCCTCTCCTTGGTACATCGCCTGGGACAACCTGCTGAAACTGTCGTAACTGAAGTAGACAGACCGCTCAGTGAGCTTATCTGAAATCCCTGCCAGACGTTCATTGTAGTCCCAGTGGTAGCTGCGGTGACGCAGCAGCCGATCCCCTCTGCCTATGCGGTGTTCTTTAGGCCTGCCCATACGGTCACGTTTCCAGGTGCTCCGCACTCCCCCGGGAAGTATCCGTTCCAGTTCAAGACCAAGGAGGTCATAGCTCAATTGTGCAGTCCACTCAGACTTGCCATTGCCGGCACTCACACCCGCAATTTGACCCTCCCTGTTCCGGTCAAATCGAATGTCCGCGCCCAGGCTGCTCGTGATGCCTGTCCTTCGCCCCTTCCGGTCATAGGTGCTCTTCACCTCTCCCAAGTCCTGGATCTCCCTGACCACACGGCCAAGGGAATTGCGCTTGAACTGTACACGGCCATAGGCATTGACAGCTTCAATCAAGTCTCCTGCATGGTTGTATGTGTATACTTCCTCCTCTCCGCCGTGGTAGATCACCTGGTTGAGGTTACCCCCCCGGTCATAGAAATAACGGGCACTTTTACCGTCAGGGGCATGGACCTGTGTGACATTCCCAACAGCGTCACGCTCATACCTCCGTGTCAGTCCGTCAAAACCCGACTCTTCACTGACACGACCCACTCTGTCATACCGAAAACGGTAGAAACTACCCTGTTCATTTTCAATCTGCTCCAAACGCTCCATGCAGTCATAGCTGAACCTTACCTCCGTACCTTCCTCCCGACGGGAGAGGAGCTTGCCCGAAGGGGTGTAACTGAACCGTATCCTCCTGTGCAGGTCATTGGCCTTGGTAATGTTGCCTTCACCGTCAAATTCCAGCTGCATGAAGTTCCCATCGTCATGACCGATCCTCTTCACCCTTCCCAGGGCATCATAGGTATATGTCACCTGTTCTTTCAGAGGACTGTGGGCAGAGACAAGCCTGCCACGGATGTCGTATTGCCAGTCGGCTTCACCGCCGTCGGGAAATACCACACGGCGCAGGTTGAAAGCAGCATCGTAGTGAAAGCTCGTCACACGGCCATAACGGTCCTTGACCTCTCTCAACAGATCATCTTCGTACCGAAAACGAGTCAATTCATTGTTCGGACCCAAAACATGCTTCGGGTGCCCATCCTCACCGTAGGCCCAGAACCACGTGGCCCCCAAAAGATTGCTGGCAATGACCAACTCGTGGTTCTCATAGTGGTAGTGCTCACTGCCCCCGTTGGGGTAGATCACCGCTTTGCAGTATCCCCATTCGTCGTAGTCATAGTAGGTCGTATTTCCCAGAGCATCGGTATGGGAGATCACTTCTCCTTCGAGGTTGAAGGACCACTTCTTGCTGTTGCCGAGGGCATCGATCTCTTCGACCACTTTGTCACCTTCTATGACATAGGTGGTGACATTCCCCAGGGCATCAGCACTTCGGGTAACTCCGGCTTGGTACCTGAACTCTTCCCGCATGAGTCCCCCTTCCTGCCAGCGAGTGGTACACCTGGCAATCTCTCCCCTGCGGTCAAAGGACCAATAATGTCTGTGGCCGTTGCGGTCGGTCCTTGATGTCAAAATCTCATCGTCATAGCGGAAGTGTTCCGCCTGGCCCAGGGCATCGGTGACCCTGAGCAGTTCCCCCCGGTCATTGTAGTGATAGGTCACCAGTGTCTCTCGCTTGCCGGTGGCGGGCAGTTCCACTTCTACATGGCCCAGCCAGCCATGCCTTTCCCTGTACAAGTGGTATTTTCTGCCTGCAGGGTCCTCCAAACGCTCCAACCGGCCCCTGATGTCGTAGTGGAGGATGAGGGAAAACCGCCTTTGGAAGACCCTCACCAGGCGGAGACGCAAAGGATCGCTGTCTATGCCCTCAAACCGGTAGAAAAACCCGGCGTCAAGGTCCCGGATGGTCAGCCCCTCTTCATCCCGTTCATAGTGGAACCTTTCACTGCGAATGGCTGCCTCTTCTCCGACAGCGATGCCAGGAAAGAAAATAGTGGTGCCGTTTCCCCGGAGCCAGGAAAAGTCACCGTCTCCCGCGTCCAGGCCCACTTCCTGCTCGTAACACAGGTGCCAGTACTTGCCAAGGAGCCCTTCGTCAATCCCCCCGATGGAATGGTAGTTCCGGTTCCAGATTACTGGTACAGGGGAGAGGAACTGGAAGTCCTCAGCCTTGAGGTTCAACTGGCCCGAGGGGAGGTGGATCATGACTCTACAGGGTTATTTACAGTTGTAACTATCTTTTCTGATCTTCCCAAAGGAGGGTTTGTAAACCAGGAATTCCTTGCTAGCCACTGCTAGCCCCATGGTATCTTCCAGGATACTTGTCCAAAAATGGGACGCAGGAAGATAAATTCAAAACAAACGGTAAAAATACTTGCGGTCCCTACAGAAATTCCTGAGGTATAAGTGGGGCATCATATCCTGAATGCAATTGGTGGTTGGATAGGCTGAACGTTCTGAATGGCTGTTTAAGTCCGTCCAAGGCAGGGGTGCCTGGTTCCGGGCGGTCGGCAGTAGTACTTTCAGGCAGTCCGGGTACCGGAGGACCATTGGGCTCGCCAGGGGGTGCATCGTCAGAAGAAGGATGGTCAGGAGGTGGCCCGCCAGGAAGTGGATCGTTAGCTGGCAGATCGGAAAGAGGTGGTTCTTCAGGATCACTTTCCTTCTGGGAGGATGATCTTCGTCCCTGGCCTTCAAATCGCTTCTTGGCTTCTTCATAATAGGGGACGACTTCGGCAAAACCCCTGTTCACTGCGGATTCCATCGTCTTGTATACATCCAGGCAGTCGTTCATCAGGTGTTTGCCCGCTGCCAACTGCGTATGTCTCAGCTTCTCTTCAAAGCTTCTCAGGGTAGCAAGCAAAGCTTCAATTTGAAAAAAGATGGCATACTCGTTCTGAAACTCGGTCATGGAGATGTACCCGGGAAGCACGGGGACATTGTCCACCGCGTGTTTGGCGGTCTGTACGAACTTCCTGTTGCTGGTCCCGATCCTTACCAGGCGACGTTGGTCGCGGGAGCTGAGGCCACGGGAGAAAGAGAAGGATTGATTGAGGAGGTCAAGTGCAGTGGCAATGTCCTTCAACTCATTGTCGGAAAACTGGCGGTTGACCCGCCCTGGATTTGTGCTCATGGTTGTAGAGTTTAGCGTGTTAAAAAAAGAGTGTTAACAGGGTTACTCTATCAAACTCGCAAATATTGTTGAGCGTATCGTTACATCATTCTCC
>JBFGVE010000174.1:0-5236 GCA_041565275.1 Bacteroidia bacterium
CTATCCGGGGGGTATAGCCTTTACAATTGGGAACTCTTTTTCCATGCCCCATTGATGGTGGCTACCCGGCTTTCACAAAATCAAAAGTTTGCCGAAGCACAGAAATGGTTCCATTACATATTCGATCCCACCGAAACCGAAGGAAACACGCCAGAACGGTATTGGCGAACAAAGCCCTTCCACCTGTTCAATGGAACGACGTCGATCCAGCACCTGATGTATTTGCTGAACCAAGGCAACCAGGAAGCAGAGAAACAGGTTGAATTGTGGCGTAAAAACCCTTTCAATCCGCATCTTATCGCCCGGATCAGGATCATTGCCTACATGAAAACCGTGGTAATGAAATACCTGGACAATTTGATCGCATGGGGCGACTTCCTTTTTAGCCAGGATTCAATTGAGTCGATCAATGAGGCGACACAACTTTATGTAATGGCCGCGCAGATCCTTGGTCGCAGACCGGAAACCGTGGAGCGCCAGGATGTCCCACAAAAGACATACAATGAAATTGAACCGATCCTCGACGCTTTCTCCAATGCTTTGGTGCAATTGGAAAACACAGGCCTTTCCAGTGGCGGAAGTGGCAGCGGTGGTAGTTCGGGAACGGGGAGCCTTAATTATGCCTTGTACTTCTGTATTCCCAAAAACGACAAGCTCCTCAAATATTGGGATATCGTTGCCGACCGGCTCTTCAAGATCCGGCATTGCATGAATATCGAAGGCATTGTGCGGCAGTTACCGTTGTTTCAGCCTCCAATTGATCCGGGTTTGCTCGTGAAGGCAGCTGCTGCCGGAGTGGATCTTGGTAGCGCACTTGGCGATCTGAATGCGCCCTTGCCGAATTACCGTTTCCGGTTCATGATCCAGAAAGCGAGAGAATTTACTTCAGAGGTGCAGTCCCTGGGCAATGCATTACTTTTGTCGCTTGAAAAGCGGGATGCGGAGGAGTTGGCCTTGCTCAGAGCAAGCCATGAATTAAACCTGCATCAATCCCTCAAGAATGTCCGGGAACTGGCGATAGAGGAAGCAATTGAGCAAATAGAATCGCTGGAACGGACGAAAGAGACAGCCCAGGCAAGGCATCGATATTACAAGGGACGGCCTTACATGATACCCAGTGAAACATTGCAATTAAGCAAAATGGAGAAGGCAGTGATTTTCCAGGCTATCGGGCAAGGTATAAATGTCCTTGGTGGAATCCTGGCTCTAATTCCTGACTTCAACCTTGGTGTTTCAGGTTTTGGCGGTACGCCGACGGTGACTGCAACTGCGGGCGGAAAACATATTGCTCTTGCCCTTGGAGCAGCAAGTACAGCAATGTCGATCCTTGCCGCTATTCACAACCACGGTGCATCACGTGCCGGTATCATCGGTGGCTACGACCGTCGCCGGGACGATTGGCAGTTCCAGGCTGAATCGGCAGCATTAGAACTCAAGCAAATTGAGAAACAAATTGCCGCAGCCCAGATCAGAAAAGAAATGGCGGAAAAGGACCTCGAGACTGTTGAATTGCAAATCGAGCAAACCAGCGAAGTGGTCTCCTACATGGAGGACAAATACACCAATACGGAGTTGTATAGCTGGATGATCGGCCAGGTCTCATCGCTTTATTTCCAAAGCTACCAGATGGCATACGATCTGGCAAAGCGGGCTGAGAGAACTTACCAATACGAGTTGGCCATCCCCAATACAAACTTCATTCAATTTGGCTATTGGGATAGCCTCAAGAAAGGGCTACTGTCTGGTGAACGCTTGAGCAAGGACCTACGACGATTGGAAAGTAGCTACTTGGAAAAGAACAAGCGGGAATTCGAGATCACGAAGCATGTTTCGCTGGCGATCCTTAATCCGAAAGCATTGGTAAATCTCCGAGAGAATGGATTCTGTGATTTCGATATCCCGGAAATTCTCTTCGATCTTGATTTCCCCGGTCATTATCACAGGCGGATCAAGAGTGTTAGCATTACGATCCCCTGCGTAACAGGCCCTTATACAAATGTCAGTGCCAAACTCATTCTGCTCCGCAATCGCATTCGGAAGGATGGTACGCCGACAGGGTCATACACATACAGCGGGTTGAATGATCCCAGGTTCGATCATAATGTCGTGGGAATTCAATCAATCGCGACCGGGTCCGGAAATGCTGATGACGGATTGTTTGAGTTACGATTCGAGGACGAGCGTTATCTGCCTTTCGAAGGCGCGGGAGCGGTCAGTTCCTGGCGGGTAGAGTTGCCAAATGAATTCCGCCAGTTTGACTATGAAACGATCTCAGATGTCATTCTACACATCAATTACATGGCTCGTGAGGGTGGCGATACGCTCAAACAGGAAACCGTCACTTATATGCAATCGGGAATCAATAATCTCCTGGACGAACTTGCACAATCCGGAAACGGAATGCTGCGCATGTTCAGCTTGCGCCATGAATTCCCGACCGAATTCCACCAGTTCCTGCACCCCACTGCGCAAAACGACCAGAAAACAACGATCAAGATCACCAAGCGCCATTTCCCACATCTGGTGAAAGAGAAAACACTCTCGCAGGTCAATCCGGTGCTCATTCTCAAGCTAAAGGACAGTTATTCAGGGGCACTTCCAAGCACAGCGCTCTTCCACCTTCAAAAGGATGGCGGCACAGAAACTCAGCAATCGAGTTTTGGTGCTAATCCCGACTTCGGCAACCTTCCCTCGGGAACTGTTACCCTGACTTCTGATCCGGTAGGGGAATGGTCAATTATTGCGAAAAGTGCAGACATACAAGCATTGCCTGCTTCGCTGAAAACAACTGATGTGATCGATTCGACAACCTACTACAGGATCGTTGCTGATAAAGTCGAAGATATCCTCATCATGTTTGAGTATACTGCAAGCTGACAAAAAAATGAACCCATTCTCCGACCAAAATAACAAACGGCAGGAACCATCAAGGATCGAAGGAAATCCTGCCAATCAGAATGATTCCAAATCCGAGAACCAGCAGGGACAAAATCGTCAACCTGAGAATCTGCTGAATATTCAGCAGCCTGAAATCCCTTCCATTGACTTGCCCAAAGGCGGTGGCGCTATACAGGGGATCGGGGAAAAGTTTCAAGCCAATCCAGTAACCGGAACGGGTAGTTTCACCGTCCCGCTCACAATCTCGCCGGGACGTTCGGGGTTCGGCCCTCAACTCGCTTTAAGCTACGATTCAGGAAACGGGAATTCAGTCTTCGGACTCGGCTGGAATATCGGTCTTCCTTCAATCGCTCGCAAAACCCAAAAAGGATTGCCCCTGTATCAGGACGAGAATGAATCAGATACATTCATCCTGTCAGGAGCCGAAGATCTTGTCCCGGCACTCGTGAAGAATGGTGCAAATTGGGAACGTGATGAATATGAATCCGGATATTTCAAGGTTACACGATACCGCCCAAGGACCGAGGGACTCTTTGCCCGGATCGAACGTTGGTGGGACCGACAGACTGGGAACATCCATTGGAAAACGATCAGCAAGGAGAATATCACCAGCGTGTTCGGGGAAAGTGCATCTGCTAGAATATCCAACCCGGACCAGCCGAAGCAAGTGTTTCAATGGTTTTTGGAAAAAACCTACGATGACAAAGGAAATATCATTCTCTTCGAGTACAAGAATGAGAACTCGAACGGTATCAGTCACCAAAACTTATCCGAGAAGAGTAGGCTGAAAAACGGGAAGTCTTTCACAAACGTCTACCTCAAACGGGTGAAATATGGGAACAGTTTGATGTTCTCGCCATCAGATGCCAACTTCTTTTCCTCAACAAACTGGTATTTTCAATTGGTCTTCGATTATGGGGATCATAATTTCGCAAACCCCACGGTCCTGGAATCGAAGGAATGGGATATACGTAAAGATCCGTACTGCACTTTCCGATCCGGATTTGAGATTCGCACTTATCGACTATGTCATAGGGTTTTGATGTTTCATCATTTCCCGGAATTAGGGCCTGGTCCAATGCTGGTCAAATCGACGAATCTTTCCCACGACGAAAATCAGGTTGCGACACAACTTCAGTCAGTAACTCATTGGGGCTATAAGGCGGGAGAAGCTCCTGCAAGTTTCCCGCCAATCGAATTCAAATACTCGCAGCCTGAGATTGACGAATCGCTTCATCATTTCGATGTTGAAGACCTTGAGAACCTACCCGCAGGAGTAGATAGTATTCAATACATCTGGACGGATCTGGATGGCGAGGGACTGCCGGGGGTGTTAGCAGACTTCGATGCTGGATGGTGTTATAAGCGGAATTACGGAGACGAAAATTACTACCATGACATTCCGGTCGGAACGGAGCCACCGCAGGATATTCGGTTCGGAGCGCTGGAGCGAGTTGCTACGAAGCCTGTTCCGGGCAGAGGGCAGCATTTGACGGATATGGATGGAGATGGTCAACTGGAACTTGTCATAAGGTCTGGCCTGATGGCGGGCTATTTTGAGCGGGAAGAAACCCTTGAGTGGAAGCGTTTTCAACCATTCGAACAGAACCCGACAATTCCGGCGGATGACCCGAATCTCAGGTTTATCGATTTGGATGGCGATGGAATTGCCGACATCCTGATTACGGAAACCGACTGCCTGACCTGGCATCGCTCCCTGAACAAGAAAGGCTTCGAAAAAGGGATACGCACCAGCAATTTTTTGGATGAGGAAAATGGTCCCAAGATCGTATTTCAGGACCGGACGGAGTCGATTTATCTCGCGGACATGACCGGGGACGGACTGACCGATATTGTGCGAATTCGGAACGGTGAGGTCTGCTATTGGCCGAATATGGGATATGCCAGGTTTGGCTCCCAAATTTGTATGGATCTCGCCCCGCAATTCGATCACCCGGATAAGTTCAGGCAGAATCGAATCCGATTATCGGATGTGGATGGATCGGGAACGACCGATATCATCTACCTGGGAGATGCCGCAATTTGTTGGTGGAGCAACCAAGCTGGAAATAGCTGGAGCCTCCAAACGAAAATCACCACCTTTCCGAAAACCGACAATCTGGCCTCAGTCAATGCCATTGACCTCTTCGGCACCGGAACCACATGCTTGGTCTGGTCCTCACCACTCCCTGGCGATGAGCCGTATCGCCTTCGATACATTAACCTACTGCAAGGAAAGAAGCCCTATCTTCTTACGGAGGTCGACAATAACATGGGAGCGCTTCACCGCTTCCACTATGCTCCCTCGACCAAGTTCTATCTCCGTGCCCGGCGCGAA
>JBFGVE010000175.1:0-5185 GCA_041565275.1 Bacteroidia bacterium
CAGTTAATTGGACAACTCATCCTATTGGTTCAGATCCAGTTACTTTGTCTTCAACTACACTTCACGGGGACAGTGTTCCCTTTATCATCGTGGGTGACCGTAGTGACAGCGGTCCTGGTAATATGAGGTTGTATATCAACGGTACGAACGAGAACACAGCCAGTGGTGTGGATGGGTCTCTGGGAAATATAGGCGAGTCTCAGCCAGCAATTGGCAATTCAAGGGATACTCAGTCTCCTTTAGAGAGTGATATCTCAGAAATTCTGATCTTCAACAATACATTGACCCAAGGTGAAAGAGAACGACTGGAAACTTATCTGGCCATCAAATATGGAATAACTATAGGGCATAATTACTTGGCTTCGGATGGTTCCACTATTTATACTGTTGCCGGTTACGGAGAAAATATTATAGGTATTGCCCGGGAAGATATTACGGGTTCACTTTACCATCAAAGGCAAAGTAAGTCAGCAACCGAACCGAATGGAATAACATTGTTTTCGGGGAGTCATGGGGGAAATTTTCCTTTGTTGAACAAATCAAACAATGCCAGTTTGGATGTAGGGGATTATTTTGTGATGGGGCACGATGGTGCTGATTCCTCCTTTGGTGGGATTTACAACCAGAGCCAAAACGCCAGGATGAACAGAGTTTATAAAATGCAGGAGACCAACATGCAAGGGCATGCCATTACACTCTTGGTCAAAACATCGACAGGTACGACCTTTGATACCTTGTCCACTCCTGGAGGAAATTTTGCAATAGCCGTTTCAAATGATTTAACATTTGATATCAATGATGCTGTTTATCCCCTGGTCCAGGGAGGTACCGATAGCCTGTATGTGCAACTGACAATCCCTTCCGGTATCAATTACTTGTCATTTGTTGACCTCAATGCGCCTACCCCTGCAGGTGACCCTGGTGGAACAGATGGTCAGGATCTTGCAATTTGGTTGAAAGCAGATACAGGTCACCTCAATGTTAACACTAATGCCCCCAACATAGGTGGAAGGTGGTTCGATAATTCTTATACTGGCAACGACGGAATCTTCTCAAATGTCAGCGCAACTGCACGTACGCAAACGAACCTGGCGGATTTAAATTTTAATGAGTCTATCTCTACACCTGACTCGTCTTATGTTAACTTCCGGAGAAGTGCACAGGATGCCCTGTCTGTTGCGGTTGTTGTTGCCACTGCCTATGCTGGTACCGGGCAACCCATCCGGGACCAAGGTGCTATATTGGGAGGTTCTAACGGTGGACCAAATGAATATTTCCTTACTATGGACGACGGTAAATT
Source organism: Bacteroidia bacterium (assembly GCA_041565275.1). Lineage (GTDB taxonomy): Bacteria > Bacteroidota > Bacteroidia > J057 > JADKCL01 > CAWUKT01. The sequence goes on from JBFGVE010000175.1 coordinate 1,301, forward strand.
CAACTGGGTAATTACCGACAATACTTCTGGAACCAATTTTGATTCCATAGGTTCAGGCAGTAGCAGTTTTAACTCAGATATCGCACACATCGTGTTTGTGGACCGGGATACCTCAAGCGGTACAGGATCTATTTCCATGCGAATTGACGGTCAACTGATAGGTTCAAAATCGCTGACAAACCTAAACTCCTTGGGTACAAATGATTCACTCAGATTGGGGCTTCATCCATCGGGCTCCGGGAGGCTCGAAGGGAGATTTGGTGAAATTCTTATTTATGACACTGTAATGGTGGGTACTGACAAGGAAAAGTTGGAATCTTACTTGGGTTTGAAGTTCGGTATTACACTGGATCATAATTATCTGGATACTTCCGGGACGGTGGTTTATGATCAAAGCACATACCCTAACCGTATTTTTGGATTGGCCAGTGAAGATTTTGGAGGAACATTGTTCAAGCAGACCGTAAGCCGGTCGCAGACAAGTTCGGCATTGACCGTGATGGCAGGAGCAGGTCATGGTGGAATAGTCCCCTCTTCTAATTTTGCCAATAATAGTAAAGCCCTGCCAAATGGGTCCTATATTATTTTCGGAGATGATGGTGTAGGGTCGGGAGCTTTTAACCGCCCTTTATCTGGGAATTCTGATCAACTGATGGACCTGACCTGGAAGGTTACGACTACTGGTGGCGTTGATACTGTAGGATTGCGATTTGATGGTTTTGTTCTCACTGGCCTGACTGGAACGGATCAGTACTCCATTGTGATTAGTGACGACCCTACTTTTGATGGTAGTGATGCTACATATTTGCTGAATCCTGTCGCTGCGAATGTCTACTACGTAGAAAATGACTTCCCAGACAATTCCACTCAGTATTTTTCTATCATTAAGAATCCCGTTCCCGGCGGGGTGACGGGTACAGAGATCATTAAGTGGCTGGATGCCAGCTACAGAGTTGACACTGGCGCAGCCCCTGCCATGGCATGGGCGCCCCGGGCGGGGCTACATTTTGGATATTCTGATAATGTCACCTACAATAATGGTGGTGCCAACTTCAATGATTTCCTGGAGTTGAACACAGATCATATCGCTACTGTCCATAATCAGGCAGCTGACTTTGGAATGTTTATAGTATTTAGGGCTGACGCTTCTGTAGTTTCTGCTACCTGGACTGGAGAACCCGCTGTCTTGAGTGGCTTGTTAAATGATACGGGTGGAAACAGGTTTGCATTGACTGGACTTCCCCTGAGTCAATTCAGGTACCGTTTGAAAGATGCTGGAGGGAATGATGAGTCTGCTACAAATCCACCTGGACCTACCAGTCCCCACCAGGATTATCTCCACATTGCCTACATTGATTTCAAGAAGGCAGTTGCTCCTGAATTTGGCTTTGACGGGTCATATCAAACTGTCAGCGGAAGTTTTAATGTGGACATGTCAGGAGGAGATTCGCTTCGTTTTGGTAGGTTTAATCCAACGATAAGTCCCACGCCTCCGACCTTGAGCGGTGATATTGCCGAGTTTATTGAGTTCGACGCTCCCGTTACAGGCAACGACCGGGACATGGTATCCACCTATTTGGCGATCAAATACGGTATTACTTTGCCACACAATTATCTCCAATCAGGTAATGCGAATGTCCTTTATTATCCCAATGATTACCCAAATGAGATCGTTGGGATTGGTAAAGACTCTCTTACTTTCTTAGATCAGCGGGCATCCCAACCCGCATCGAACCCACAAGGAATGGGAATTATTTTTGGTTCTGGGCATTCCGCTTTTCCAAATGTTAACACTGATGTTTCTCCAGGTATCCCTGAAGACCACTTTCTGTTGGTCGGCCATGATGGTAAATCGACCTCCCAAACTGCAGTCTTCGATGGAAATAGCAATACGAGGATGCAGCGGATCTACAAGGCATATTTAACAGGCTCCTCTTCTCAGACAGCTACTTTGGTCTTCAATGGAGGGTTTGGCCAGATGCTGGACAGTGTTAATACTGATAGTGCACTCGTAATGGTGGTCAGTAGGGATACTGTATTTTCATATACAGGAGATGTAGTCATCAATATGAGTGGATGGAGTCCTGGAGTATATGCCGCTCCTTACAACTTTACCAACAGTGATTCTGTATATATTTCAATTGCGAAAGTCCCGAATCCTGCGGCTCCAGGAGGATTGTCAGACAATGTAACCATGTGGTTGCAGGCTGGGGTTGGGTATACTGATTTACTCACCACGGGTGATAGCTGGGCTAACCAAGTTGATCCACTTAATAACATGGTACAAGAACCGACATCCTCCAACACAACATTGAAAAAAAATGCTGGACTACTGAATTACAATTCCTATATTTCTTTTGATTCTTTAAAGAGGGAATTTAAAAGTCAAAGTTCTCTTGATGCAGGAACATATGTTGCGGTTATCAAAGCAGAAGATTCTGATCCATTTGCAGGGTTGATCGGACAAGCCGTAGGAGCGAGTATGACCGGGATCCGAAGTTCCAGTTCAGGCGGGAGTCAAATTCAGAAAGGGAATGAAAACCAGGATTTCGCCAGGGCTGGGGGTGAACTGTGGATCAATGGAGGCTTGCCGGACACTTTGTTCCCCATAGATAATTGGTCCATCGTAGGTGCAAACACCATTTCACCTAAATCAAGTGGTGCTGATGGATTTTTCTATATAGGAGGATTTCAGTCAATAAGTGCTCAGACTTATCGCTCTTGCAATATTGCTGAGGTGATCGTGTTCGAAGATTCGATAAAATACCAAAGCAGAATTCGACAGGTTGAGACTTACCTTGCCATTAAATATGGACTCACACTTGAGAGAAGCTATGTTTCCTCTTACGGTGTTACTCTCTTTGATACTCTGGCAGATGCCATTTATTTCAATGACATCGCTGGCATTGCGCGGGATGATACCACTGGATTGGAACAGCGGCAAAGCAAGAGTATCAATGGAACCTCTATTGTAACAATGGGACTTGATTCGATCAGTGAAAGTAATGAAACCAATACGGGTGTTTTTTTACAGGATTCTACATGGCTATTGTGGGGAAATGATGGGGGAAGCCTCTGCTGGAGCAATAGCAACTTTGCTGTTTCATCAGCGGCTACGGACAGGAATCACTATATCCGGGTTGCCAGACAATGGAAAGTTAAGAAGATAGGACCTGTGAATTCCTTGCACATCAGAGTGGATACTGCGTCTTTTGACCCTCGGCCGGGGTTGGGCAGTTTTTATTTTGCACTTGACGATGATGGCATCTTTGACAGTAATTCCCTTCTGATCCCAATGTCAGGAAGCGGTACTGGCGAGATTGAAACGTTTATTGCTGGAACGGATTTTGATTCCAAGCCTTATTTTACAATTGCAGCAAGACTTGATTCTGCAGACTTTCTCGTCCAGAACTATTGTGGGCTCGATACGATTGAAATGCTGGGTTCAAATATTGGAGATGATTCTATTTGTGGTGTTGTCCAGCTTTTTGATGGTACGAATACCAGGGAAATATTTCGTGATGGTAGTACTCCTTCTGATACAACCTATAGCGTTGTAGCTAATATGCCGGGAAATTGTCTTGACCGGATTCAATTCCTTGCTAACTCGGTATGGGCAAGTAATGATACTTTTAAAGTTAGTATTTCCCTCAATTCAGTACCTCAGACTTCGATCAACCCAACTTGTAGCGATGCAGGATCATACTTAGATAACAGTAAATACACCCTACTGGATTCGATAACGCTTGGTGTAGGCGGCAGTTCCAAATTCGAATTTTTTAGTGATGAGTACTGCCTTGGAGGTGGAAATATATCACCAGATTTAGGTCCCCAAGGAACTCCAGGGTTATTTTACACTGTTGATACGGCTGGGATTGTAAGCAA
>JBFGVE010000176.1:0-5166 GCA_041565275.1 Bacteroidia bacterium
ACCAATAAATTAGCTCATTAAGGACGGACGTAAATCTAGGAATTATGAATGAAATAGGAAAATGTTGGCCCATTATTTATTTGTTATCTATACAAAAAAGAGCCATAAACGGCAGGGAACATCGATCCGGACACCTATCGCTCAAATCCGGGCAGTCAACCGGGTTGTAACGGAGTCCAGCTGAATTGTTTGGAAGTGTAAGCCAGATGTGTACATAATACATCCCAAGTGTGTACAGAATACATCCTGGGTGTATACAAAATACATCCTGAGTGTATACACAATACATCCTGGGTGGATACAGAATACATCCCAAGTGTGTACAGAATACATCCTGGGTGGGGTCGCAGTATACCCTGATTATGATTAAGCGTACAGCCTAATTATTTCCAGCATACAATTTGGCTATGTTCAATGTACAATCCGACTGGTCTCGGAGCACAAATCCGCTTATGCCCAACGTACAATTTAGTTGATGGTCAGGAGTACATTCCAGTAGTATCCGGAGTACTCCCCAGTAATGGTTCAGAGTACAACCCAATTGTGTCCGAGATACCTCCGGTAATGGTTCAAAGTACATCCCAATTGTGTCCGGGATACCTCCGGTAATGGATTAGAGTACATCTCAATTGTGTCCGGGATACAATCCCGTTTATCCGGGAATCACCCTGGTAATGGTCAGTTTGTATCCCAATTGGAGGCAGAACACAATCCGGTTGAGGCCTGCACAACATCCCAGGTGGGGTCAAAAGTACATCTCAGGTGAGGTCAAAAGTACATCCCAGCTGAAGTCAAAAATACATCTCAATTGAGGTCAAAGGAGGTTTTCAGTCCACGTAACATAGCAATTGACTTCCATAAATTCATTAATTGGAGCCGGGCCGGAATATAGAATCCTCTAAACTTGTATAGTTATTCCTCCAGGTCGTATCTTTGACGGGCAGTGATCTTACCAGGCGAAGGAGCTGGCAACTGTGTAAGGCGGAACTCAGCGACTTAGTAAAATACACTCCTGACGAGCTGAACCTATCGGGGCTGGAAATTGGGAAGGATTGAGGGTGTAGGGTTCTTTTTTTATAATTTTTTTCCCCACATCCTGCCTTCCCTCTATTTTTCCCTTCTGATTGGTAGACCTCCCGCATATCTCTGCCATAATCAGTACCTTTGTCCTCAATATGATTCAAATTGGAGAGTGGAACCGACTGGTAGCCGACAAGTTTATTCAGGTAGGTATGTTGCTCAAAGACAAGCAATCTTCCGAAGTGGCTTTTTTGCCGGCCCGTGAGGTCCCGAGTGACCTGCAAGCGGGTGAAGAAATGGATGTATTTATCTACCCGGACAATGAAGGCCGTTTCGTGGCAACCTTGGAGCGGCCATACCTTACTGTGCACAAATTCGGATACTTGAAAGTAAAAGAAATCAATGAACTGGGTGCTTTTCTCGATTGGGGAATTCAAAAAGACTTGTTGGTACCTTTTGCAAAACAATCGCGGCGAATGGCTCCAGGGCTCTCTTATATCGTTTACCTCGACCTAGACAAAGTGACCAATCGCCTGGTGGCCTCCTCCAAATACCATAAATACCTGGAGCGGGATGGGATAGATCTTGAAGTCGGGCAAGAGGTCGCGCTTATCGTGACGGATCGCAACGAAATCGGCTACAAAGTGATTATTGATGATTCATACGGAGGTATGGTCTTTAAAAATGAGGTCTATAAGCCTTTGCGGGTGGGCCAGCGATTGACGGGATATGTGAAGCTGGTACGTCCAGACGGAAAGGTGGATGTAGTATTACAAAAACCGGGTTATGAAAGCATCGGGCCGGTTGCAGAGCAAATCCTGGAGGTAATGCGGGAACGGGGAGGTTTTCTTCCTTTGAATGATAAAAGCGACCCGGCAAAGATCAAGCAGACTTTGGGAATGAGCAAAAAAACCTTTAAAAAAGCAGTGGGCTTGCTTTACAAAGAAAAGCTGATCCGAATTGATCCCAATGGCTTATTTCTAACCCTTTTTAAATAGAGCATATTCATTGCATTGGTTTCCAAACCTTCTATAGAGGGCTGGACAATGCGCAGTATTTTGTCGTAAAAGAGCGGAACAATAGGTGCGTCCGGCAGGGCTGTTGTTTCCATTTGCCGATAGAGGTCGAAGCGCACTGAATCGGCTGTAGTTGATAATGCTTCTAGATACAGACTGTCAAATACTGGATTTGCATAGCGCATTCGGTTGGCACCGTTGGGAGGGATATTACCGGAATATAAAAGTCCCAGGTAATTCTCACCGTCGGGATAGTCTGCGATCCAACTGGCTCTCCATAGGTCTATCTCTCCTTTCTTAGCCTTGCTGCGCAAAGTCCCGCCATCCATATTGTCAATTTCCATGGTGATACCGATCCTCTCAAAAGATTTTTGAATGAATTCCATTACAGCCTGATAGCTGGGATTGGATTTAAGGGAGAGGACAGGCAGTCCCTTTCCACCGGGATAGCCGGCCTCAGCCAGGAGTTGTACTGCACGGTCGGGGTCATAGTGGTATCCCTGTATCTTGGTGGAGTCAAAACCGGGAATACCCCTGGGCATGATACCAGCAGTAGCTGGATAGCCATTCCCATTGAGGAGATAGTCGACCAATTTTTCGCGGTCAATTGCATAGTTAAGGGCCTGACGGACGCGACGGTCCAGCATAGGGCTATTGTGGGCTCTGGCCAGGGAATCGTCTACGAGGATGCCGATAAATTCGGTGTTGAGTTGGGGGGCACGGTCAAAACGGTACTTTGTCAAATAGGCCGGTTTAATTTTTCCGTCCGGGAGGAATACCTCGTCCTTGGTAGCTTTATCCAGGCCATTTACGAAGTCAAGTTTGCCTTGGCAAAACTCACCGAATTCACTGAGACGGTCACGGATAAACCGCACCTGAATAGCATCCAGGTACGGGAGGCCTGTTTCGAAGTATTTTTCGTTCTTGATGAGGATGAGGGAGGTGCCTTCGTCCCAGGACTTGAAGCGAAAAGGGCCGGTGCCGATGGGATGGTTACGGAAATCTTTGCCGTAGTGTTCGGTGACTTCCCAGGGAACGACAAAGCCATAGGCCATGGCAAGGTTGCCCAGGAAAGGAGGAAATGGCTGTACCAGATGAATCCGGAAAGTGTCGGGAGCAACAACTTCGAAACCACTGATGGCAGAAGCAGACCCATTGCGGTAAGCTTCCACACCAGATATTTTCCCATTGAAGATCCAAAATCCGGGAGAAGCCAAAGCGGGATTACAAATCCGGGTAAAACTGTAGGCAATATCTTTTGCCTCTAACCTGCGGGTATTTTTGCTTCCAAAAAGAGGATCAGGATGAAAAAAGACATCCCTCCGGAGGGAAAAAGTGTAAGTTTTTCCACTGTCTGAGATGCTGTACGAAGTGGCAAGTGCGGGTTGGATAGCCAGGTTCTCATCGAATTCCACAAGGCCGTTGAAAAGCTGTCCACACATCCAGATCGCACCCTGATCTCGCGCATAAGCAGGATCTAATGTGGATAAACCAGAAGCAAGATTCATGCGAAATACAGATTTACCATTGAGTTCGTCCATCCTATTCCCACATGAAGCCAACAAGAGGACTGTGCATAAGAAAGCGAGTATTTTGTACCTCCTTGCAAACGAACCTGTTAAATTTGTGGATTGGGAGTAGGTAAAATGCATAAGATCTTTGCAAGACCGAACAGACGATCTCCCGACAAAGATACTTGCCGGACCAGAAATGTACCGGTATAAATATGAACAAGGAGATATCTCAAAATGGGTAAGGTAATATCGTTAGCGAACCAGAAAGGCGGCGTAGGCAAAACGACCTCTGCGATCAATCTTGCTGCCAGTCTGGCTGCATTGGAATTTAAAACGTTGCTGATCGATGTGGATCCTCAGGCCAACTCCACCAGTGGGTTGGGATTCGATCCCCGCAATGTCCGCACAGGGATCTACGAATGCATGATCCACGATGACATGCATATCAAGGACATCATTCTCACCACGGAATTTCCCAACCTTGACCTGCTTCCTTCCAATATTGACCTGGTCGGTGCTGAGATCGAAATGATCAACCTCCCCAATCGGGAGAAAAGGATGCGCCAGGTCATCCTTCCCATCCGGGACAATTATGATTTTATCATCGTGGACTGCTCCCCTTCCCTGGGCTTGATCACTGTCAATGCCCTTTCCGCATCTGATTCGGTGATCATTCCGGTACAGTGTGAGTATTTTGCACTCGAAGGACTGGGAAAGCTCTTGAATACCATCAATATCGTCCGACAACGTCTCAATCCTGATCTCGAAATCGAAGGGATCTTGCTAACGATGTATGACTCCCGTCTGCGCCTTTCGAACCAGGTGGTAGAAGAAGTGCAAAGCCATTTTGAAGAACTGGTCTTCAAGACTATAATTGCACGGAACATCCGCTTGAGTGAAGCCCCTAGTTTTGGTCTTCCGGCATTGCTCTTCGATGGAAATTCCCGGGGAGCCATCAATTATATGAACCTGGCCAAGGAAATACTGTCCCGTAATGGGATAACCTCCTCCGTGAAAGCCTGACTGAAAAACTACAATGTCAAAGAAAACTCCACAGAAAAGAAATGCATTGGGCAGAGGACTGAGCGCCTTGCTCAACGACCAGGAAGCCTCAGGAAAAGATCAATTGGTCCCTGAAGGTTATCAACCTATCCCTGGTACCGTCAATGAAATCGAGATTGACAAGATTGAAACCAACCCCTACCAACCACGGACCCATTTTGACTTGGTAGCTCTGGAAGAACTCTCTTCTTCGATCCGGGTCCAGGGAATCATACAACCGATCACGGTTCGCAAACTCGGAGATAAATTCCAGTTGATATCCGGCGAACGACGTTTTCAGGCTTCTAAAATGGCCGGGATGACGATGATCCCTGCCTATGTGCGGACTGCAAACGATGAACAGATGCTGGAAATGGCTCTGATCGAGAATATCCAGCGCCAAGACTTGAACCCTATGGAAATTGCCCTCGCCTACCAACGCCTGACAGATGAACTGGGCATCCGGCTGGAGGAATTGGGTGAAAAAGTGGGTAAGAAACGAGCGACGGTCAACAATTATATACGCTTGCTGAAATTACCTCCTGAGATCCAGTTCGGACTCAAAGAACAGAAAA
>JBFGVE010000177.1:0-5142 GCA_041565275.1 Bacteroidia bacterium
ACAAAAGATGAGATTTCCTCAGATGACTATGTAGTGAACACGTTATTGAAAAATATACAGCTCAAAGAAATCCGCAAAAGAATTGAGAGAGAACAGCGGAAGGTTTTGATGGATTCCCTGACCAGGATTAAGGATTTATCGAAAGCTCCCAGTGTGGATACGACTACTGCAGGAAAAAATAATAATGAAATTAAATACTATGTATTTGACGAGGAAGAAAGTAGTGTTCGGGCTACTCGTAAGCGTTTCCAGAAGCGGAAGAACCTAATTCAGAGCAAGGGGCCTGTTAAGCCGGATTTCAATAAATTAACATTGAAAAGCCCTTCTAAATCTCGAACACATTGGTCTGCTGATCAGGTCAAAACCCAGTTAGGTTTTGACCCTGTATTCAAGCTTAACCTCCTCCTCGAAATCTCCTTAGAAGATCAATTGGGAGATTATGGCTTAGTCTTCGGTTTTAAGCCCTTTCTTGATCTCAAAAGTAGCGATGCTTATTTCCATTTTCTCAATAAGAAACACTGGATCGATTATTCAATAAGATTGGAGCGCAGCACTCGGTTCCTGAATCGTGCAGAATTTAGTTCCCGTTACAATGCAACCACAGTGGGTGGAAGTGTCAATCTTCCATTGAGCAGGTATACGACCATTTCGGGAGCTTTGAATGCCTCTTACGTCAACCGCTTCAATGTTGAATTGATCGTACCCAAAGAAATTGATGACTACGACTTCTTTGCGTGTGCGAATCTATATCTTACCCACGACAATCGAGATTGGGAAGAAGACTTCGTCACGCGTGGTTCCTTCATCAGGGTAGAACTCAAGGATGTATTTTCCGCCAGGAAAACCCACAACGAATTTCTGACGGTTAGTTTTGACCTGCGTAAATACATTCCCTTGAAAAAGATGGTCATTGCTGGCCGAGTAACAGGTGCTTGGTCTCATGGAACCAATGCGCAACGTTTTTTCCTAGGGGGAACCGAGGACTGGCTGTTCAGCCAATTTTTCAATTCCTCCGAATACCCCTTCGAAAGCAGCCTTGCAGATTTTCACTACATGCAGTATGTCACTCCTGCCAGGGGGTTTCAGTTCAACGCACGAAATGGATCCAAATATGTATTGGCCAACGCAGAGCTCCGAATTCCTGCTGGCCGTATCTTTAGAAAGACGCTGAACTCCAATCCAGTCTACAATATTGAGTTGATTCCCTTTTTTGACTTTGGCACTTCCTGGTACCAAGGAAACCCTCTTTCCCAACGCAATCCAATCGATACGGAAAATATAAACTCCTATCCGCTGAATATTACTGTACAAACTTTAAAGAGTCCCTTCATTATAGGGTTCGGAGGTGGATTAAGGACCACTCTACTCGGATACAATGTCCGTGCTGATCTTGGTTGGGGAGTAGAAGATTACACCGTTCTCCGACCAAGATTGAGTATGTCCTTGGGCAAAAATTTCTAACCCTATTACACAAAGTTTTTTAGATAATTAGAATGAGTGTCGGGAGGAGAAGTTGTCGGGGTATTCTGACTTAGGCCATGTTTTACTTCAAATTAGGATCTTTCCCTTTAGGCCACAAAATTTTCCCCCTGAACCAAGCACGGTGAACTTTTTGTGCAGTATTGGCTTGTAAATAGAGGGTGTTTACTTCTTCACCTACCCGGTTGCTGGTGTTGAAAATCATGGTCACCTCTCCAGTTCCACCGGGAGCAATGGTATCTTTTTCATACTCAACTTGGACACAGGTACAACCTCCCTTGGCAAAATAGACGATCAAATCTTCATCTCCTGAATTCCTGTATCTGAAAGAGTGCATGACCACGACTCCCATCTCCACCTGACCAAAATCGTAGCTGGGATCCTCGTATTCTAATTGAGGACCTAGGTGTACGATTTTTTCCTCTCCACTTGACTGAATTACTTTTTCAACGACCTTCACCCCATTCACCCCATTCACCCCATTCTGCCCATTCTGCCCATTCTGCCCATACACGTTATGAACAGAGACAATGGGAAGAAACATCAAAATAGTCGTGAAGAAAATTATTACATACAGCAGCAAACGAATCATTAGTTAAAAGTAAGTGATCTATCTTAATTCTCATGCCCCAATAAAGGTAGTATGAACTTTGGGGTGGAGAGCCAGGCCGCCAAATTGTCAGTTCTAATAGTGAGATTATTTAAACCAAGCGCCGATTTGGCATACTCTTACATTGGCACAGCGATTGATTATAACGAGTCGCAGTAGAATTTAAGTCAATAAATTTAAACACTTACGGACATGAAAAACGTAAAATTTAACCGCAACCTGAACTTACCAACGAACTCACTCGACCGGTTCTTCAATGATAATTTTTTCAATAACAACATCGTCAGAGATGCCTGGAATAAAACTTTAACTGTTCATAATCCAGCCGTCAACATCGTTGAGCATTCCGAATCGTTCACCATAGAAGTGGCTGCTCCTGGACTGCTCAAGGAAGATTTTAATCTGAATCTGGACAAAGACCTTTTGACCATCAAGGTTTCAAAAGAAGCGACCGTTGAGAAGGAAGGAGAAAAGTGGCACCGCAAAGAATTCAGCTATTCCTCTTTTGAGCGCTCGTTTCGCCTCCCAGAAACAATTTTAAAAGACAAGATTTCGGCCAAATACGACAATGGAGTGCTTTCAGTAATCCTCCCCAAGCAAGAGGAAGCAATTGAGAAACCTGCCCGTGAAATTTCCATTTCTTGAGGCTTAAAGCGCACATCAACTGCCGTTTGATAGGATATATTTTTGTGACGGTCAGATAGTTGCCACTCTATATTTTGGTCTTTCCCCGAAAGACAGCTAAATTTTCCCAATGAATACAATCATAGCGCTTGGGGAGTTTGGTTACATGACCTATCAGGTTGCTCTTTCTCTACGCCATTCGTTTCGCGACCGCCACCGTCTAGCCTTTCAGATGGATCACGTGGGTGTGAACTCCATTCCTTTAGTTATTCTGGTTGGTCTTTTTGCAGGAGCAATCATTGCGTGGCAAGGAGCATATCAGTTTCAAGGAATGGTTTCGCTCGATATTCTTGGAGGCCAATCAGCCAGGATTATCGTGATGGAAATGGGACCGGTATTAACAGCACTGGTGATTGCGGGTCGTATCGGCGCATCCATGACTGCTGAGATCGGTACTATGAAAGCAACAGAGCAAATAGATGCACTTCGCACCATGGCACTGGACCCAGTTAGATATGTTGTTCTTCCCAGATTCCTCAGTCTTAGTCTCATGATGCCTTTACTTACCCTATTCTCTAATTTTGCCGGCATCTTTGGCTGTTTTGTTGTTTCGAACTATTTTCTGGACATTTCTCAGGAGACATTCCTAGACTCTATTAAATTTTTTTTTGAAATGAAAGACTTGATCGGAGGACTGATTAAAGCGTTGCTTTTCGGAATGCTTATCAGCCTGGTTGGTTGCTACAAGGGCTTGTCGACCTCCGGAGGAGCTAGAGGCGTCGGCCGTTCTACAATTTCATCCTTTGTAATATCAGCCATTTTTATACTCGTTGGAGACTTTTTCCTGTGGCTAATTTTGTTCTAAATGTTTTGTCGGAAGTGTCGAATTTTCTATGTTTGTTGTTCTTAATGCTAGTTCTATGCAAGGATTTTGCAAATCCTCCATTCAAAATATCACTATGGTAGCGAACCGCTGTGCTGTTGGCACTCTGTTTTTGGGTCTGGTATTTGTATTCCTCGCCTTTCATGACTCTTTGGCCCAAACTTCGGACTTTAAAGGAAGTCCCGAGAAGATCATGCAGGAAGCTGAACGCCTTTACGCCTTACAGCGCTTTTCAAGGGCGAAAGAGGCTTACATTGAGGTCCTTAAAAAGGACCCTAAGAATTTCCTGGCTACCGTCCGCACCGCGAAATGCAGCTATTTCATTCAGGAATATGATGATGCTGTAAGATTCTATGAGAGTGCATTGGAACTGAATCCCGCCAGAAATGATACTGTCCTCTTTGAACTGGGGATTACGTATAGAATTCTTGATCGTCAGAACGATGCTCTGGAGGTTTTTACAGAATTCCGCAATCGCTGGAAAACAAGAGATGACTATTTGCACCGGGTAAAACTGGAAATTGAAGGTTGTAAGTACGTTGAGGAGCAGCGCTCCCTTGATCCTCGCTGGCGTGTAAAGTGCCTTGAAGGTATTAACTCCCCAACAGGTGACAACTTTCCTGCGGTCCTTCAACAGACAGGGGAAGAAAAATATCTGGTTTATACAACCTCAGCAACCTCAGGAAAGAGCAAAGAGATTTTCGAGGGATATAATGAAAATTATTCCGACATCTACTTCGCTAAAATTGAAGATGACACTACTTTCCGAGCAAGTAAGTCCATGGGTAAGAAAGTCAATACCTCAGCCAACGATGGCAACCCTACCTTCTCACCTGATGGAATGACCATGTACTTTTCCATCTGTAATCAAGGAAAGCTCGGTTATGGTTGCTCAATCTACCACTCTAATTACGATTCTCGCAAAAAGAGATGGGGTAAGCCCAAATTGATTGAATCACTGCAAGGTAAAAAAGAGGTAGTGGTCAATTCCCGTGGTAAAATTAAAAAAGTTCCTACCTATGACGTCCATCCTAGTCTTTCCAAAGATGGCAATACGATTTTCTTTGTTTCCGATCGTGACGGAGGAGAGGGCCGCCTGGATATATGGTACGCTACCAACTATGGCCAAGGGGAGTGGTCTGAACCAATTAACGCTGGTCCGACCATTAATACACCTTTTGACGATATCTCTCCTTTTCTAAGCAGGGACAACAACTCCCTTTTCTTCTCGTCCAATGGTCGTGTTGGCTTTGGCGGATTTGATTCATATCAAGCAGTTGGAGGAGTGGGGAATTTTAGCACACCTGAAAATATGGGTTCCCCTTTTAATTCATCCTATGATGATTTTGCAGGCTTCTGGAGCGATGACGACAGTTCTGCTTACTTCAGTTCCAATCGTCCAGGTTGTCGGGGTCGCGATGATATCTATTGGGGGAAAAAAGTGGAAGCACCCCCACTTGAATTCGCGGTTCACGGCTTAGTACTTGACGAAAAAAGTAAGCAGCCCGTTCCATTTGCCATTGCCATCCTGTTTAAAAAAGATTTG
>JBFGVE010000178.1:0-5107 GCA_041565275.1 Bacteroidia bacterium
AAAATCGGAATTTTGGTCACGAAAAGCTTTAGCTTCAATTAAAAATGTCCCATCTGGACTACATGTAGGTAACGCATTCAAATCCACTGCTTGTTTGTAGTTAGCTTCGAATTGGACCCGGTTCGTTGGTCCAGGCAAAGCCTAATTTATAAGTGAGTTAATTATCTTCTACTGGTCTTAATGTTCGAACTCGAACAATAGTCCGTACTGGCTTCTAGTAGAGACTCTCCTCTAGGTACTGACATTCCCAAGTAGACCTGATATATCTACTACACTACCCTTTTTTCAAAAATGGATATGCATCATATGATAGTTTCCTTCTAAGACATTCACGTCGTAACATAGGACCATGAAACTTAACAAGCGAATCAACCAAACTGGAATTGTCTACCATGGAACTAGTTAGAAATTTCAGACATAGAACTGGAACCTGTTTAAAAAAATCAATAAAACTTTCCGTACTATTCTCAAATTCTGACAATCCTTTCCATTTCACAATCAGTTCAAAACGCTTCTTCTGGTCATTCCAATGCAACGTCTCAATCGAATCAATGTCATATACCTTTCCTTGCTTACTAACGAGTTCTTTCAATTCCCCAGTAACAAGCATATTTGCATCGGAATAAAAATCCATACGACTAGTATGTGCTTCTATCAAATCTCCCGATACCAAATCTCGCAGCACAAATACATGGTCCGTAACAGTATCCACAATCTGCATAGGGCCAACCCAAACCGTCAAAAGCTTGGTTGGTCTACCCCCACGATCAACCCGTGAGTACAAAACATAGTCGCCCAATTCAAATGGCACGAATTCCACTGTACTCTTGGTCTTCTGATTCTGTTCCATAATTCGCTGCTTTTTTTTCTTCACCTCTGTCTCCAGTATCGTCAGTTTCATTTGGAGTTCCCCAAAAGCTTGCTCATAAGTACGTTCCAAATTCACAAACTCAGCTCCATCAAATACCAAAGTCAGGGCATCGCTACGCTCTAAAGCCGTAAAAATCTCACAGGGTGAATATCCTTGCAATGAGGGTGCTGGTGAATGATTCAGTCCTGACTGGACTAACGGAATCAAATGTGGCCAGTCATCCTCAGCTATTCCTAAATCTGCAATCATTACTCGAATAAATGCTAATAAATCCCTATTAATACGCTCTGCTACCCCATTTGACCATGCACAATACGCTGTACTAAACTTATGATCAATCCTTAGGTAACGCGCTAGCTCCTGCATCACCGTGTTCCTAAAATGAGAACCCCGGTCTGACATAAATCGTTTGGGAATCCCAAACCGCGCAATCCATTGTAGCAATGCGTCCACTACAACCGCTGCTGTGGGTTCATCTGTAGGGATTAGTTCGCAAAAATGGGAAAACCCATCCTTCAATACTAATAAATATTTCTCTCCCACTTGCGATGGTCCCATATAAATAAAATCGAAATGTATCAAATCATTCCTAGTCTTTGGAGGTTCATGCTCTCCCCATGGTCGTTTGAAAGTTGATTGTGTCCGAGCCAACCTACAGGGAAGGCAATCCCTTACTATTTCTCGCACACTATGTTTCATCCCAGGCCAATAGCAATACTTCTCCAATTTGGTCTTTGTAGAATTCTGTCCCCTATGTTGTCCTCGCTCATAATGAGCAATAATACACAATCGCGTTTGCAGTTCCACATCTTCAATAGGTATCCAAACAGTCGTCGTGTTTTTTAGATACCAAAGACCATCTCTCAATTCATACTTGTCCGCTTCCGGCGGTCTGCCATGTTTCGTTTGGCTTCCAGCAATAGTTTCACGATCCGGCCACTCAAAGTTCTTCAGCGGCTGGACTATTGGTGTCTTCACTGAGTATCGATTACGATCACGTGATCGCTTCCGTCCTTTATTCTTCGTTGCTTTCCGCGCCTTGAAAATCGGCGTTGTCCATCTACTAAGTATATCTGCCCACAGATTCTGATCCCCAGGTATGTGTTCAATAGTATATCTGAAGCTTTGTAACTCAAAAGCCCATCGCATCAGCTTGCTCCTGGTTGGCAGCTTCAAACTTGGTTGTTCACTGAACATAAAACATAAGTTTCGATGGTCACAGAAAAGGCGAAACCCTTTTGGTCGCAGCAACAAATGTCTCAGACGCTTCAAAGACTCCATAATTGGGTAGGCTTCCTTTTCGTTTATCGCCCAATTCCTAGCAGCACCTGTAAATGTACCCGATAAGAAATATAAAGGCTCCAAATCATCCTGATCTCCAATAGACAAAGCCGGATTATAATTTCGAGATTGCATCAAGACAATAGACCATCCTTTGTCGCTTGCATCGGTCATTAGCAATAATTCGGCATCCGGGTCTGGATGTGCAGTTTCCACCGCCTTCCGGATTTTGTCACGTAACTGATTAAATTCCTTCAAATCAGTTCCATTCCACACTAGCTTGATCCCTCTTGCTATCCGTTTTGTCTTCCTTTTCGAGTGTAGCACATTTTTCAGCTTTACCTGCATTGGCTCGGCTGCTTGTGCATACTCCGGGATCGACGTCCTGATCCAGTTGGAAGCGTTCAAGAATTTCATCAGATCTCCCGCAGTTTCTGGAGTTTCCATGTCCATTAGTCCTTGAATACGCTCAGGATCCACGCTGATACCTGTCGGTGTCACAATCTTTCCACACCATTTGATCTGTTGGGCAAAGATGTTGCATTTCTTTGCATGCAGCTTGAAACCAATCTCTCTGCATACCTGCAATACCTTCCGAAAAGCTTCATATAATTCCATTATGCTCTTCCCATACAATAATAGATCATCTAACCATATTATCAGATTCTTGTAAAGTAATTCCTTAAAAACTTTCTGCATTGTCGCCTGAAAGTACAGTACTGCACCACTGCTACCTTGTGTCACCACTTGTGGAGTGTATACATCCCGATGTGTAGCAAAGGAATATAATTCCTGACAATGTTCCGCCAAAGGGCATTGGAAATAGCCATCCTTCAGATCCAGTCCAATAAAGAACTGTGCGCCATGCAGATGCTCTTGAACTTGCTCTAGTACCGGCATCGGCCACTGACCATCCTGTGCTAGCTTGTTCGGTTCCCGGCAATCTATTGTCAAACGTAAGTCCTTCATAATATCAACCGGTTTCGGGATTTTATTCACGACATACGCTGGACTCACATAGCGTGCGTTCTGATTCCTTTTCCATTTTCCTGCAGCTTCCATTTGTTCTGTCATGCGATCCATAAACTCTCTGTGCATCAGTGGAAACCTTCTGCTCTTGTGTCGTATCGGTTGACTAGTCGCATCCCATTTAAACTCCATTGGCTCCACCTTTGCAGGTGGGTCATTTCCCATCCGAAGTCTAAACACATCTGCGTATTCTTCCAAAAGATCTGCCCATTTATCTTTATATTGTTCCGGCAACCCATTTTCTAGAGCTTGTTCCACCAATTGATGCAATGCCTCCCTGAGTTCACATTCGTTGGTCTCTCCAAAGTCCAACGTTGGTGAAATATCCGGGATTTCCTCAGTTACATCCTTGAAAATGCTGTACTCGGTGCCTGCTCGATCAGCCATCTGTTCACGCACATCAATCCCAAGTTCCCGAAGAAGATCATTTCCCAGCAAAACTTCATCCATTTCCATACTGGTGACTTCTGCAGTGATATTTCGAATTACCACATTCCCAGCGATGGTCCCAAGTTTCACATCCATTGTCGTTGTCCCGACCAAAGGTATCTTTCCTTCAAGCACTGCTGAATCCGATATCACTGGGATATCGTAATGGGTAATAATGAGATCCGCCTCCTTGCAAAAAGATACTGAGACCAAAGTAGTAGTAGACCCTGAATCCTCCAAAAATGGTGCCTTATGTTTTCCACACAGGAGAACGCGGTCTTCCACCTGATGTCAGTTGGTAGATTTATTTTTGCCAAATTTGTTTGTGTTCTTCTCTCGCAGTCGTTTCTTGTCCTCCTTAGTTGCGGTTGGACATTTAGTCAAATAGTGAGGTCCCTTGCAATGGTAACATTCCACATCACGTCCTCCACTTATTTTACCAGTCGATGGAGTTTTTCGCCTTTTGTTCGATCGATCAGGTGTTGGACCTCGTCCCTGTTGCTTCTCGCCATTGCTGCGTTGTCTTCGTCGCAGCGACTCCTTCGTTAGAAAATACAACTTTATCGCCGCTGAGTTTCGCCATTCTTCAGGCATTAGCATCTTCAGTCTTCGCATCAGATCACTCTCACTCAAAATATCATCCTGTCCTTCTGGTAGATATTGTATAAAGCGGTTCCACTTTCGAAGTAATGTCGCAATTGTCCGTACATTGTTCTTCGGAATCGGGTCGATCTTATCCATTCTCGATAGTATATGATCGCGTTGATTCCGATTCCAATAGTACGTTTCACCAAAAATCGCCAGCTGTTTAAGCAGTTCCGCATGGTTGGATTGCTCTGTCCCTTCTATTTGATCGGTAAAGTTTGCCAGAGCTTCCCCACGCAGTATTGCCTTCGCTACTGCGAAGCAGGTAGCGTCGTCCATCATGCGTCTCGCAATCACGATCGCATCAATATCAGATACGGCCTGTAGATAGTCCATATCCGTTCCATCCGAGAAAGTAGCGTATCGTTGCTTAACCATGTTTACACTCGACGTATCTGCCTCACCATCCTGATCAAATACCAACGGCATTGTTATCTCGACGGTTTCCATTTGAAATCTTTGTATAGCGATCATATTTTCGTGCTTGTTTCTTTTTTTTATAAATCAACGATTGATCAATGTAGTTAGCTTCGAATTGGACCCGGTTCGTTGGTCCAGGCAAAGCCTAATTTATAAGTGAGTTAATTATCTTCTACTGGTCTTAATGTTCGAACTCGAATGTTGTAATATCACCAAGATTTAACAAACTCTCCTTATGGTATTCCTCCCGAAGTAGTATTATTAAAAGTGTTAAACTATTTAATCGTAACTCTTCTTCCTGTCCATTCATTCGGTTGGTTGTTATCAATCGATCGTCCAACACACTCCTTTGCACAAGGTATGGACATATCAAGATACTTTGCAGTCATCAGTTTTAGTTCCCCATGCACTATCCACGTTCATCATCGATTT
>JBFGVE010000179.1:0-4967 GCA_041565275.1 Bacteroidia bacterium
GTCATAAAGCCACTTTTTAACCATTAACGGTGCCAATTACAACCCCAAATGGAAAAACTGTATTGCTGAACGGTTATAAGTTATGGCCCATTGAAGTTGTAATTATCTTCCTATTTTTGACTTTTGGGTTCATATACCGCGATAGAAAATACAATGGAGTTTATTGATTATTACAAAATATTGGGGGTCAGTCAAGATGCGACGGCTGAAGAAATTAAAAAAGCCTACCGAAAACTGGCCAAGAAGACCCATCCCGATCTAAATCCTGACGATAAGAATGCCAAAAAGAAGTTCCAGCAAATCAGCGAAGCGAACGAAGTGCTGAGCGACCCCGAAAAAAGGAAGAAATACGATAAATACGGGAAGGATTGGGAACACGGGGAAGAGTATGAAAAATACCGTCAGGCTCAAAGGCAAAGGGCTAGCTCACGGGGCCAGCAGCAGTACCAAGGCAATTTCGAGGGAGGAGATTTTTCAGACTTTTTTGCGTCAATGTTTGGCGGACAATCTGGAGGATTTGAGGGAAGGACAGGTGGATTTGGAGAGCAATACGGCAGCGGGCAGGTTAAATTCAGGGGTCAAGATTTCAATACAGAACTCCAGCTGAATCTGAGAGAAGCCTGGAAAACCCATAAACAAACCTTCACTGTGAATGGAAAAAAGATCAGGATTACGATTCCGGCGGGTGTGAAGAACGGTCAGACCATCCGGTTAAGGGGACAGGGAGGAGAGGGAGTCAACGGTGGCCCCAACGGTGATCTGTATATAACTTTTTCGATTGCGGATACACCACCTTTCAAACGGTTGGGGAATGACTTGCATACAACCCAGGAAATTGACCTTTATACTGCAGTTCTAGGAGGTGAAATCGTTGCCAATACCTTTGATGGTAAGGTTAAACTGAAAATACCTGCCGGAACCCAAAATGGTGTCAAAGTCAGATTGCAAGGCAAAGGCTTTCCAGTTTATAAGAAGGAAGGGGAAGCTGGTGATCTATTCATCACTTATTCAGTTGCGATACCACAGCACCTCAATACGCGACAACGAGATTTGTTTACAGAATTGAAAAAGATATCGGAGGAATAAACTGTCATGGAAACACAGGAATTCATACCCATCGAAATATTTTGCCAGCATCACCATGTAGAAGTTTCGTTTGTAGATGCATTGCACGCCAACGGGCTGATAGAGGTTGTTCACACCCGAGAAGTCGCTTGTATCCACCGGGATCATCTGAGTGAAGTGGAAAAGTTTACCCGACTGCACCACGATTTGGATCTTGGTGTCGAGGGTTTGGCAGCGGTGGCCCATCTGCTTCAAAAAGTAAAATCTATGCAGGAAGAAATCGACCATTTGCGAAGCCTGCTTGGACTTTATATCAGTTGATCCTTCACTTTTGAGCGAACTGAAGACTTTTTCGAAATATCAATTCTGCAAATTGAGCACCTCTTTTTTAACACAATTGATGGTCGCTCATGTGTTTTTTCTGATAGTTCACGTTTCCCCATTGTTAGCTACCGGAGGCCCGGGATTGTTTCAGTTCCTTCCCGATGAAATCATCAGACTTCCTTTGAAAGAATTGGTAGTTCGAACCGATATAATGGGAGGATACGCGGTCACACGGTATGATTTCAATTTTGGGGCTCCTCAAGGCAGCAGTGGCCTCGCCAAAGGGGAATTTCTTTTTTCACTGGCTCCGGGAGAAGAGTTATTGACTGCCCATTTACAACAAGTGACGAGTATTCGCAGTGGTGACTCCATTTGGTGGGAGCGGAAGTCTTTACATGGTCGGCGGTCTCACGGCGACCTTGGAACTGCACATGATAAGGAAAGTCTTAGGTTCCACAAAGGATGGTTAGCTCCTTCCGGCCACCGCATGATTCGATTGGGTGAGATTACTATTCCCGACAATGGGATCCGTATACGGCTTGCTGTCAAGCACCAGTTCCATTTTGTCAGCAGTGATCTGATAGGAGAAATTCCGCTCCGGGTGGATCAGGAGGCTGATACCTTCAAACTTGAAGCAAGGGTCCACGATGTTGATTATATACCCATAGTGAGACCCCACCCCAACTTAAAAATTCGCTTCAGTGCCTACCGAGGAGATTTTCGGACCAAGGTAAAGGTTGCAAAATTCAGGGCCAACCACCCTGTTGAGATACTCTTACCTGTGGAATATGACAAACCTAAGATATGGTATGGTAAAGCTGACTCCACCACTTCCTTTATGGTTCATCTTACCACCGATGAAGAGGGCCATCGCCGTCGAAAACCTAAGAAAATCGCTCTTTGGTGGGATTCAGGGTCTTTGACAAATATGCAGGTCAGGGAAAAAGAACTTCAAATCTTAGACTTTTATTTTCGCTTCCTGCACAATTTTGAGGTGGAAGTGATCCGGCTTGGATTTGGCGGTGGAGATGTGCAAACATTTACAGTAGAAAATGGGCAGTGGTCTGAGTTGAGGGCTTATTTACAGGAGGAATCAATCTCTCGCCCAATGGAACCTTTAAATTGGGAAGAGAAACTCTTGGACTGTGAAGAAGCAATCCTGTGCACCCACAAGCCACCTTCAGCTCTTCTACCCTTGCTGAGTAGAATTCCTTTTGGTAAGGTACCTTCCACCTATGTTCTCCATTCGGCTCCTCAGACATTGCCTGCCAAAGAGGTAGAACGTCTGAAAAAAGCGGGAGCCCACATCATTAATCTTTATGGAAATGGTCAGCACAAGGTAAAAACCCAACTAACCCAAGCCATTTATCAAGTTTTACAGATAAAGGCCAATCCCCGCAGGATCAAAAAACTCAATCTAGGTATTGGTCAGGACTTCCCCGGAACTCTGAACTTCACAGGAGCTATACACATCAAAGGCACTCCGCTTGAGATCCGGGCAGGAACCCCAGTCAAAAAAGGTGAAAAATTTAAGATGAGGCTTCGCCCATACAGCATGGTCAAGATTAAATCTACACTGGTTGACCTGATCACTCGCGGCCCTTCCGAACAAATGGTATTTCCTCAAACACCGGATGAATACGTCCAATTTGGTCTGAATACACCTGAAACTTGGAGGCTCTGGGTTCGCCCCCTGGTTGCCTTAAAAGAAAGGGAAGAATTAATCGAACAGGAAAATATCATGGATCAGATTGCCTTGCGCCAGGACCGTCTTACTGATGCATGGTCCGATATCCAGGAATGGTACAGTGGAAAATTTGATACTTCTGACGTACTCTCTTCCCCTACCCCCTACGAACCTATAATTGTCAGAAAAGACGGCCCGGAGCTTGCGCTGAAGATATTTGATCTACCCCGTTTGTTCATCGGTCCCGACACTTCCTTTGGTCAGAAATTACCTGCAGACATTTTTTTTCAGGCCAAAACAGTTCAATGGCTTCAGGCTCCTCATTTTCGCTGTCACTTTGGAAATCATGCCGAAGAGGGACTCTGGTATGTTTCTTCTCTTCCCAACGATACGCGGGGTGATTCTCTACTTCTCATTCCTGAACGCCCTGATGAGCCCCCATACCTGCTTGGCTTAGACCTCCTAAGCAATTCTGAACTCCTTTCCAGATTTATGGACCTAAGGCCCGTTTATGTAGACAATCCTTCTTTTTACCTGGATCTTTCTGATCAAATGGTTCTGCGAGGAATGGTGAACGAGGCTGTCAACACCTTGCAACTTTTACCTGAACTGGGTTTCAATGCCCCTGAAATACTTCGTGCAGCCGGACATAGGCTTCTGGACTGGAACCGACCCCATATTGCTTCGTCCATATTTGCAGAGGTGGTCAGGTCGCATCCGAGTGATCCGTTGTCCCACCGGGACCTAGGATTATCGCTGTTGGCCTGCGGTCAACGAAAAGCTGCATTCACACACCTACTTTCCGCACTTAAAGTTGATTACAGGTTGTTTGAGAGCCGCTACCTTGGAGTAGAAGAGATCGTTCTCAGAGAGTTAAATCATTTAGGAGATGTAATTGATGAAAATGGGATAGGCACCTTTGAGGGAATAGAAGAGCCAATGCCCGTTGATCTCCGGGTGACACTGGATTGGATCAGGAGTGATACGGATGTTGACCTTTGGGTGACAGACCCGGATGGAGTAACCTGCAATTATGATCACCCGGTCACGCCTATGGGCGGAAAGTTATCCGGTGACGTTACCAATGGATATGGGCCTGAAGAATTTGTGCTCCGTACAGCTAAAAACGGTGTCTACACCGTCGAGGTAGAATACGAAGATGATCCCGAAAGCTGCATTAATGGCATCAATTTTATAAAGGTGACTATCTTCTTAAATTATGGCAAGGAAGATGAGCAAGTCACAGTTATACCACTTAGCTTACCTCGAAAAGCTGCAAAAGTCGAAGTGGCAAAAATCAAGATCAGATGATCTCAATGCGTAGAGCAATTTAAAAGAGTAACTTATTTTAAATAAAATGGCCTATAATAGTCCTGAATTTGATTATTCAACTTACAATCCCAAAAACACCTGGGAATTTCCTCCCAACCGCATGGTTCTTTTTGCTATCGAGTCCATGGCCTTGTTCCAAAAATCAAGAAGTCGAATCGTGACCCGGCATATTCATCCTGACCTACGTTTTACTTTTTTCCACGAAGCTATCTTAAAATGTCATACTGTGATGTCTGTAGGGCTTCTGCTCCGCGAAAGCGGGCAAAAGGTAGAATGGTGGAACCAACAGCCAGAATTCAGAAAAGAATACAGCGAACGGATCGTACAGACTTTTAACATGAACCTCCGCAGTTCAGCGATGTCTTCGCTGATCAATGGGATAATCGGGTTAATAGAGACTACCCTTCGGCAAATGCTTTGGCACCTGGATCCAAAGGCTCCCGAAAATATGCAGAGTTTCAAACCTATATGGAAATATATTTTAGAAGAATTTGGGGCAATGAAGTTCGAAGCGGCTATCAAGTTGCTGTTGGTCCTCAGAGATGCTGCTATCCATGGA
>JBFGVE010000180.1:0-4960 GCA_041565275.1 Bacteroidia bacterium
CTTGATCAATCGGAACTATGCAAAGTCCTTCTCGGGTTTTAAAACAAGGATATTAGCAAAACTCACAGCAATGACCATCATTCAATATCTCAACAAAGTTGTACTCCAAAGACCCATTAATCATATAAAGCATGCATTCGCATAATTTTAATTCACACTACGGGTTGACTACCAAGTTGTTATAAAATTAAGTGCTCAACTTGGGTTACAACTTTGATGCGATTGCCCTGCCAATTATCAAGACTTATTGGAATTCGGGATAAGAGCTGCCTAAATTGACCAGAGTATTGATTTCAGCAAAACCCAACATATAACCCTGATTCCATAATCCAATAGCTAAACTGGTCATTATCAGGACAGCGCTCAAGGATGTTTATCAAGACTAACGTGTTGATAAACAGATCGATGAAAATTGAAATTGGGTTTTCGGGCACACACTAGCTAACCACAACTTTCTTTGTAAAAGATAGTCGTTCACTACTTATTCTCAGCCAATAAATACCTTTCGGAACTCCAATTAGGTTGAAAGAGAACGTTAATCCACTTTTTTTTGAAGTCTTCAAAACGCGACCTAAACCGTCGATCAAGCTGACCTCAAATAAATGGGGACCTTCGGAAACATGAATGGAAACAGAAATATGATCTCTAATCGGATTTGGAAATAATTGTACCATTCCTTGTTCCCTTTCTTGAGCTTGATCTGTAGCAACAAACCCCATGGAGTTAACCAACTGAAGTCCACCTCTGAAAGTACCTATTATATAAGTTAGATTACTACTTGAGTCGATTTGCGAGACTGTAACTGAAGAATAGGCTCCGAAATCCAAACCGAATAACTCCCCTGCAAAGGTGAACTGAGATTCAGGTATCAGGCTGAAATCTTCATACACTTCCACTGGACCTTCGATGGTCCCTACTAGAACCTCCATATCTCCATCAAAGTCGTAATCAACCACGATGGGCCTGGATGCCCCATTTGTGAATACCTGACCTGTATTGTCAGTAATTTCTATTCCTCCAAATGAGTCCGTGATGAAAGAAAAGTTGGGATTTGTACTACTTCCAGTATTCTCATAATAGTGAATATCGCCTCGAATATTTCCAATCAGAAGGTCTTGGTCTCCATCCAGATCAAAATCTCCCAAAAAGGGGGCTGTGAGCAGGTCGGCTTCAATGTTGAAGAAGTCATCGCTAATAAAAACGAAGTTGGCGTCCCCACCCATCGGGCAATCATTTCTAAAATACCATAATTCACCTTTCCAACTGCCAAACAGCAAGTCCTTGTCTCCATCTCCGTCCAAGTCACCAAAAGTTGGATGAACATAGCTCAGCTCAGCGAATTGAGGAAGACTTGAGAAACCCAAAAGATCGTCATTCATTAAAGTAAAAGAGGGTAAAGAGGAAGTTCCGGTATTTCTGTACAAGCGTAAACTAGGTGTATAACTACCAATAGTGTCAAAATATCCTAGATTACCCACCACAAGATCCATCAACCCATCCTGGTCATAATCAAAAAATGCTGGGACCACACCTGAACCAGTTTCTATCATGTCCTTTTGAAGTAAACCGATCTCTTGAAATTCAAAGAACGGAGCATCATTTTGTCCAAGATTTTTATACCACCAAACACTTCGCATATCGGAAACGTTTCCAATGCTGTTAGGGGCTGAAACAAGATCCTTTATACCATCATTATTTACATCAAGATAAAAGTTCGCAGGAAATGTCAGTACGTCTACTGGTACATTATAGTCGGGAAAACTGTCCAGAAGTAAATTGATATGAGCAACCGAGCCGGTATCAGAATCAATCAAAGCGTAAACCTGATTGCAGTCTATATCACCAACTAGAAAATCTTTTCTCGTATCCCCATTAAGGTTTATGGATAGAAGAGTTGACCCGACATGCCTTGGGCCACTGGCCGTTCCATCGCGACTCCAGAAATCGAATATTTTGTTTCCGGGTGCACACGGAGCCATATCTACTGTAGCTGTACAACCAAAGGTTGTTTCCTTGATATGACCATAGCAAACCGAAGATAATTCATATTCTAATCCAGACAAATTTCCCAAAGTTTCAATTGATATATTACGGTGCCATTCCAAAAAAGCACCACCTGTGTCAAAAGTTATAATATCAAGATCACCATCCCCATCTATATCATCAATTGCAGCAATATCTGATCTAGGAGAGAAGAGTGGTCTCCGGGTGGAATATTTAGAGTATACAGTATCCTGAGCAAGTTCGAATGACAGTTTGCCTCCATTGGTGGCAGTGATATTCCTGTAAACCCGTATATTGTTTGGGGAAGCAATGGACGTAAAAATGTCCATATGTCCATCACCGTCATAGTCGCGCAGCAAGACCCACTCTTGCAAAGTTTCTGGAAATTTGGAAATAAATTCAGGGGCAAAGGTATAATCTATTGAATCGAGTTCTCCACCGTTGATAAATGTAAGTATCTGATCATCGTAACGGTCAAAGACAAAAAGATCTAGTACATTGTCACCATTCAAATCAATCTCTGAAAATTGGGGAGCGGTCAAACCTCCAGCCCAAGGGGAAGGGAGGACCCGGCCATACTCAGTCACCGGAATATGATTGCTTCGGACATTTACCTGAGAAAACACCGGGAAGATGTTAACTAAGTACATCAGCATTAAAGTATGTGTATGGATGAGACTCATTTATTAATTAATTTCAAAAAAGTTAATTCAAATTTATGTCCATATCAACGATTTTAGCCGAATTTGAACAATATTATTCTGTATCTACAGACACTCGTGAGGTCAGGAAGAACGACGTCTTCTTCGCTCTTAAGGGTGATAATTTCGATGGGAATCAATTTGCTGCAAAGGCGCTTGAGGCTGGAGCGAGTATCGCTGTTGTGGATGATGCTATGGTTATTCCTCCGAGTGACTATCGATATATTTTAGTCGAGGATGTGTTGCGAACACTTCAGAAATTGGCGACCGTCTATCGGAGGAAGTTTACCTTTCCTGTAATTGGTATTACTGGAACCAATGGAAAAACAACTACCAAAGAACTTGTTCATGCCATTCTATCTTCTGAAAAGAGGGTTCATTCTACCAAGGGAAATCTCAATAATCATATTGGCGTACCCCTCACTTTGTTGTCCATTCCCTTGAATGCAGAAATAGCGATCGTTGAGATGGGGGCTAATAAAAAGGGTGATATCTCTGAATTGGCAGCAATTGCTGAACCCGATTACGGAATGATTACAAATATTGGTTATGCCCATCTGGAGCGATTTGGAGATATTGAGGGTGTTACCCAAACTAAAGGAGAGTTATTTGAGTTTTTACGTGCCCACAATGGATGTGGTTGGGTCAACGAAAAGGATTCTAGGGTGTTAGCACAGGCAAGTGGACTCAGTTGTCGGTATGGCTATGGTGGAGAGAGGTCAACCTACCGAATTTTATCCCACAGTCAGGAAGAAAGTGGAATGAATGTTTCTATTTTGGTCGGGAAAAAAGGTCAACATAACTTTTTCAGCCATTTGGTTGGATCTCACAATGCAGAGAATATTCTTGCCGCGGTTACAATAGGAGATGTGATAGGAATATCCCTTGAGTCAATGAAAGTAGCACTTTCAAATTATAAACCACGTATGAACCGTTCACAACTTATTAAGGGTGAAAAGCAAACCATCCTGCTAGATGCATACAACGCCAATCCATCCTCAATGGAAGCAACTCTCAGAAGTGTTGCTTCCCGTAAAGAAAGCAAAGTTGGGTTGATTTTGGGTGATATGTACGAATTAGGGTCCGAAAGCTCAAGGTTCCACGAAGAATTAATAGACTTAGTCAAAGAATTATTGCCCAATTCATTTTTGGTGGGAGTAGGGGAAAAAATCTCTCAAGCCATCAAAAAAAAATATTTGGGCTCTTATAAAACTTATTTAGATATAGAGGACGCGATTCCCCGAATCCAGACGGATTTACAGGATCGCGAATTTATATTAATCAAGGGATCACGAGGGGTAGCACTAGAGCGGGTGCTCCCTGCCTTGGGGGTTGAGATGTAAGGAGTAAGTTCAGTCCCGGAATCATTAGTGTCCGGTTATAAGTCAAAGATGCTCATCTGATTAGGAGCACTGTGTTCATTGAAATGTAATTCAGTATTCATAAGTAGCTCATTTAGAAGGGTTTCCTAAAATGTTGAGACGGACAAAATTTGTAATATTTCGTAGGTTGAGCGCTCAACTTTCAAACGTTTCCTGGCAATTGCCACCAGCAAGTATGTAATCAGCGCGACCCAGATTTGCATTTTGACCACGTTGGGAAATTCACCCCAGAATACTTTTACCCACAGATGCTGTTTGATCCACTTGAAAAATAGTTCGATCTTCCAGCGGTAGCAGTACAGGTCAGTGATCGTCTTGGAATCCAGGGTCAGGTTATTCGTCAGCAGTACAATAGGTTCTCCAGTTTCGGGATCTCTTGCTTTCACTCTTCGGAGTTGCTCGGGATAGGTTTTCCGCGAATAATAAACCGTCAGTGCACCAATCTGATCATGGAGGATGTTATCCTGGGGATTCCTAGGCCTCGAATATTGCCGCCTGAATTTCAGGTTGAACTTTGCTCTAAGCTCACCCCTCGTTTTGAGGCAGATATGCAAGCTGCAAAAGCGGCACTGACCAAGCCAAGGGGAACCAAAACCATTGCAAAGGTCCATCAACGTATTGGAAGGATCAAAGAACGACATCCACGCGTTGCCGCTCATTATGAAATAGAAATAACTGAAAACACCGAAAAAGGGGTGGTCACTGATATTGAATGGAAATACCAGCCTCAGACACCGCGCAAAGATGAAGGGGTCTACTTTTTGCGTACATCGTTCAGGAACTATCCGAAAAAGCCCTCTGGCAGATATACTCAACCCTCACAGAGGTGGAAGCAGCTTTTCGAACCCTCAAAACCGACCTGAGTATCCGTCC
>JBFGVE010000181.1:0-4954 GCA_041565275.1 Bacteroidia bacterium
AACCTGAACCAGAGTCACCTACTCGCAACGTACCTGCACGCGCAAAGACACCTTCTCCCAATGAACTGAAATCGGACTCCATCGATAACCAACCCAACTGGAAAGAAGATCTGGTGCGCGATACATCAGTTTCTGCATCCACGGCAAATCCAGATCTACCAACCAACCAACCGAATTTATTCACGCCGGGGTTTCATCCGTCGGAACAACAGATTCCTTCTGTTGATCGCTCCAACAAATCCAACCAACCTGATTCGCAAGATATACCAGATTCTGAAGGAGCACCCTCAACTCCTCGAGCACATGATTTGCCTTTACAGCCTCTGGAGTACTACGGCCCTGGTTGGCGATCATTGCTTGATGTTCCCTTCGACAATCCCTACCGTGTGGCACGCTTTTATGCTATGTTCCATGACCGAGTTGGGAATCTTCGACGATTTGAAAAGCGTTGCAATTATTATACACGCACTTATGTTTGTTCCTCATGTCCTGGAGATGACATCGATCGCAAATTCCAGGTAGTTTTCAAGCGGTTGCACAAACCGTCGAACAAATTCAAGAACCATGTTTGGTGCCTGGCATCCGTCCCCACTAAACCGCACCGAGAATACTTCTGTCCTGACGAATGTGTCATTTCCGATAAACATAATCTTCGCCATCATCCCCAGTTTCAGAAGCTCGTGCATGATAATCCCAACGATGGCCCACCGGCACTTATACGTGGAATGCACGATGCTGGGTGGACCACTTCTCTGGGCAAATCCGCAGTCAGCATCTGCAAAACATACGTGCAGGTCCGACAACTTATGTCCAACGCCACGAGGGACTACAATCATTTTGGTCGGTACCTGCTAGTACTCTCCGATCTCAACCCTCTAATGACCATTGCTTTACAACACGATAGCGAAGGTCATTTCTACCGTTTGTTTCTATCCTTCCCCATCCTCCATATTCACGCATCTCTCTCGACGCACTTGCTGAGCGTTGACTCTTTTGCTTTCCGATGTCCCAATTACGATGGTGTTGCAACTGGTTTTTTTGGCAAGGATGGATATGGCTCTGGACATGTTTATATGGTAGCGATATATCCCAAAGAAGACGTTGGTAACCTATGCTGGTTAATCCAAATGGGATGGAGAAGTGGTTGTTCCTTCGACTTTCCTATAATCAGTGATCGTGGTCCGTTTATTGCCGCACTTAGGGTTCTTGAAAAGGTTTTCAACTATCAATTCATCCTACTCATCTGCCTGATCCATTTCATCCGAAATGTTGTTTACAAGTTCAAACTGACTGGCAGAGACATTGCAGTCAGTACCGTTCGCCGATTCATGATTTTTGCATCCAATTCCACCCATATCGTGGATTTTCTCAATTGTTTGACTCAAATGCTAGTCGAACTCGCCAGCAACTCTGATGTTGGAAAACAAACTGCGGTAGACATTGTCTTGTACATATTGCAAGTACACCCACAGCACTGGAGTACTTTTGCGAACCTACCAGATATGAAGGAAAAGATGATGTATGATATGATTAATACCTTCCGTCGCAATTTGTTGTACATTCGGCAATGCCTGAACAATCCAATTCTTGTACTTTCAGCGGATCAACTGAAGGATGCGCTCGAACACGGCACAATTACAGCCCAGGAAGTTGCCGAATCGAAAGATGCAGTTCTGCAATCGGTCAAACAATTAATGGAGGGGAAACTTGGACGTTTTCATAAATACCCGCTTGGGAAAAGGTGTCGCCATTACAATACCAAATCGACCAATTTGGTCGAGGGCATCATCAATAAGTTTGGAGAGGCACGACTTCATTCTCCGGTGAAGTTTATTTCGAAACTTATTACCATGTACAATATCGATCTATACAAGTTCAAGAAGATGTTGTCATTGGATTTTCAATCGAACAAACAGTTCTCAATGACAACCATAGGACTCGATATGTATGCACGGTTTGTTAAGGATGTACCGGACCGACAGTTGCTGCCTTGGATCAAAACAATGCCTGCAATTGATGGACATTTAGATCTTCGCGTCACTGTAGCATTCTCCTTAGATTTCTACGATTTGAAGGGTAACCAATACAAGACAACCGTTACGGCAGAACCCGACAACAACACTGACAGTCAATTCATTGATCAATTGCGCTGGGATTTTTGTGTCTATTGCGGTGATCATCAAACTGTTACCTACTCCCTCAACTTCGTTTGTCGATGTGCGCTACAAACTTATAAAATGGGTTCAGACATGGGATATTTGCCAAAATTAGCAACAGGCGTAAGCGGGTTCATCCTCAATGCAATTGCTAATTGCTATTGTTGTGGCCCTCAAGTGAATTTACTTGAGGCAAAAAATTATTACGTTACCGTGCCGACCAAAACACATTTAAAGAATTTGCCGATTGCTATTCCAGAGACCCACCCTCCCCACAAATATTCCCAAAAAATAAACGACATAAAAACAAAGAGATATACTTCACGAGGAGAAACTTCCAACGCTCGTTCCGTCCCATTTGTCAAAAGGAAACCAACTAAGAAGAAAAGAGAGGGTGGAAAGATTGCCTCAGAACAGACCGATATTGTGTCGAAAAAGAGATCGACTAAGGCTTCACAAAACGAAATGTCAAAAATTGCAGGCGATTCGGACCACGAATTTGATCCAGTCGCAGCAGTTCGAATCAGTGCCGCCTTTAAAAAGAAAAAGATACTTCGGTGCTCGAAATGCCGTGAAACCGGACACAAAGTCCAAAAATGTCCGATGTTGCATTCGACTAATGCAGGGGTCAAAAACCCAAACGAAATACTTCCAGGGGAATATGTAATCTACATAGTTCCGATGATGACAGAGGCCGGACACACACTAGAGGACAAAGATGGAAACCCAATCGATCTCCGAGGGAAGCCAAGGGAAATCAATATAAACTCTATTGATGAGGCTATTGAACATGACGAGGACGATGGACTCATCGTAGACCAAACATCGAAAGACAATCTATTCCCTATCTCAATTGGGCCAAACGATGAGTTTGAAACAATGCGTACCGACGACCTTATCCCATACAAACAGATTTGTTCTTATTTTTTGGGAAGAAACGACGTTCTTCCGACATTCGAGGATGACAATGGCGACCCAAATATGACCACCGCAAGGAACCAGTTGGATATTGATGTTGTCGTTACCGATCCCCATTATCCAACTCCGCCAACAACCCAAGAAATGGTGTCAAACAATAATGATACTTCCGAAAAGGGAAAACAGCCCGCGCAGACTTTAAGCCTGGAGACAATCAACCTAGACAGCCCGGCCGATGAGAGACCGTTCCTATGGAGGACAACAAAGGAATGGTTTCAAAAGTTTTCGGTGATAGAACCTTTGTTTATCAAGTGGAGTATCAATCGTTCACCAGCAACACCGATCATCAAACAAACCTGCGCTTTGGACAGTGTACTGTGGTTACTGTATCGTCTCTTCCAATTGGGCAAACTACGCGTAGACACAGAGTTTTTCTCATCGGCAATGAATTTGCTTGAGACGGATGCCGATAAATCCCGGATTTTTGTTATCGAAAACTTGGGAGGTCAAGATTTTCATAATTTGTTGTCATCTGGTCAACCAGAAGCAGATATTTGGTCGTCCGCGTGTATTTGGGCAAATATTTGCCAACCAAACAACAAAATATTCTTCTACGAACATTGTGTGTGCCCAAGTTGCGGAAAAAGTACTAATCGATTTGTGGAGACAGACTACATCCGACTTCCACTAATGCATACAAGAGTCGACTTGGAAATGGCTATAAAACAGTTTTTTGTAGAACCAGAGGAGGTGCAATGTGATCTGACGAACGAGGTTCTTTGTCCGGATGGTAGTCCATTAAAATCGCCAACAAAAGCATGTACCGGGAAAAAAATCATCACACGAGATTTTCTACGATTGCCATCAAACTTATGGGTATACCTAGTCGATCCCTCAGGAAAATATATTCACTACGACCTTAATCCAGGACATTTGCGAGATCCCATAAGGTTACCTATTCGCGATACATTGTTTCGGATGACAATTCAAGGAGCAGTGATGTACAGCGGTAATCATTTTCAAGGAGCCTGCGTGGAGGGACGTAAATGGCTTATCTATGATGGTCTTCAGGGTATGGCTTTGGTTGACTCGCCATTTCTTTCAAAATCTGGTTTTTCCGTATCAATGCTGTTTTACGAATGTCATCACAGCGATCTATCATGTGAGTTTACCGAATCGATTGGTAAAAAATTGGCGGATTGGATTCTGCAGCACAGAAGAATCGGAATTTTGACGTCCTTGCAAGACAAATCATCTTTCCGCCATTTTTTCCGTTGGATGGTTGTTGTCAACAAGGGAGATGTGAATGACGTTTACAAATGGTTACGGCTTTATTTTTCAGAAGAATATTCATTTCTATTCAAAAAACTTGACTGGGCGATCCGGAACGTAACCCGCGAAGGCAGTCAATGCTACAGTGAATATCTCCATAAAAAACCAATGAACTGGCAAAGCAGCTTATCACGGAAACGCACGACCACGTGTTCTGCTGCGATCTATTTAGTGGACGATTAGATTCCGGAATGCAAGAGATAGATCTTCCCGAAACACAGACTTTACAAGAAAGCCAAACCCTGGACGAACAATTGGATCTAAAAAACAACAAAACACATATCCAAGAAGGCGAACCTCCAACTAATTTGCAAGAATCGAAAGAACGGGACGAAGAAATTGAAGAAACTTCATCGATCCTAGAGAGCTCGGAAGATACGGGTCTGACTCGGGAAGAAATGGAATGGCGTCGAGCGAAAGACGCCATCGAAGCTAAAAATGTAGGTATCACTCGATCGGAAATTGTAATCCCGGCAACCATTGAATTGAAGACGACGGCCAATCCAAAGGCACGCGGGGGTAAGCAAATGGAGAAGTCAACACAATCG
>JBFGVE010000182.1:0-4824 GCA_041565275.1 Bacteroidia bacterium
ACAAGATCCGTTCCAACGCCATTGCACCCGGGCCATTCCCCACCAAAGGAGCCTGGGAACGACTCGTTCCCAAGGGCTATGAAGACCTGGCTGACCCCGCCAACCGTGTACCCCTGAACCGCACCGGAGAACACCAGGAACTCGCCAACCTCGCTGCTTACCTCGTCTCCGACTTCGCCGCCTATATGACAGGAGAGATCATCACGATTGATGGCGGAGAATGGATCTACAATGCAGGGCAGTTCACAGGATTGGATGCCTTAAGTGAAGAAGATTGGGATAGGGTTGAAAAGCAAGTGCGAAAGGCGAAGACGTAGACGGCACCTTACAAGTGCCAAAGGCGAAGACGGCACCTTAACTATACTTCAACTATATTGGTGCAATTATTGACGTCATAGGCAAACAGAGCCTTTTGTACGGGATCCATCAAACATCTACAGACAACGAATTTACGATATGTCCTGGAAAAACCTGGAAGACATTAACAGTATCGACCAAATCATCGAGAGATCCAATTCCAAACCTCAGTTGATCTTCAAGCACAGTACCCATTGCGGAATATCAGCGTCAGCAAAATGGAAAATGGACAGGGAACTTGAGTCACTTTCTGGTGAATTTGACCTGCACTACCTGGATCTGATTTCATACAGGAATATATCCAATCAAATCGCTCAAACCTTAGGTGTGCACCATCAATCTCCACAGGTGCTGATCATTCATAAGGAGAAAACGATCATAACCGCGAGTCACGGTGCTATAGACCCTTCTTCCTTGTTGCGCAAGTGGAAGAAAAGATCCTGATCATTAACTTTGGGTCTGGTAAAAGCGTACACATTTCTCGATAGGATTGTTAAAAGAACAAGTTAGAAGATGGCCGAAAGCGGAGAAAACGACTTAGAGATGCAGGATGTCTTGCCGGTCTCCGGGATGTACAAGAACTGGTTTCTGGAATATGCATCTTATGTAATCCTCGACCGTGCGATCCCATATGTCGAAGACGGGCTCAAGCCCGTTCAGCGCAGGATCCTCCACACCATGAAAGTGATGGATGACGGTCGCTACAACAAAGTAGCCAATATTATCGGCTCTACGATGCAATATCATCCGCATGGTGATGCTGCCATCGGAGATGCCATTGTCAACCTGGGTCAGAAAGACCTAATGATTGACACCCAAGGTAATTGGGGCAATATCCATACCGGTGACCGGGCCGCTGCTCCACGGTATATTGAAGCGAGGCTAAGCAAATTCGCCCTTGAGGTCGCTTTCAATGCCAAGACCACCAACTGGCAATTGTCCTACGATGGAAGGAAAAAAGAACCCGTTACCTTACCGATGAAGTTTCCCCTGGTCTTGGCCCAGGGAGTAGAAGGGATAGCGGTCGGATTGTCTACCAAGATCATGCCGCACAACCTTATCGAGCTGTGCGAGGCAGCCATCGCCTACCTCAAAGGACGTCCCTTCAAGCTCTATCCTGACTTCCCTACCGGAGGTATGGTTGATGTTGAAAATTACAACAACGGAAAACGGGGTGGAAAGATCCGAATTCGGGCCAAAATCGAGGAGATGGACAAGAAGACCATCGTTATACGGGAGCTTCCATATGGTCAAACCACTCAATCCCTGATCGACTCGATCCTCAAGGCCAATGACAAGAACAAGATCAAGATCAGGAAGATCGATGACAATACGGCCCGGGATGTAGAGATCATCGTCCACTTGCACTCTGGCGTCAGTCCGGCGATCGCCATAGATGCCCTCTACGCTTTCACCAATTGCGAGGTTTCCATTTCTCCCAACTGCTGCATCATCGTTGAGGAAAAACCTTCTTTCACAGATGTGCGAACCGTACTCAAACTGACCACGGAGCAGACCAGAGAACTGCTTCGGAGGGAGCTAGAAATACGAAAGGGAGAAATAGAGGATAAACTTCACATGTCCTCCCTGGAGAAGATCTTCATAGAGAACCGGATCTACCGTGATATCGAAGAGGAAGAAACCTGGGAAGGTGTAATTGAAGCCATTGACCGGGGCCTTGACCCTTTCAAGCCTCAACTGTTCCGTGAAGTCACCCGGGATGATATCATCCGCCTGACAGAGATCAAGATCAAGCGAATCTCAAAATATGATTCCTTCAAAGCAGACGAATACATCCGTGGACTTTTGGAAGAACTGGAGCAGGTCAAGCACAACCTCGCCAACCTGACAGACTATACCATTTCCTATTATGAACGACTGTTAAAGAACTTTGGCAAGGGCCGGGAAAGAAAAACCGAGATCAGGACTTTTGAGACAATCTCAGCGACGCAAGTGGTGATCAATAACCGGAAACTCTATGTCAACCGGGAGGATGGATTTGTAGGGACTTCGCTCAAACGGGATGAATTTGTAAAGGATTGTTCTGATATCGATGATATCATCGTCTTTTTGAAAAACGGGGCTGTAAAGGTATTCAGGGTCAATGATAAAGAATTTGTAGGGAAAGGGATCATCCATGCAGATGTTTGGAAAAGGGGAGACGAACGGACCACTTACCACATGATCTACACAGACAGCAAAGATAAAAGGACGTATGTGAAACGCTTTCAGGTCAAGGGAATTACCCGGGACCGGGAATACATCCTCACCAAGAGCAAGAAGCCGGGCAAGGTCCATTATTTTACAGCCAATCCCAATGGAGAATCTGAGGTTGTCCATGTAAAGCTCAGAGGCGGAAACCGGCTTCGCATCCAAGAGTTCACCTATGACTTTGCAGAATTGGCGATCAAAAGCCGGGCTGCGGGTGGCAATCTGCTGACCAAGCACCCGGTCCTAAGGGTCGAACATAAGTCAAAGGGTGTTTCTACGCTGGAAGGGATCAGGATCTGGTATGATGACAATGTAAAGCGCCTCAATACCAATGGAGTAGGCGAATTGCTTGGCGAGTTTGAAGCAGATGACTCGATCCTGGTGCTCTATGCCGATGGTTCCTATGAACTCACATCCTACGAATTGACCAACAGGTATGAAGGCCGGGGACGGATCATAGAACTTCAACGGTTGGCCAAGGATACCGTCATCAGTGCCATTCACCAAGACGGAGAGTCCGGGAGGGTCTTTGTCAAGCGTTTCCAGGTAGAGACCAGTTCGCTAGACAAAAAGGTAAGCTTCATCAATGAATCGGAAGGGTCTCGCCTGCTTTTTGCCACTGCCAATCCAAGCCCGCAGGTAAGTATCAAATACAGTCGGAAGACACTGGAAGACCAGACAATATCCTTGGAGGAATTTATTGATGTCAAGGGATGGAGGGCAATGGGCAATAAGCTGACAGACGAAAAGATCAGGAAAATAGATATGGTTTCATTCAGGGAACCGGAGGTCGAAGACATTAAAGACGTCAAGGATATCAAGGACATCCCATTCGAGGTGGAGGACCTGCGGAGTAAGGAAGATGATCATCCAACCTTGTTTGATTTTGACTAACTATAATCCCATAGTCGTAAAAACCCGTTGCAAAAACCACATTTGGATTGCCTTTTCCAGTTGATTTCCTTTAGTTTATAGGCTGGAACTGGTAGTAAAGTAGAACTGGTAGATTATGTTT
The DNA here is from genome assembly GCA_041565275.1 of Bacteroidia bacterium. Classification (GTDB taxonomy): domain Bacteria; phylum Bacteroidota; class Bacteroidia; order J057; family JADKCL01; genus CAWUKT01. Next base: position 3,584 of record JBFGVE010000182.1, read on the forward strand.
TCCAACCTGTCCTCCATAGAGACTGAAGGCATTCGGGTAGACGTACAGACAGCCTGGATCAAGGACCAATCCAATCCAGGCCTGGATCACTATGTTTTTGCCTACAAAGTCCGGATCACCAATGAATCTCCGTTCGAGGTCCAATTGATAAGCCGTAAATGGCTCATTACCGATGGGCTGGGTCAAAAACGTGAGGTTTTAGGGGAGGGTGTGATCGGTCAGCAACCCATCTTGTCACCCGGAAGACAACATGAGTACATTAGTGGATGCAGTTTTGAAACTCCAGTTGGCAAGATGAAAGGTTATTACTACATGGTTCGCACCGATGGCAATTCCTTAAGGGTCCGCATCCCGGAGTTCACCTTGGTCGTCCCTCACCTCCTCAATTAAGAACACTTTGAACACAATAGAATCGATTTACCTGGGTGACTTAAGGACAGAATCTGTACATGTCCGTTCAGGAAACAAAATGCTTACCGATGCTCCCGTTGACAATCAAGGTAAAGGAGAGACCTTTTCTCCGACCGACACCATTGCAGTGGGCCTGTTGACCTGCATGCTGACAGTGGTGGGTATCAAAGCAAAAAAGAATAATTTGCAATTGGGAGAATTAAGGGGGGAGGTTAAAAAAATCATGGCCAATAACCCCCGGCGGATCAATCAACTGGTAGTCACCCTTTACTTTAAAGGGCACAACCTGACGGCTCAGAACAGAGCTTTGCTAGAGAGAATAGCCATCCACTGCCCTGTGGCGCTGAGTCTCCATCCCGATATCAATCAACAAGTTAAGTTTTGCTACGACTGAGTCCAGGGCCTGATATCAATCAACAAGTCTTAAGTTTTGCTACGACTAGGTCCAGGTCCCAAGTCACCATTTAAACGGGGGAAGTATCGCTGAAAGGTTGCGTGAAGAGTTTGGGGGTCAATGGAATCTAGGTGTGGGACGCGGCCCAGAAGTGGCGCCCCGGCATATTCTAAAATAACAGATTCGGATTCCGGTCTGCCCCCGTCGTTGAAGACGATCCCATAAAGAGGAATGTTCCGGTTCTTCAAAGCTTCCAGGGACAGGAGACTGTGGTTGATACATCCCAGGTAGGTTCTGACGACCAAAACAGTCGGAAACTGGTGTTCTTCAAGCCAGTCTGCGAACAGATAGTCTTTGCGAAGGGGAACCATGATCCCTCCCGCTCCTTCGATGATCAACGGGCGTTCGCTTTTTGGAGGAATAAGTAAATTGGGGT
>JBFGVE010000183.1:0-4792 GCA_041565275.1 Bacteroidia bacterium
ACTCGGTGCGGGAAATACCATAACAAAAAAAACATGCCCCCGCGGCGAGCGGAAAGCGTCATGGACAACGCCAAACTCGTCCATGAAGATCCACACCCTACAATTAAACTATCTTATCTCTCCGTCCATTTTATTGTTGCAAGTCCAAACCGTAGTGTTCTGGGCGGGAAGGACGGAGGAGCCTCCCATTACACCGACCATTACTAGGCTCAGCAACAAAAGCAATCGCAGGGAGATAAAAGTACTTGCCGGTCTCATATCCATTCTGTGGTTAAGGGGTGACGAGAGAATACTAACAAATTAGCTCATAAGGGACAGACACAATTATAAGAAATATGAATAAAATAGGAAAATGTTGGCCCATTATTTACTTTTTATCCATACAAAAAAGGGCTATAAACGTCAGGGAACATCGATCCGGACACCTATCGCTCAAATTCGGGAAGTCAACCGGGTTGTATACGGAATCCAGCTGAATTGTTTGGAAGTGTAAGCCAGATGTGTACATAATACATCCTGGGTGTATACACAATACATCCTGAGTGTATACACAATACATCCTGAGTGTGTACAGAATACATCCTGGGTGTATACAGAATACATCCCAAGTGTGTACAGAATACATCCTGGGTGTAAACAGAACAAATCCTGAGTGTATACAGAATACATCCTGGGTGGGGTCACAGTATACCCTGATTATGATTAAGCGTACAGCCTGATTATTTCCAGTATACTATTTGGCTATGTTCAATGTACAATCCGACTGGTCCCGGAGCACACCCACGTAATGGTCAGGAGTACATCAGTTGTATCCAGAGTACACCCACGTAATGGCTAGGAATACATCCCAGTTTGGTCAGGAATACACCCCGATAATGGTCAGCCTGAATGCCAGTTGGAGGCAGAACACGATCCTGTTGAGGCCTGCGCGACATCCCAGTTGAGGTCAAAAGTAAAACATTGGGGTCGAGGTATACCTCGGTGGAGGTCACAGCACATTCTTTTTGGGGTCCGGAAACACCTCAGTCGGAGTCCGGAATACACCCCGATTGGAGTCAAAATAACATTCCGATTGGAGTCAAGGGTAAACTTGCTGGGGTCTGCTGCAGTACAATGTCCCTGCAGTTGATCAATCCACTAAACACTAGATTTTAACAAGCTTTTTAATAGGTCATACCAATTCCGTTTTATTATAGTACATATTTTATTGCCTTGTGCTTTGCGTCGATGATGTGGGGATATGCTGTTAGGGAAGCGAGCGTGTGCTTGGAGTATCCGGTCAGGTTTTCTTCCAGCCATTGGTCGAGTTGTTCACGGTCCTGGAAGTTTTTCCATGTAAATGCTGCTTTGATGTCTTGCCAGAACCGTTCCATGGGCTTGAGCTCTGGACAGTAAGGACGAATATGCCAGAGGCAGATGTTATCAGGTATTTTCAATTGCTTGCTGGTGTGGTAGGAAGCCCTGTCGAGGAAGATAAGCCTATAGGTTTGGGGATTTTTTTGGAGAATGCTTCAAAAAAGAATTGGAAGAAGCTTGTATTGGTCGCCTCAGCCTGCAAAAAAAGTTGTCCCCGACTCCAGGGCTGATCAGACCGTAAATAATAGGTGGTATCAAAGCGTTGCTGAAAAGGGCCGATGGGCTTGACACCTCTGCGCGTGAGCCGACGCCCCTGGCGAGTCATCAACCCGAAACGGCTTTCGTCCTGGTAGTAATTATGCCAAGTCTTCACCAAACCCCGATCTTTCCTAGGCTGGTATTTATGACACAGCAGATAGCTCAGACTTAAACCTAGTCAAGCCACCATGAGGGTCATTTAGCCTGGCTTGCAATGCTTTCATCGCGTCCAGGGGAATGCCGGCGGGACGCTTATTGCCTCCTTTATTCACTGAGTCAAGGCTGCAATCCCGCCCGCTTCATACTTCTGAAACCAGCGCCCAACAGCATTATGACCATACCCGACAGCTTCGACAATATCCTTGCGGAACTTATACTGACCAAGCGCACATACAGGTACAAGGCCCGAAGACGAGCATTTACCAGTGGATCGGTTTCAACCTTGATCATTTGACGTAGTTCGACAGCACTCTCCTTTACCTTTAAAGTTTAACGGTCTTTTCTTGGCCAAAAATACAACCAGATACCATACCGAAATCCACACCTGTGGACAAATATGCACTAACATTGGCCAGTGATGGTATAAGTTTGCGGGTGCTGCCTCGGTCAAGTGGCACGGGTCATTTTCTGCCTAAGGGGATTCCCTGATGAGAGTGACCATCACCCTGGGCAAGATACTACAGTTGTTTACGGCTTTTTTACGGCTAATGTAATTACCATCCAGTTTTAATTTGGACCCAGCCCAGAACTGCTTCGGCCACGGCTGGGGCGTTTTGCAACCACAACTGTGGGGTGGTCGTAAGACACCCAGTGGTAGTATGGAACTTTGTTTACTGTTTAAGCTACTGAGCCAAGTAAGGGTGAGTCGCAGGATTAGATTGTCATGGCATAGAATAATAACTTGCAAATTACGTATGGTAAGCAGATTAATATATTCCTGCAGAGTGAACTTAAAGCACATAATTTTCATCATTTTCTACCTGCCGTCGTTCCTTTGGGCCCAGTACAGCCCGACACGTGCAGAGCATTATAACCACAATCCTTTCAGGCAATTGTACGAAGAATTACCTACCCCCAACGTCTACCGAACCGCTTCCGGGGCACCCGGTCACCAGTATTACCAGCAAAAGGCTGACTATGAGATTTCCATTGATCTTGATGAAACCAGCCAAGTCATTACCGGACAGGAAAGGATCACTTACCACAACAATTCTCCGGACCAGCTAGACTACCTATGGCTACAACTGGACCAGAACATGCGGGCGAAGGATTCGGACAGTAAGAAGATTGCAACCGGAGGAGCTGAAGACATAAACAATTTTGGGATGCTTAACCGCTTGCACCAGGATTTTGAGGGTGGCTTTAGTATAGAGCATGTAACCGATGAGAAAAACCGGGACCTCCCTTACCAGATCGTCAAAACGATGATGCGGGTTGACTTGCCTACTCCTTTGGCCGCTGGCGGATCTGTCTCTTTCAATGTCCGGTGGTGGTACAGGATCAACAACCGTGAAGAAGTGGGTGGCCGGTCAGGTTATGAATACTTCGAAGACGAAGACAATTATCTTTACACCATTGCCCAGTTCTTTCCCCGTATGTGCGTCTACAATGACGTAGAAGGGTGGCAGCACAAGCAATTCCTTGGACGGGGAGAATTCGCCCTACCCTTTGGCGATTACAAGGTAAAAATCACTGTTCCTGAAGATCATATTGTCGGGGCGACGGGAGTTCTGCAAAATTCTGGTGAAGTGTTGACCGCCACGCAGCGGCAACGGTTCCGGGAAGCTGCAAAAGCTGCGGCCCCCGTTATGATCGTCACCCCCGAAGAGGCAAAGGAAGCAGAAAAGAATAAAAAAACAGGAAAAAAGACCTGGGTATTTTATGCGGAAAATGTACGCGACTTTGCCTGGTGTAGCTCCCGTAAGTTTATTTGGGACGCACAAGGGGTGAAAATCGGGAACAATACCGTAATGTGCATGAGCTATTACCCCAAAGAAGGTAACCCACTCTGGGAACGGTACTCTACCAAGGTGGTTGCCCACACCATCCGTACGTATTCCAAGTTTACCATTGACTATCCTTACCCGGTTGCGATTTCGGTACACAGCAAGAACATAGGCATGGAATACCCGATGATCTCCTTCAATGGCGGGCGTCCCGAACCGGATGGGACCTACAGCGAACGTACGAAGTACGGCATGATCTCCGTGATCATTCACGAAGTCGGCCACAACTTCTTTCCCATGATCATCAACTCTGATGAACGCCAGTGGTCCTGGATGGATGAGGGCCTCAATACCTTCGTTCAGTACCTTACCGAAAAAGAATGGGACCGTGACTATCCTTCCCGCCGAGGGCCCGCCTGGAAGATCGCTGATTATATGGGAGGTGATAAGTCCCGTATTTCTCCGATCATGACCAATTCAGAAAGCATTTTTCAATTTGGTAACAATGCTTACGGCAAACCGGCTACCGCGATGAATATCCTCAGGGAAACCATCCTGGGACGTGAGCTTTTTGACCAAGCCTTCAAGACCTATTGCGAGCGCTGGGCCTTCAAGCACCCTACTCCTGCCGACCTCTTTCGTACCATAGAAGATGCGAGTGCCGTGGACCTGGATTGGTTCTGGAGAGGGTGGTTTTTCACCAACCAGCACGTGGACATTTCGCTGGACCGTGTTCGCCGGTTCGAGATCAGCAATGGAGCCGATCCGCAAGCGGAAATGGATTTTAAGAAACAACAAGAGGAATATGGGCAACATCATATTGGGGTAGCGCGGAACAAGAGAGACATAGTAAGTACCAAAATTGAAGAAGATCCTGAACTGCGTGACTTTTACGACAATTGGGACCGGTATGAGGCAACCCCTGCCGACCGGAAAAAAGCGGATGCCTACCGCGAATCCCTGAGTGACAAAGAAAAGAGTATTCTGGATGCAGGTTACAACTACTATGAGCTTAGCTTTTCCAATGCCGGCGGGATACCTATGCCACTTATCCTCGAATTCACCTTTAAAGACGGTAGCAAAGAAGTTCAACGTATCCCTGCCGAGATCTGGAAACTTGACCAAAAGGAGATCAGTAAGGTGTTTTTCTTTAATCAGGAACTAACCAGAGTTGAACTCGATCCTTTTCTCGAAACTGCCGATGTAGACTTGAACAATAACAGTTGGCCCAC
>JBFGVE010000184.1:0-4752 GCA_041565275.1 Bacteroidia bacterium
AGCCAATCAAATTCAGATAAATTCTCAGAACATGAACAGCCAATCAGATTTCTCAAAAATCTGAACGTCAATTCGATTGAGCACTTGAAGGGACTCAAAAGTCAAAAGCATCAAAAGATCTAAAATAAATATCTGCGTGAAGTTGATGCTTGATATTTGAGATGTTTCACCACCAAATATTTCAATGACCTCTTTGCTTTTATTGATTTTAGGTTCGCTATTTATCCGAAGTCTAATGGGGGAGCCAAGCTCTCAGGGCCCAGTAGCTCGCAAGCTTTCGTTTGGTATGCTGCCAATATCTTGATACACAGTTTTTTTTTATTTTACATGTTTTCTTAAAAGCGGATTTTTTTTATGTGAATAAATTAAAAATCATTTTTGCAGATCTTCATATTTCTTCTGAAAACGTCTACTCTGTTTTTCATTGTATCTTTCATTTTGCAGTTGTCGTGATTTTAATGGTGAATTACGAAAGTCAATAGGGTACTTTTTGAGTATTTTGCAAATCTGTTTTTTAATTTATTCACAAAAAAAATACACGTTTTTTCACAAAAACGTATGTGGACGTTTCTGTTACATATAACCTGGTATTTTGTGCAGGAATTCAAGAAGGAGAGCCCACTGATGATCTTGGTGATGAAATACATCAAATTATCAGGAATCGCCGACGGTCGCCTTCTCCTCCTGAGTCCGATAGTGTTGAGGCAGACAAGAGTATCTCACAGTTGGAAGAAAGTTTTTCCAAACTTAGTCCGTACAGAAAAAGTGATGAGTCTTCAGGTGAGGAGTCCAATGATGGGTCAATCTGCATTGCAAGCGCTTCTGGGTTAATTCCAATGAGCCCAATCAGGGACGAAGACTTTATCGACGTTGCCAGTCCGTCAAGGCTGATACCAATGAGTCCTATCGACGACATGCCCTCCCCCCCCAGGATTCTACCTATGAGCCCCATGGAAGACTCGAAAGTTTCACCAGAGAGGGATGATTTCACCCGATCTGTTGATAACGCGATTGGTACTATTAGGAAAGAAAGGCGTATGAGCTTGGAGCTCAGTACAGCAAAGGCGGATAAGAAGAGAAAGTACCCATCCAAGCGGAAGACCCCGAAGCTATATGTGGGTTCACCGTCACCCCGCAAGGCTCGCAAGAAAAAAAAGGTTTGCAAACAAGGTAATCGTTCCATGGACAAGTATCTAGCCTACCTGCGCCGCATGAATGGGAAAGACTACAAAGTACCGGGCCTCAAAGAGGAAGATAGGGAAGAGACCGATCTGGAGTTCTCACCTGAAAAGAAACGTTCGGAGGTTAACGAGCAAAAGTCATCAGGCAGACGATACGTGCACAAAAAAATCGAGGTAGGTTGTGTTTCATTTCAAAGTTGTCTTGCACGTTTGCTTATCTTCCAACATGTTTTTGCTTGCAGGAGATGGAGTCCGATGATGTCAAATTGGCGATGCAAAGACTTCAATTTTGCTGTTGCTTCGACATCTCCTCAATTGATGGCAAATCATTGATACAAGACCGTATCAATTACTCTTCGTACAAGCCCAATCCCAGTGCGTTTGTTGCCATGCATGTCCGTCTCGCCTCTGTCCATGAGGATCAGTTTGTTGTTCAGGACAAATCATGCTGCAAGAAATGTTTTATGGAGTACTACGGTATTGCACGGAGTACTTTTTATAGGATTCATCGGCAAGTGAAAGTGCACAACAAACGAAACTTTTCGCGCAAAACAGTTGTCAAGGATATGAAGGATTCCACTGTGAATGCCATCTCATGGTTGGACGCGTACTCAAGGCTTTACGGCGATTTTCAGCCTGATTTTGAGGAAATCCATTTGCCTGACTACAAGTATAGGTATCTTCATATCAAGTACCGGACAGAGATGACTCGAAGAAAGCTTGTTCATATTCCGTATCAATCTTTCCTTGCTGTGATCCACAAGAAACTGACGCATATTCGTTTGAGGCGTTACAAACGGTTTGCACAGTGCACAACATGTTCCGACTTCGATGATAAAATTGAGCAGGCGACCACAGATACCGAGAAGCGTTTTTATTCGCGGAAGAAACAGGTGCACTTAGACTGGCAGCAGAAAGAGCGGTTGAAATACCACAAACACGTTCAGAAGTCTTGGTCGAATCCGGAGAAGTATTTGTCAATATCTATCGACGGTATGGATCACCAGAAGACGTCCTTACCTGCTTTCCGAAGGGAGACGAAAGCAACAGGCTCACAGGAAAAGCTTGATGTGCACGTCACAGGCGTCCTTATTCATGGACACTACCCCCACGCAGCTGCGTACGAGTGGACGGATAATCACTTGAGCGACTCCAATATGACAATACACGTGTTGCTTGATACGATCAGGCAGGTGTTCGAGCACAAGCGCGAGAACGGAATTCCTCTTCCTAGTGTGCTATACCTTCAAATGGATAACTGCACACGGGAGAACAAAAACAAGTATCTCATGTCTGTTCTCCATTTGCTTGTGTATGCTGGCGTCTTCAAAAAGATCAAACTCAGCTTTCTTCCCGTCGGCCATACCCACGAGGACGTCGACCAAATGTTCAGCAGGTTCGCCACCAAACTGAGAGGCCAGCATGTGATGTCGCTACCGGATCTTATGCGTGCTATCAAGGATGCTTTTCAACCCCCACCCATAACCATACGCGTGAAAGAAGTCGCATGTTGGAACAAATTTCTTGAACCACGTCTCCTGAAGGTGAAGGGCATCATGGCTCCAAGGGTTTTTATTGTCAAGGCAGACTCCAGTGGTGTCGTCAGGCATTGGTACAAGATGGAGATGCAAGTCAGGAAGAAGGTAGATCCTTCGTGTACCTTACCACTGAACTCACCTGGGTTAAGGATGTTTCGGCAGGACAGTTGGCCTGATCTCCAAACCTTATCCACTTCAGTTCCTCTGGCACCGACAAAATCACTTAGATTGGATGCCTTGAAGGAGACTGTAAAGTTCCTTGACAAGCACGATTGGATTGCAGACTTGGCAAAAGAGTGGTGGAAATCCTTTATTCAGGAGCAGGACGATATGGAGTTGGATCGATGCCATGAATGCCGAAGACTCAGGGCTGAGATGGTTCTTTGCAGAAGGGACATTAAGGATCTCAAAGATGTTGCAAGGGATAAAGCTCGAAGGCTGCGAAAGTTTGACAAAGAACTCGGACGGCATATTCTTGAAGATACTGACATTCATGACCCAGCTGGGGTTGTCTTTCCACCTGGTGATTCTGTTATAGCTGCCAAACTCCGTGAAGCCAATTCAGAACCGGAGTCTGGCTTTGAAGTGGGTACTGGTGCGAGCAGTAACTTGAACGAGCAGGCTGCTAGCTCTTCCCAGGCAGATGGTAACATTGCAGAAGACGGCGAAGAAGACGGCGATGAAGAACAGTCTGAAGTTGGCAATAATGCCACTAGTGATTCGGATGCAGACAGGGACGCTGACGTCAGTATGGGCATCGCAGGTGCCGACCATGTGTCCGGTGCACTCAACTCTCTTGCCTCAAAGGATCTCCCGAAAATGAAGATTGGTGACATTGTCATTCTTAACCCAGATTTGTCTGGTGAAGGTGTCAAAGATGACGCATACTTATCCTGCAGGCCTATATGGGTTGGCAAAGTGTTGTCTTTTGAAGCCAACGGGCATTTTACGTATCAGACTTTTGGTAGGCCAATCAACGTGTGGAAGGATGCAAGGTACTTTCCAGGATGGTTGGATCGAAGTGACTGCAAAAATGACAACGACCCACCGAAAGAAATCTATGTGAAGCACGGACGTGGTCGCAAACCTTTGACTGCCAAAGCGCACTCGAGCGCTTCCTTCTGGTGGTTTTCATCTCTGAACAGTCGGGGTACCATCCCGAATGCTGTCAAGAAAGTTGTGATGGCACACCCTCGTTACAAGAAGAACGTTGCAGGACTCTCTATCAAGTAGGACGAACTTGTTTGTTGGAGATAAGTTTCAGCCACCAGTATTACAGTATTAGTTCTGTCCTGTAGTACGGTATTATCAAGAGTTTATCAAGAGTCCATTCGTGTGATTTTGGACGATTCTGAGAAATCGTTTTTTAATTTATTCACAAATTTTTTCAGCGATTTTGAAGGAACATGCATGCTTTTGAGTTAAGCGCTGTAGAAACGCCTGTACTGACTTGATACTGCATGCATGTCTCGGAAGTCAGTAATATTGGTGTTGATTAGCATATATGGCACCAACGATTAAGCAAAAAAGTTTAGTAGCAGGTTACATACTGCAATTTAGCAATGTATTTATTTCGAATCGTTGATGACTCTTTCCAACACATAGAACATGTTGGTGTCTCCGATGCTTGCAATCAAGAGGGATTGCATCTTGTACATGTACTACTTAGTTGAAGGTACAATACAGTGTCAGATATGTCATATATTCAAGTTAATGTCAGTTGGATTACTTAGTACAATGCGGTCACTGTATTCGTACCAAAACTATGCATGAGCACAATAATTTGGTAGTTACACTTTTTTTTTTTACAAGTTTTAGCTAAAGTAATGTAATTAGCCAGGAAATTTTTTTTTACGTTTTTAAAGTTATTGTATTTCAATATTATCTAAGGGTTTGAGGTGTTTTTTCCAACCCCCCGATTGAAATGGGATCCCAAATCTGGGAATACTCTGTTAAAATACATTGCGGCTGCACTCGAAAGATTTGGAATGCAGAACAGCACACCAACGCCATCACCCTCAAAGACCGAACAA
>JBFGVE010000185.1:0-4748 GCA_041565275.1 Bacteroidia bacterium
ATAATAAAGATTGTCCCGGTTAAAACTGGTAATAAACAACTTCGCATCATGAATCTTCAAGTTGTTACGGATATCCAATTGCACCTTGGGAGTAGCTGTGGCTGTCAATGCTATAATGGGTACCAACGGAATATGGTTGAGGATCTCACGTATGCGACGGTATTCCGGTCGGAAGTCATGCCCCCATTCGGAGATGCAGTGTGCTTCGTCAACCGCTACAAATGATATTTTGGCTTGCTTAAGGAAATCGATGAATTCCTCCTTAACCAACGATTCAGGAGCAACGTAAAGCAACTTAAGCTCGCGGGAAATGGTCTTGCGCTTCACCTCTTCGTAGTCCCCCCGATTCATACTGCTATTCAAAAACCCACCTTCTATTCCATGAGCCTTCAACTGATCAACCTGATTTTTCATCAGAGCAATTAAAGGAGAAATAATCAACGCGGTTCCCTCTGAGGCGATGGCCGGGAGCTGATAACATAAAGACTTTCCCGCACCAGTTGGCATAACAACAAAGGTGTCATTACCGGCCATAAGGTGCTTGATCACATCTTCCTGCCTACCTCTGAATCCTTCGAAGCCAAAGTACTGCCTGAGAACTCTTTTCAAATCAATTTTTTCAACTACGTCCATTCAACTAATCTTCGTCTCACGTCACCCTTAAGAATGAGTAATCAATCTATAATACCTTCAAATTAAGAATAAAATCACATTAACAGACCGTTTTGGTACAATTTTTTTATCGTAATTTAGTCCCCAATCCGGATACACGGCACACTATGAGCCGTCTTATCAACTGAAGTTTCTACTTTGCTGTTGATTAATTACGAGATTGTCTAACACAGGGCACTTATCCCCTAACATTATGAGAAAGAATGACTTCGCAATCATCATGGCTGGCGGCATCGGAAGCAGATTTTGGCCTATGAGCCGCTCCAGCTATCCCAAACAGTTCCATGACATTCTTGGGCTAGGTGAGTCTCTGATTCAGATGACCTACAACAGGATCAAATCCTTCATTCCAACTGAGAATATCTTTGTCATAACCAACGAAAAATATCAACCTCTGGTATTTGAACAGTTATCCGGCATCCGCCCCCAAGAAGTTCTCCTCGAACCGGTTGGTCGAAACACTGCGCCCTGCGTAGCCTATGGAATGTTCAAAATCAAAAACCGTAACCCTGAAGCCGGAGTACTTGTGGCTGGCTCCGACTACCTTATTCAAAATGAAGAGGCTTTTCGTCATGATGCGGAAGTTGCGCTGGATGCTTGCCGCGAAAAAAACCGCATCATCACCTTGGGAATTCCTCCTACCCATCCTAATACTGGCTATGGATATATCCAACTGATCGAAGAAGAAGTAGGGGTACCTCAGGAAATTTACAGGGTAAAAACCTTCACAGAAAAGCCTAAACTGGAAATCGCCAAAACCTACCTCGAAGTTGGAGACTTTCTTTGGAATAGCGGTATGTTCATATTCCAGCTACCCACCATGTTGAATGCCTACCGAGAATATCTTCCTGATATGCACGAAATATTCCAGGATATCAGAAGTACTTATGACACCGTTCAGGAACGTTCCTCCATAGAAAATGTCTACTCTCTGTGCCGAAGTATCTCGGTTGATAATGGCATTATTGAGAAGGTGGATAACCGTTTTGTGATCAAAGCTTCCTTTGACTGGAGCGATCTTGGTACCTGGGGTTCCGTTTATGACCAATTAGAGAAAGACGAACTCAATAATGGCATTCAGGGTAACGCTATGGTATTCGAATCCAATAACAATATTGTCCGCATCTCAGATCCCAATAAATTAGTGGTTTTAAAAGGACTGGAAGATTTCATCGTGGTCGACACAGGTGATGTCCTCATGATCTGCAGTAGAGAAAAAGAACAGGAGATCAAAAAGATAGTGCAAGACGTTCGAAAAGATCACGGTGACAAATTTGTCTGAATCTAACCTTTCAGGCTGACTATTCCGGAAAGGACAGGCCTCAATTTTTTGGAATTCTCAGAGAATTTTACCCTAGAGTCAGAAGTAGCTATATTTAGAATCTGATGATCGTCAATGTGAAAACTCTTGTTTAAACTGACCTCTTGTTCATTTACCTCTTTTCTGTCCAGTCCCTGGATGGGGCACGCCTACTTTCTCGTAATGGCCCTGCTTTCTGTCTTCCTGTTTAGATACCGGATGATCAATGCAGATGCTTCGTATTATTCCTTTGAAATGCTCTTTGAAAAGGATTTCAGCATAGCCCACTACCGCTATGGGGCATTCATCACCCAGTTTATTCCACTTATCCTGATGAAAGCAGGTGCTCCCTTAAAAATGGTCCTAATTGCCTATTCCCTTTCTTTTACCCTTATTCATTACCTGTGTTGGTTGTTTGCTCATTCTGTGGCTCGGCAACCAGCCGTTGCCTGGACGGTGGTTTTTCTTCAACTACTGGCCTGGGATGTCACTTACTTTTGGCCAGTATCTGAGTTTTTCCTGACCCTGATTTTCTGTGCTACCTTTTTCGCATGGATGCGCGGAGGGAAAAATAGGTCTTTACCGACCTATCTCTTCCCAGCGCTATTGTTGGTCCTTTTGATTTTATTTACCCATCCCATTGCCTTGGCTCCTCTGAGTTTTATCATCGGATATGAAATATTTTCTCTGGACCGCAGCCAGTGGAAACGATTTGCCTTTCTGATACTTACTGTAGGAGCCTCAATCCTTTTATGGTGGGCCATCCGTCCTTCACCTTCTGAATACGACCTAGCACAAGCGAGCAACCTAAAAAATTATTGGGAGATCCTGCAGAACTTTTGGAGCAGAAGTGGCCCTATCCAATTGAGAAATCTTCTGACTGGGGATATGAAAATTCTCCTATATTTCAATGCAACTGTATTGGCAGCACTCCTCTTATTGAGGAAATGGAAAAAGGCTTTCCTTCTCCTAGCCGGATTGGCAACCTATGGCACCCTGATAGGAATCGTTTACCAAAAAGGAGATTCCAATCTTATCCTAGAAAATATTTGCAGCCCTTTTGCCCTGTTTGGAAGTATTTTCTTTTTACTGGATATCTTGCCCAATATTCCCATTCGGTGGACCCATACTTCAATCCTTCTACTCCTTGGCATATTGTTAGCAACTAGGATTTGGAAGAACAAAAACAGATTAGATTATAAGTTTTATTGGTTCGATAACATGTATGCTTATAGCAAGCAACTTGGGCAATACAAACTGGTCATTGATGAAGATAAGATCAATACCGACCGCTATGGAGTCCCATGGGCCATGGCGATTGAATCCACCATTTATACAACATTGAAAGGTTCAGAATATCCATTACAGATATTCCCGGCACCTGATCCAGCTGTACTCACCGACCATCCCAACGCAAAAAATCTGTTTCCCTGCGTGTCTTTCGCCCGGTTAAGAGCAATTCCTGAACCAGCTAACCAATATTTTAATTTTCAGCATGGTCCCATAATATACCTGAATGAAGATGTCTCCTACCCTGAAGGGCTGTCGGAAGGTTATCTAAAACCGGATATGTTTAAAATCGAGGTAGAACAGCTAGACAAAAATGGCGTGATTGAGTTGCAGAATGGCATCGTCAACGACCTCCGGGTAAAAATTTCCAACAATAGCCCATTGGAAATGGTATCTAACTCAGGCTCCCGAAACCTGATAACTTTAGGTTACAACTTTGGCGACTCAGATTCGAATGTACTTTCCAAACTTCAAGTCAATATACCTTCGGGAAAAATCTTTTTCCACAATATTGAGGTGGTGCCCCACACAGGTCCAGGAAACTTCAAATTGTTTTTAGAATTACATCATTGGTTGTTTCCAGGTCAAAAAATAACTGAGGCTTGGCCCGTTCATATTAATTGATCATTTTCCCAGACATTTCTGGTAAGCCTTTACACTAGCTTCGTACCCCATGTACAAGGCGTCACAAACCAGTGCGTGACCTATGGAAACCTCCTCCAAATAAGGTACTTGGTCGTGGAACCAGGCGAGGTTGTTAAGATTAAGATCGTGGCCTGCATTTACCCCTAGCCCAAGGTCATTTGCATACAGTGCTGCTTGGCGGAAGGGAGCTATGGCAACTTCCCGGTCTTTTAAATATCCTGTAGCATAAGGTTCAGTGTACAATTCAATGCGGTCGGCCCCAATTTCGAATGCTCCTTCCACCATTTGTAAGTCAGTCCCACAAAAGATAGAAACACGGATACCTTGATCCTTTAACAATGCCACAGTATCCAGTAAAAGTGTTTTTTGCCCAATGGTATCCCACCCAGCGTTGGAAGTCAATACACCTGGAGGGTCGGGAACCAAGGTACACTGGGTGGGAGAAACAGCTTTTACCAGTAGCAGGAAGTCTTCCGAAGGATATCCTTCAATGTTAAACTCCACCTCAATGGCCTCTGCAATCTCAAAAACGTCAGTGCGACGGATGTGACGTTCATCTGGACGGGGATGAACTGTTATTCCATCCGCCCCGAAACGGACAGCATCTAGGGCAGCTTTCCGAACATCCGGATTGTTTCCCCCACGGGAGTTGCGAAGAGTTGCGAACTTATTCACGTTGACAGAGAGAAAAGTCATTGGGTAAAGATAAAATAAACCCTTGATTAAGATGATCGAAGCATTGGGGACTATGGGATTGGAAAGAGTAAAATTTATTAAGTATTTAGTGGGCTGGTATACTTAAGACATTCTCAAATTAACGGTTGCCTTCGGTTAATTCATG
>JBFGVE010000186.1:0-4717 GCA_041565275.1 Bacteroidia bacterium
ATGAAATAGGTAAAAATTCTTCCAAAAGGTGACAACAATAGTTTTTGGCTTCTTTGAGGGCGATGGACATCCGTAAACAAGCCGGCATTCAAAAAGACTACCTTTTGAATGCTGAAGGGCAATATATCGTTTTCAGCCCGAGCCAGTAGCTCTTGGGTAATATTTGCTCCGTAATCATGGGCAATAATACTCACTTTTTTCAGCGACCGGGACTGGATCAGAGCAATGATCAGATCAGTTTGGTCATTGATCGAGTAATGGTATCTCTTTGGCTTGTCAGAATAGCCGAATCCAAGCAGGTCAGGCGCAATCAAATTGTATTCTTTGGCTAAGGGAGCCCATATTTTATGAAAATCCCATGAAGCCGTAGGGAAGCCATGTATAAAAACAATGGTCTCTCTTTCTCCAACTTCAACTTTTTGATAGAATACCCGGCGGTTTTTGTAAATATAGTAGGTGCCACCACGTTTCCACTCTGCTAGATTCTTGGGCGCTAATTTGGGTTTTTGCATTCAGTCTAATGGGTTACGGTACCTCTTCCGAGGATATACCTTATTGAAGGTACGAAACTAATGCTTTTTATCATTCAATGCGATTCAACAGGTGAGCTATTGTGCTCTAAGAATTTACCTGAAGAAGACCAATTTTTTTCCATTTCCTAGAGGAATACGTGGTAAAAGCGCAGACATTGACTTTGAGTTTGTGATTATTGGGTTATTTGTATTTAATTAGAGATATCTGGTTACGGTCAAATTTGGGATTATAGAATAGGAATGGCGAAATTTGTATCTGTCAATCGACATGCAGCACACCCTGTTGCTTAGCTCCTGCAAATTATTTCGAACCTTAGCATGATAAAATATAAGTTCTCCCGGTCTGTTCACCAAGATTTTTCCACTACTTTAAGGAAAAGGGTCAACGCATATTTCCGAGAAAATGGGATACCCAGGAATGCCAACCGGGAAATGTACTTCAAGACCGGGGTCATCCTGGGGAGCTTCATTTTACTGTATGCTTTGGCACTTTCTGGATTGGTTACCAATTTGCTGGCCCTCTTCGGGATTTATAGTCTGATGGGAATTGGGGTTACTTTGATTGGTACGAATATTATGCATGATGCCTTGCATGGCTCTTTTTCTCCCAAGAGTTCTGCCAAGTGGGTGATAGAAGTTCCTGCCATTTTTCTTGGTATCTCTGCTGCGATCTGGAGGATCCAACACAATGTGCTACACCATACCTATACCAATATTGAAGGGGCAGATGCTGATATCGAATACCGGTATGTTCTCAGGTTCAGTCCCTTTCAGCCTCTAAAATGGTTTCACCGGTACCAGCACATCTATGCCATTGTGCTGTACGGTATCTCGACCCTTTTATGGATCCTCAGAAAAGATTATTTCAAACCGTTTGAGTACCTGAAAATGGGGTTGATCAAACCGGGTAAGGAATTCCGCTGGCTGTATGCACGCATTGTCTTTTGGAAGCTTGTTTATATCGCTGTTTACATTGTGCTTCCCATTCTGGTAATGCCTGTCTCACCTTGGATAGTAATTCTTCTGTTCATAACCATGCATGTTGCCGCTGGTATCTTTATGACTTTAATTTTTCAATCAGCCCATGTGATCCCGGAAACTGAGTTCATGTTGCCAGAGGGAAATACAGTGGAGGAAGATTTTGCAGTTCACCAGTTACAAACAACTTCCAATTTTGCTACCCACAACCGTGTACTAACTTGGTTGATAGGTGGATTGAACCACCAGGTAGAACACCATCTGTTTCCTAACATTTGCCACGTTCACTATCCGGGTATATCAAAGATCATTCAGGATACGACCAAGGAATTTAATATTCCTTACCATTCTCAGAAAAGCTTTGGTGTAGCGATCCTCAACCACTTCAAGATGTTACGCAATCTTGGACGGCAGCCCCAAATTCAGGTTAACCAGTTGCAGCCCCAGAGTCCTGTTGCTGTTTGACCTATTGCTGTCTAAGTAGTCGCACCGTATTGAAATTAACCTGTGATAGGGTAACCTCTTATTACATGAAAGTCTCATCTCTTCAGTAACCAAATCACTGGTCAATCAGTGACAGCTTTTGGATCCTAACCAGTTGGTCACAAGGATTTTATCCTAAGTCCCATGAAATAAGTTCGGGGGGCACCAGGGCCGAAGACATAGTTGCTGTCTCTATTTTTTCCAGAATCAAAGTCATTCTGGTAGGCATTGAATAGGTTTTTAACCCCTGCATAGACTTCGATGCCGGAGTTGACCCGGTTAAATTCCACTGTATAGCCTGTTTTAATGCCGACTTCTGCAAAAGCCGGAGAAACTGTATAGGTGTCGACTGATTGTTCAGGAGCTCCCGCAAAGTGTACTAGGTCCATAGGGCCTGTGTAAACGAAGTTGACTGCCGTGTTCCATTTCGATGATGGAGTTATACTAAGAGCCGCATATCCATACTCATTGGGGGTCCTGAGAAATTTACGCTTGGGCTCCAGCCCCTCAATATTCTCAACAGGTTCATCGAACAAACTAGATTGCAGGGTAAAACCTGCTTCCAGCTGGATTTTCTGATCATAATTGGCCCGGAGTTCCAAGGTCAACCCTTGTACGGTTGCTCCGTCCCCGTTGCGCTTCTCAAAACGTTCGCCAAAAGAGTCTTCTCCCAAGGGGTGGAGATAGAAGGCATTGTTCAGGTGAGTATAGAAGCCTTCCAGGGTATACCCAGCAATAAATTTTTTCATGGCTTTGTCAAAGTTAACAGAAGCACTAAAGCTGTTGGAGCGTTCCTGAACAAGGTCGGGAGACAAACTGATCCTGGAGACCCCTCCTCCTGCGAATGCAATATGGAGGTCTGCATCAAAGGCCTGAGGAGCCCGGAATCCTGTCCCCCACGTCATGCGAAATTGGGTACTCTTTCGGAGTTTGTACAGCAGGGAAATGCGAGGACTCAGAATTATATTGTCTACCAGATTGTGCTTGTCGGCCCGGATGCCTGTCAATAGGTTAAGCGTGGGGGTAACTTCCCAGTCACTTTGGAGGAAAGACCCTAAATTCTCTGTCACTTGGTCAACCTTATAATTGTAGGCATCAATCTGATCAATAACATCATCCATAACATATTCAGATCCAATGGTGATCACATTGCTGCCCCCAAAGAACCCGTTCACCCTGTGGTTGATCTGGATACCTCCCTGCAAGGTCGTATTGGTGGATGTACCATAAGGAGGATTATCAAGATGGATCTGTACATCTTCACTCTCATCCGGAAAAATACCGGTGTAGTGGGTCCGGCCGGTATGCTGGGCAGCTGTGTATGCAATGAGAGAAGTATTGTCCTCGTTGAAGTTGATCTGGTAATCGATATTTCCAATCAGTACATTGTGGTCCCGCTCCTCTGATTGTAGAGCAAGGTGGGCTGGCCCTTCCACCATTTCCCCACCATATCTGTACTCCCTGAGATTGCTCAAGTTGACTTCTAGCTTCTGGTTCTCCCCGGGCAGGATAAAAAAATTGGCGCCAAATGAATTGTTCCTGAGTTTGGGAAGCTCTGAAAAATTGTCTCCATTGTGATCATAAACTTCTCGGTTTCTCTTATTGACGAAGATGGTTCCCCCTGCATTGGCTTGCTTGTTGACATAGGATGCATTTCCAAGAAAAACATGGTCATTGGTAGCACCATTGATATTTTGAAAGGTATAACCGGCATCGTAAGAGTTTTTCTTGGGAATCTTGGTGATGACGTTAACGGTACCTCCAATGGCACTGGATCCGTAGAGAGCCGATCCACCCCCACGTACAACTTCAATCCGTTCGATCATGTTAGCGGGCAATTGTTCCATCCCATAAAGCCCTGTCAGAGGACTGAAGATAGGTCGCCCGTTGATCAGGATTTGAGAATAGGAGCCACCAAGTCCATTCATCCTTAGTTGGGTATAATTACAGGTCTGACAATCCGTTTCTACTCGCAGGCCCGGCTGAAATTTAAGCCCTTCGGAAAGGTTGCAGGCCTGCACATTGTCAAGGGTACGGGTGTCGATCACATTGACGATCACTGCCGATTCGATTTGCCTTTTTGAGGTTCGGGTACCTGTCAGTACCACTTGGTCCAATTCATAGTTCACCCGGGCAATATCCAGTTGCAGGTCAATTTCCTGGTTGGAATAACTTACATTAACCTTAGCTTCTTTTGTCTCATATCCGGATAAGGATACTTCCAAAGTGTACATGCCCCATGGAACATTCCGAATTTCAAACTGACCCTCGTCATCGGAAAATGCACCTAATTTTGTGCCGACAAGGTGGACTTTGGCAAACCCTAAGGCCTCGTTTTCTGAGGTTAAAGTCCCAATGACGGTTCCCGATTGGCCAGGTAAGGCCGCTGCAATCAGTAACAAGAGGAAAAGAGAAAAGATAAGTTTCACTTAATTATATATAAACCAGTTATTAAACATTGCTAAATTATAAAATTTAGATTAGTCTAAAAAATAAATAAGGTGAATAGTGTTATTGCAGCAATAGAGAACTTTTATCCCTGGCCCGGTTTTGCATTAGTAATAGACCTTGAAAGAGAACTTATTTGGACTAGTCTGGATTATTATCGCCTTGTCCATGGTAAATGTAGCAGCTTCATTGATCTTCTTGCGAACCTCCAAAACAAGAAAAAAGCCCCATGAAGGGGCTTGTGTTTGTGGCGCAAGGGAGAATCGAACTCCCGA
>JBFGVE010000187.1:0-4599 GCA_041565275.1 Bacteroidia bacterium
ACAGCCGTCTGCGCCTGAAAGCACAGCCATAATCGTCAAAAAGACAATATCGGTCAGAAGATGGAGTTTAGTGCGTTCTACCCGCAGGTCTGTGAGATTGGTGAAGTGGCCCAAGGGGCTCTCAGGATTGAATTGATATCCATTGGTTTTTGAATCTCAATAAACACCTTCTGAATTCTAAACCGTGGTAGATTGTGAACAGTGATTTCGATCAACGTATAGAAAACTAGGCAGAATTAGATGCGATTGCCCTAAGTTTAATGATGTATTGGTTGTCATTTTTAACGCATTAGGGTATATTGCGTTTACAACTCTGATAACCGCAATCATCATATTGGGCATTCATGTCATCTTCATTATAGGCTTTGTTCAAGTCTATAACAGACATAACCGAGTTGTTAAGAAAATTGACTTTGCGGGTGAATACAGGAACAAATTTGTTGAGTTCGCCAACAAGTATTTCAAAACTCATGACCGTTGGAGTAAGTCAGGTGATCTTGACGGTGCGCTTTATGTTTGGCTCACTATGAATGTAAGCAAAATTCAAAGCTATGTGGGTTCTTATGGTGTCATGTCTTATAAACCAGCCTTTCAGAACTACATGATTAACAACTATCAAATCATCATCAATACCATCCCAAAGTTCAGAGAAGGACAAGTCCACGATTTTGACGTTGGTTCTGTTGACGATTGTTTGCTCCGATATATTGGGCATCTTGAAGACTATCGGGAAGACACGCAAAGTGATTTAAGAAATCCAATCATTTGGTTTCGAGAAGGATTCAGGGAGATTTTGAGTATCCCTATTTTCATTCTTAGTTGGTTTGGAATTATAAGCAATAGGACTTTGAACTCTATCAAAGACAGTTTGATTTACAAGGTCATTTCAGGACTAATTGCTCTTGTAACGCTAGTAAGTGGAATTGTGACAATTATTGTTGGTTACGACCAGACACTGATATTCATCAATAAAATATTAGGAAATGAATAAGCCAACGCTCAGTTCAAGCACATTGCAATCCTCGTTCCTGCGGTTGCAAAGAGCTTTCACACCAACGCAGGACAGAAAAATGAAAATAAAAACGGGGCACAACAAAACCTATACGCAATGCCCTTCGGGACACTGCGCATAGCCAAACCGTTATCAGAAATAGTTCATCGAAAGTTATTTATGGTGAAAGTGAAAGATTCGTTGCCAATCAATTTATGGCTTGAATATTGGACTCTATATGATTCGAACTGTTGGAGGGATTTTCTTTCACGTCCTGTTTTTCGCGACAAGTTTGAAGAAGGTGAGTCTAAGTTACTTGAGCACATTCATAATCACATTATGGTTCCGGCAATCGAAGAAATCGAAAGGAATATGATGATGCTGGACGATCAAAGTAAGTTTCTATATTGGTTTCGGTTTCAGCGGGAGCTGGCGATTGTATCAGAACCTTTCAACAACGTAGATTTCAAAAATTTGAAAGCGGAAGCCGATCTTCGATATCAAGAATATTTGCAGACTCCGAATCACTCCAATCAGAAACCTGCACTCAAGAAGAGTCTTGATTTCGATTATTTCAAAGAATTCTATTCCGCTATTTGCTCGGTTTTGGGAGACGCCGAGATCTTTTTGAACGAAATTTTGTTTAATCTGCCGCTTCTGCAGCGATCGCAAATTAACCAGCGGAATCTGGAACTATTGGAAAAAAGACGAAGCAACACCATCAATATTGTGAATTATGGCAATATTGATTCGGTAATCAAAAACCTGGATCAAAGGGACTATGAAAGTGGAAACACCTCTCATCGCCTTACTAATCAGGAAGTAGTAGAATCAATCATCAAAAATTTCAAACGACAAATCGAGGATAATGGGCTTTTTAAGCTGCTATATGAAGGACGAGAAAAAAAGCTAAGGCACGAAAGTACCGCCCAACAGTTATTCTTCTCGGTAGCCCAAATCTATTGTTTGGCAAATGATCTCGACGTAAGCCCTGAAACCAATTCGGGTATGGGAAGTGTTGATTTCAAATTTTCACATGGCGCAAAAGATAAAATCAATGTTGAAATCAAATACTCGACGAACAAAGCAATATTTCACGGCTATGAAAGTCAATTATTGACCTACGACCGGGCTGAAAATGCGAATCGGAGTTATTATCTTGTCTTACAAGTGGATGATTCTACCTCAGGGATCGAAAAAATCAGGAATATAGAATCAAAAGAAAATCCCAATGACTGCAAATTACGGGTCGTTGACGCTAGATTACGGAGTTCCGCAAGTAAGAAATGAACTTCTGATAACATTCGCGCATTCGCCATACCTCCCTACGGTCGGCACGTCGTTTGCGCTCTACCGTTGGCAGCAACCTAAAAAAAACGACAGACATGAAAATAAAAATCATCGCTGGACTAATCGGACTGCCAATCCCGTTCTTGGGACACGGACAGTGTAGTACTCCCCAATCATCAAACCATTACATGTACATTTTTAGTTGGTAGATTTCTTCCATTGAGGTAGAGATCTCCAGGTTTTCTTCTCCCAATCCCTTGGTGCCTTTTCCGGTTGTAGCGATTGACAAAGGATTCGATTCCTTGGTACAATTGCCAGCCATCATTTGCAGGATTAAGATAGATATGACGGTGTTTCACACTACGGAACCACCTTTCGATAATAGCATTGTCAGTAGCCCGTCCCCTCCCATCCATGCTGATATGGATTGCATGCCCATTGAGGAAGTCTACCCAGTGAGCACAAGTATATTGGGCTCCCTGGTCAGAATTAATGATCTCCGGCTTTCCATGCCTGGCAATGGTGGCCTCCAACAATTGGGTCTGGGTTTCTTTTTCCAGACTGTTGGACAACTGCCAGCCCACAATATACCTACTGTACAGATCAATGATTGCAGTTAGGTACATGAAGCCCGAAGCCATCGGAACATAGCACTAAACCTGCTTTGACACGGTTTTTCATATCAATGGCCCATGCCTGATTGGGTCGGTCAATCTCAAGATTTCTCAGCAAATAGGGATGAACATACCTGGCCTGGCCCAGGCGGCTGAGATTCTTTTTGGGATAGATAGGCTCTATACACATCTTCCGCAGTAGCCTACGAATTCGTTTGACATTGTAATTTAAACCAAGATCCCGCAATTCATCCTGCATGCCCAGAACTCCCAAAGTAGGATCGTCCAGAAATAAACGGTCCATCTTCTTCATCAATTCCAAGCTCTCCTCTGATTCACCCACTGGACGGTAGTAGAACCTGCCACGGGGAACTGATAACAAATTCGCCTAACGACGCAAACTCAGGCTATGACTACGATCAAATAAGTCACTACGCTGATTCACAGTCCGGCTTTGTTTAAGCTTTTTTTTAGAAAATCGTTCTCAACCTTCAACTCACCGATCTGACGGTAGAGCTGATCTGAACTCACCTTGGGCTCATCCTCTTTAGGTGTATTTCCAAAAGCTCTTTCTGCACCATTGATAAATTCACGCTTCCACTACAGAACGCCTGGCACAAATACTCAATATATTACCATGACTGATACCATCGTTGGAGAAGGTTTCATGTCCGTACCTACTTCTGCTGGTCCCAGTGATCTGATCGAAGTGCTGATGGTCAAAGAGGTAACAGCATATTTGGACAGTTTTTTTCTGGATGGCGCTCCTGCTCCCAATTCCTTGCTTGGTGCATTTGGCCTGACTCAAGGAGCAAGGGATACCATCACTAATTATTTATTCTATCGTGAAGGCAGTAGCTTCCCTCTCGCCATGATGGGCGTCAGCAACGATGAAACTACCCTCAATTTTATATGGGTAGACAATGACCCTGCCCTCCTCATGGCCAATGAACCCGGGCAAACGCCTGAAAGTGCAGTTGAGCTTTTCCCAAGCGTTTTTTCCCCGGGCCAGTCCTTTTCGCTGGTCATTCATGAGCCCCGGTATGATTCCTATCGGTTTGCCATGGTTGACTTGCAGGGGAGGGCGGTAATAGAACAGGACATTCAAACTGTGACTGGGAGAAAAAATGTATTTCAGTTCAACCCGGGGGCTATCCAACCGGGGATCTACTTTTACCGGGTAACAGCAAAGAGTGGCGCGGAATTCACCGGGAAGATCCTGGTTTCCCAGTGACCTCAGTCTTCGTCGTCAGGCGTATTGCCCGCAATGTACAGGCGAGGCCCTCTTTGTCCACCGGAAGACTGCGGTGTCCAGGATTCATGAGTATGCTTGCATTTCGGGAGAGAAGTTCCGTGATTTGTGCACATCCGATTACTAAAAGTCAAAATGAACCATTTAAGCACCAAGCTATTTGTGGCTCTTCTTCTCTTTTCTATCTTCTCCAGCGTGTATGGACAACGGTTTCAGAAAACCCTGGAAGACTCCAAAGGGTACAGCCACACGATGGGGCAATTAATTCCCGAAAGGGGTGGAAATTACAGGTTCGGGGGTTACTCCAATGCCGGCGTTCAGGAAGAATTAAAACTATACCTGTACTGGCCTACCGGGACCAATTCTCGCTCCGTTGTCTATATTGATTCCATTTTTAAGGGCGGGGTCCTTGACTCCGTAATAATTCGGTACCGCCAATACCCTTACCAGGG
>JBFGVE010000188.1:0-4580 GCA_041565275.1 Bacteroidia bacterium
ATTACTACTCAGCAAGGTTCCAGATCGAATTCCTTTTCCGAGACGCCAAGCAGCACACAGGCTTGCAGCATTGCCAGTCCCGAGACAAAAAAGCACTCGACTTTCATTTCAATGCCAGCCTCATAGCAGTAAATAAATCACGCCAATTATCAAGACTTATTGGAATTCGGGATAAGAGCTGCGTAAATTGTCCAGAGTATTGGGGCTTAAAAGGTCATACTATAAGGTTGAAAAAAATCTCAACGGTAGGATAAAAGGAAAAGTTATGGTCGGTCAGAGCATCAGGGAAAACGTGTTAAGAAGTAGGCCAAACTACACATACTGTCAATACGAAGAATTTGGGCTCAGTAACCTGGAGAATAGGCTCCTGAAAAAAGCATTGGCTTTTGTAAAACGGTATTTGCCAGCTTGTGCCGACTTAACGAAAACTGTAGAAATACAGGACCTGTTCAATTATATTAACCCAGCTTTTGAAACGATTTCCGAGAACATTTCTTTGAATGAAATCAAGTTCGCAAAACACAATGTCTTTTATAAAGAATATAAACCTGCACTCCACATCGCGAAGCTTATCCTGAAAAGGTTTGGGTACAATATCACCAATACCCGGGAGACTACCGTGCGAACACCCCCCTTTTGGATCGACATGAGCAAGCTTTTTGAACTATATGTATTAGGGTTGCTTAAAAACAGATTTGGTAATCGTGTCTATTATCAGTTTAAATCCAGAGGTAATGAGCTGGATTTCCTACTTAATGACCCCGATTTCAAAATGGTCATCGATGCCAAATATATTCCATCCTGGAAGTATGCACCTAAGCATGACAATGTAAGGCAAGTCTCTGGTTATGCGAGACTGGAGAAAACCTATAGAACATTAGGAAAAGAGTATCCTGAAAGCATTGATTGTCTGATTATTTATCCTGAGAATGGTAGTAGAGAAAATTTGATACATGATAACCTTAATCACATAAATTTTAAAGTGAAAGGCTATCATGGTATTTTTAAAATAGGAGTTCGGTTACCTGTAATAACCAGTGAATCATGAGTCACCAATACTCAGAAGACGGCCTCATTGAATCGACCTGCATGAAGATCTTCAAGGATCGTTTGGGCTGGGGGACGGTCAATGCTTTCCATGAAAGCCTGGGGCGGGATGGAACGCTGGGGCGTTCTTCTGAGGCTGAGGTGATCTTGAAGGGCCGGTTTTTGCAGGCGCTGGAGCGCTTAAATCCCGGTTTGCCCCGGCAGGCCTATGAACTGGCCTATGAATTGATCGCACAACGGGTGGTCACAAAGTCACTGGCTGAACTCAACCACGATAAGTACGGCTACCTGAAGGATGGGATACCGGTAACCTACAAGGACGTAAAGGGAAGGATCGTCCCGAACAAAAAGCTGAAGGTCCTGGACTTTCCACGGCCGGAGGAAAATGACTTCCTGGCTGTCCGGCAAATGTGGGTGGAAGGAAAATCCCGCCGCAGAAGAAGGCCGGATATTGTGGGCTTTGTGAATGGGGTCCCGCTCTTGTTCATGGAACTCAAAGCCCATCACCGCAAACTCAGGGTAGCCTACGACGAAAACCTTTCGGATTACAAGGACACCATTCCACAGCTCTTCCATTGCAATGCATTTATCATCCTTAGCAATGGCATCGACAGCAAGATCGGGGCCATCACTTCCCGTTATGAGCATTTCAACGACTGGAAACGCATCCGGGAAGATGAAGAAGGGGTAATCAGCCTGGACACTATCCTGTGCGGGGTGTGTGAGAAGTCACGCTTCCTGGATCTGTTTGAGAATTTTATCCTCTACGATACCCAGGTAGGGAAAGACGGCGACACTTCCTCCCGTGTGGTGAAACTGATCGCCCGGAACCACCAGTTCATCGGGGTGAACAAGGCCATCGATCATTTCCGGGAGCTCAATGAAAAGTATGCACGGGGAGAAATAACAGCAGTAGAGAGGCAAAAGCTGGGGGTATTCTGGCATACCCAGGGGAGTGGAAAGTCCTATTCCATGGTTTTCCTGTGTCAGAAGATCCACCGGAAAATGCAGGGGCCCTATACTTTTCTCTTGGTCACGGACCGCAAAGAACTGGATACGCAGATCTACGGCACCTTTCAGGGTGTGGGGGCTGTGGAAGACAACAGTACCAAAGCAGGAAGCGGAGAAGGCTTGCAGAAGCTCCTGGAAACTGACGCAAGGTACATCTTCACGCTCATCCACAAATTCAATTTCAATGCGACGGTCACGGAACGGGATAACATCATAGTGCTCTCAGACGAAGCGCACCGCACCCAGGGAGGGTCGCTGGCCCTCAATATGCGGGAGGCCCTGCCGAATGCTTCCTTCATGGGTTTCACCGGGACGCCTTTGTTCAAGGACGATGAACTGACCCGCCGCATCTTCGGTGACTACGTTTCTGTCTATGACTTCAAGCGTTCGATCGAAGACGGTGCGACGGTGCCCCTGTACTACGAAAACCGGGGGGAGAAGTTGAAACTCGACAACCCTGAGATCAACGACCAGATCCGGGAAGCTATAGCGGAAGCAGAACCGGACAGTGACCAGCAAGATAAACTCAAGCGTTTGTTTGCCAGAGAGTACCCGATCCTGACGGCAAAGAAGCGGCTCCGTGCCATTGCGAGGGACATTGTCTGGCACTTCAACGAGCGCGGCTACCAGGGCAAAGGGATACTCGTCTGCCTGGATAAGCTCACTGCCGTCAAAATGTACGACTTCATCACAGAGGAATGGCAGAACTATGTCACGGAAAAGGAACGTGAGGTAGAAAAAATGAACGACTTGCAGGAGCAGCAGGTCCAGCGGCGGGCCTTGAACCTGACCCGCAGGACAGAAATCGCCGTGGTCATCAGTGAGGAGCAAAACGAGATCAGGAAATTCAGTGCGTACGGACTGGACATCGAGCCTCACCGCGCCAAAATGAAAGATCCTTCCCGCGACCTGGAAGCTGAGTTCAAAGATGAGGACCACCCCTTCCGCCTGGTCATCGTCTGCGCCATGTGGATCACCGGTTTTGACGTCAAGAGCCTGAGTACGCTGTACCTCGACAAGCCCCTCAAAGCTCACACCCTCATGCAGACCATTTCCCGTGCCAACCGTGTGCTTGAAGGTAAAAACAACGGGCTGATCGTCGACTACATTGAAACTTACAAGTCTCTCCTGGAGGCCCTGGCCGTCTATGCCATCGGAGAGAATAAAACGGGAGGTGGAGCAAGAGGGAAGGAGGCAAACGATGCGGAAACACCCGTCAAACCTCTCGAAGAATTGGCAGCGGACCTGGAGAAGGCCGTCAGCGCTGTGGTGACTTTCCTTTCCGTTGAGGTAAACTTTGACCTCGACCTGATCGTCCATGCCGAAGACAACCTCCACCGGATCAAATACATTGCCGAGGGTGAGAATGCCATCTACACCACCGATGAAACCAAGCATAAATTCGGCGTCCTCGCAAGAGAGGTATTCAAAAAGTTCAGGGCACTTATGCCAGGGCCTGAAGTATATGCCTTCCGGCCGCGCAGGGACGCCATCGATGCCCTTTACAGAAGGATCCAGGACAATACCGAAGAAGCAGATATCACAGGGGTAATGAAGGAGGTCCAGGACATCGTAGACCACTCCGTCGAGAGCCTGAGCATTTCCATGGAGCCGACTGCTGATTACGGAAAGAAGGTCGATCTCAGCAAACTGGACTTTGACCTGGTAGAAAAGCATTTTCTAAAAACAGTCAACAAGAATACCGTCGTCCGGCACCTCCGCAAAGAAGTCGAGCGGCAGCTCGAAAGGATGGTCGATCAGAATCCGCTGCGCATTGACTTCCTTGAGAGGTACAACGAGATCATAGAGGAATACAACCGGGGCAAAGAGCAGGTCACCATTGAGACTACCTTTAAA
Organism: Bacteroidia bacterium; assembly: GCA_041565275.1. Lineage (GTDB taxonomy): Bacteria > Bacteroidota > Bacteroidia > J057 > JADKCL01 > CAWUKT01. The sequence goes on from JBFGVE010000188.1 coordinate 3,916, forward strand.
AAGCTAAAGAACTACATCCGGGACCTCAGTGAAGAAGAGGCCCGCGCCCAGCGGGAAGGCCTCGACGAAGACCAGCTCGCTATTTTTGACCTCCTGCACACAGGCAAGGAACTCAGCACACAGGACCGCAACAAAGTAAAAGCCGTCGCCGCGGAACTCCTGGAGACCTTGCAGCAAAACAAGCTTTTAGTCGATCACTGGCCCGATAAGACCCAAACTTCCGCAGCCGTAAGCAAGGCTATTTCCTACTTCTTTTTCGAACAGCTGCCCTACCCGACCTACGGAGAACAGGACATAGATACCAAGGCCTTATTGGTATTTGAGCACATTAAAATGCGGTACCGGGGCGGGGCGGCTTGAGCATAGCCAGATGAGCCGCCCGCACAGAGGCAAGTTCTACGGTCCTTACAGTAAGAGAAATAAGATATAATTAGTAGGGAGTTAATGAAAGCTTCGCGGCTTGACAATATCAAACTCGTAGTAGGTCACGGTTGAAACCTGATTTTCATCATTAAAGACAAGATTGAGATAATTTCTAGAATCAGATTTCCTGTTTTCGTCAACGGGACACCCAGCGCCAAAATAGATCAAGAATCGGCCAAGATTTGCAATAGAAGCTGTTGGTCTTGATTTAATCCGATGTCCTTCGATATTTCCCCCTTAGA
>JBFGVE010000189.1:0-4533 GCA_041565275.1 Bacteroidia bacterium
AAAGGGGATCAACCCGGGAATAATCTTTTCTACATTCATAAAATCAAGGACAAAAGTACCACCCGGACGCAAAGCATTTCGCACATTCCTAAGGACTCTCAAGTTATCCTGTTGATCATCGAAATATCCAAAACTGGTGAAGAGGTTGAGAATATGATCATAGGAGCCGGGTAGGGGGTCTCTCATATCATGGACCTTGAAATCGAGGCCTGGCCTCTTATGTTTGAGAGCAAACTCAATGGACTGAGGTGAAAGGTCCAAGCCAGTTACCTTGAAGCTTTGTCGGTGGATATACAATGAATGCCTGCCTCGGCCGCAAGCAAGATCAAGAAAATGGGCACCTGGTCCTGGATTCAGGAAGTCTAAAAGCTCTTTTATGAAGGCTTCTGCCTCTCTGTGATCTCGATGCTGGTATAAAATTGGGTAGTACGGAGAGTCAAACCATGACGCAAACCAGTCTTGTTTATTCATCACCATGTCCTAATTGATATCGTGCTTATGAGTGTACTCATGCTCCGGAAAGTCCCATAATCAATAAGTAAATCTGAGCTTAACTAAAATGCTGATCTACAGTGATTTGAAAGCAAATACTTGCAGCTAATAATAGCCGGGTGAAACGGTCCGTGAGCAGAACAAATGTAACTAGTTTATTTTATTCTTGTCATTCGGTCTGGCTAATAGTAATTTTCACTCCGTTTTCGATAAGATTTGAATCCTAGTATTGTCATAAAAGACCCTAAATGGAAGAATTGATTAAAGGTTTCGGTGCTCAGATGCGTGAAGCAATACAAATTGGCCGAAAAGCAAAATTTTCTGGTTCTTTTGATGGAATTCACAACGTGGTTTTGATCGGTTTGGGCGGTTCTGCCTTTGGAGGGGAAGTCATTCTGAACTATACCCGGCAACATCTAAAGGTGCCTTATTTGATTGTGCGGGACTATGAAGTGCCATCATTTGTTTCAAAGAACACCCTGCTGCTGGTAAGCTCTTATTCCGGGAATACTGAAGAGACCTTGAGCATGTTAGAATCTGCCCTTGCCGCTAAACCTAAAGTCGTCTGCATAACTTCAGGAGGTAAGTTGAAAGAATTGGCAGAAGAAAAGGGATGGGACCACATCATTCTTCCAGAGGGATATCCTCCCCGTTCAGCAGTCGCCTTCTCTATCATCCAACAGCTGTATATTCTCAACGGTTACAACTTAATTGGTGACTTTTCCGATGATCTGGAAGAGGCCGTTGCTCTCGTCGAGAACTTTATCGACCATGAAAATGCGAGGATCATAGCACAACAACTCCATAATTCTCTTCCTGTCTTGTACAGTGATCCCAGCTTTGAGTCCGTGGCCATTCGCTGGCGCCAGCAGATAGAAGAGAATTCAAAACACATCGCTTTTCACCATGTTTTTCCCGAAATGAACCACAATGAGTTGGTCGGTTGGAAAAATCCTTCCGGCATTCTTGAAGATGCTGTTGTGGTGATCTTTCGCTCTGACTTGGTCCATGAGCGCACGAGCATTCGAATGGATATCTGCCGTGAGATCTTTGGTGACTATGCAGATAGTGTCATCGAGGTTATAGCGGATGGAAAAAGCCATCTCAGCCAAATTTTCTTCTTTATTCACCTCGGTGACTGGGTGTCCCTGTACCTGGCAGAGTTAAACGATGAAAAACCTACACCTGTAGAGGCGATTGATTTCCTGAAAGAAGAATTGGCAAAAGTGTAATTGCGATCTTATTGTTAGGTTGCAGTCCGATCTTTTGGAGCGACCTCTTTATTGCACATGAGAAAAGAAATCAAAGTAGGTTTGACAGTCCTTGGAGGCCTGATCCTTGTGTACTTGGTCTTGGCCTGGAGCAGGAATATGCATTTCTTTTCCGCCAACCGCATCACCTACAAGGCCATCTTCCAGGATGTTGCGGGACTCAAGTCGGGAGATCCGGTCACTTTCTTTGGATTGCCTTCCGGCAATGTTGAATCGATCGAGTTAAACAGTGACGGGGCCATCGTAGAATTTAATCTGGACGAAGACATCGTATTAGGAGAAGGTGCAACTGCTGAAATCCGGGTCAAGGAATTGATGGGAGGGAAGCTGATCGCATTAACCCAAGGAAATGCTGCTGTACCACTTGGACCCGAAGACATCATTGAGGGAACTGCTTCCCTGGACTTTTCAAGTGCCTTTGCCAAGGCCGGTGAATTCATGGACAAGTTTGACGCAGATGACATGGACACCCTCTTTCAGAATATCAACAGAATTTCCTCTTCATTTGCCAGGGTAGCCACAGAGATCGACTCCATGGACATGGGACAATTGCTTGAAGATGTCAATATTTCAGCCCGTAGCCTACGTGAAATTCTGGCCGATGTAGAAAATCGGCGCCTGATTGCTAAAATCGATCTAAGCCTGGGTAAGATCAACGGCCTCGCAGACAATGCTGATTCCATCCTGATCTCATTCGGGGATCTGGCTGACAACATCAATGAGAAGACTCTTCCTTCAGTTGACAATACTCTTGGTCAAATCTCACGGATTCTGACGGATGCCAATGTATTGGTGGAGACATTGAAAGACTTGACCAGCCAGATGCAAGACCAAACCACAGTAGCGGGCCGTTTTTTATATGATCCGGAACTGACCAAGGAGTTGGATTCCACCTTAAACAATCTGAATGTGACCTTGGAACACCTCCGCACTAAGAAGATCCATGTCCGCATGTCTCTTACCAAAAAGCAACGTTTGTTCGAAGAAAAGGTAAATGAAAAATAGATAGAAGTGATCTATTCCAAGGTGAAGCAGATCCGGCAAAGCCAAGCACAGAAATCCCATGAACAGTTTCGGAAAAATATTTAAGATCACCTCATTCGGAGAATCTCATGCCGCGGGTGTGGGAGTGGTGGTAGATGGTTGCCCTTCGGGGCTTGATCTTGACCTGATGTCTATCCAGGCCGATCTTGACCGGCGTCGCCCGGGACAAAGTCGTATTACCTCTCAGAGGAAAGAACCCGACACCTTTGAATTGCTTTCGGGAACTGCAGGAACAGTCACGACTGGTTCACCACTGGCCTTTTTCGTACGTAACAAAGACCATCGTCCCCAGGATTATGATCATATCTCCCGGCAATTCCGCCCTTCTCATGCCGACTTCACCTATTTGAAAAAGTACAAGATCCGTGATCACCGGGGCGGTGGCCGCTCTTCTGCACGCGAAACTATTGCCAGGGTAATAGGAGGTGGTGTAGCCAAGCAATTGCTGGCCAGGGTGGCTGGGACCAGAATTGATGCCTGGGTAAGCCAAGTTGGGGAAATAGAGTGGCCGGAATGGCCTTCGGGAGGTTCTGAGTTTGAGAATGAAGGATTCCGAGTTTTGGATCCTGATACTCAGGAAGAAAAACATTACCAAGGGTTACTCTTTGAAACAGAAGCAAGCCAGATGGTACGTTGCCCGGATGCAGCAACGGCAGAGCGGATGGTGGCTGCGATCAATGCAGCCCAAAAAGATGGAGATTCATTGGGCGGAATTGTGAGTTGCCGTGTCACAAATATGCAAGTTGGGCTTGGAGAGCCCGTTTACGGCAAACTTGAGGCCTTACTGGCCTCGGCCATGCTTGGTATCAATGCTACAAAAGGTTTTGAGATCGGTTCAGGATTTAGGGGTGTACGCATGCGCGGTTCCGAACACAATGATGTATTCTTTGAAGATGAGGCCGGACGTATTCGTACCCGCACCAACAACAGTGGCGGAGTCCAGGGTGGTATTTCCAATGGAGAAGACCTTTGCTTCCGGGTAGCTTTTAAGCCAACCAGTACTCTGATGAAAGACCAAGAAAGCGTGGACGAAGGAGGGAATCCCGTCACCCTGGAAGGAAAAGGCCGCCATGACCCTTGTGTTGTGCCGCGGGCAGTACCGATCGTGGAGGCCATGGCAGCTTTGGTACTGGCTGACCTCTGGAGAATTGGACTGGGGAGCTTTCTGACAGATTACACCAAGTAATACTCTGTGGCCTTCCGGGGGCTTAAAAGCTCGGATGAATCCATTTTGGTTTCAGCTCTCATCCTCCCTGCCTCGCTGTAATTATATCTACTTCATCTCCGGTTTTAACGAAGGTTTCCGGCCATTCTGCCTTGAGTACAACTGATAGGTTCACGGCTACCGCAATTCCGTTCTGGTCAGGGTTTAGTCCGTTCGCAACAAGCAAATTCCGTAAATTCATCTCTGCCTGGTCATACTCTTTCGCTTCTCCGTTCACCAAAATATTCATTTTTCTGGCTTCGGTCTTCTCTTGATCCAACCTTGTGTCCATACTTATCCGTGTTCGTTTAACTGATCCTTGCTGATACTATTTCCCATGTGCTTCAAGATAAGCTTTGGCAGTTCGCATCACCACAGGCTCAATGGGTTCGTATTGAAAATCGAGTTCAGTTGTGATCAGTGAACCATCATATTGAAATTCATATCTTGAAGTACGTGCGGTTTCCGGGGTGATCAAGGGCTCCTTTTTGCTAATACCTGCAGCGAACTGAGACAGAAAAC
>JBFGVE010000190.1:0-4506 GCA_041565275.1 Bacteroidia bacterium
ACCCTGATTGTACCTATTGTTCGTGTATTTTAGATCCCATTGCGGGCTTGAATGAGTTCTTTGGGTACCCTGGGTTCCGGACCTTCGAGGAGGATGACGGTATGCCACTGCAGGAAAAGGTAGTCCGGGCCGCCTTGAAGGACGATAGCCTCTTGGCGATCTTTCCAACCGGCGGAGGAAAGTCCCTGACTTTCCAGCTTCCCGCTTTGATGCGAGGAAAAGCCAAAGGCGCTTTGACGGTGGTGATCTCTCCATTGGTTTCTCTCATGAAGGACCAGGTAGATGTACTGTTTAACCGCTTCCACCGCAATGAAGCAGTGGCTTTGAATGGGATGCTTTCCCCGCCTGAACGCCAGGAAGTGATCGAACGGATCGAAGACGGTGCCGCATCGTGGTTGTATATTTCCCCGGAAAGCCTTCGTTCGCCCACAGTCCTGCGCCTCCTCACCAGGAGGATCATTGATAGGTTTGTAATCGATGAGGCGCATTGTTTTTCAGCCTGGGGACAAGATTTTCGCGTGGATTATGAATTCATCGGCCCTTACATCAAAATGCTGCAGGAGAGGAAAATGGACAGGCGCCGCATTCCGGTATCCTGCTTTACTGCGACTGCAAAACCGGAAGTAGTCGGTGATATCAAGGCTTATTTCCTCCAGGAATTAGGGATCGAACTCAGGGAATTCATCACCAGGCAGACACGGAAGAACTTGGAATTCCAAGTAGTGCCTGTCAAAAGCAGGGAAGAGAAGTTTGAAAACCTGGTTGACATCCTCCGGGAAAAGAGTGGCCCTGCAATCGTCTATGTTACCCTGACTAAAACGACCGAAGCGCTCGCTGAGAAGTTACGGGGCTTCCGGATCAAGGCTGGATTTTTTCATGGGAAGATGACGCCTAACGACAAAAAGCAGAACCAGGAGCAGTTCATGAATAACCAACTTGATGTCATAGTGGCTACATCAGCATTCGGGATGGGGGTGGACAAGGAAAATGTGAGCCTGGTGATCCATTATGAGATCTCCTCTTCCCTCGAAAATTATGTCCAGGAGGCGGGCAGAGCAGGAAGGGATAAGGACTTGCAAGCTGACTGTGTGATCCTGTTTGACCAAACCGATCTGGACCAGCACTTCAATATTTTGCAGGGCGCCCGGATCAGTCAAAAAGAAATACAACAGATCTGGCGAGGTATTCAAAAGTTCAAGCGGGAAAAGGTAACCAAATCGGCACTGGAAATCGCCAGGAAGGCGGGTTGGGATGAAGACATCCGTGACCTTGAAACGAGGGTCAAAACTGCGGTGAATGCACTTGAAAAGGCGGGGTATGTCAAGCGATTTCTCAACTCGCCCCGGGTATTCGCGGACAGCATCCTGGTCGGGAATTTTGAAGCAGGTCAGCAAAAGATCAAGCGCAATGCTTTTCTCTTTCAAGGTGCAACGGAAGAAGCCGAGCGTGTATTGAAAGCCATCATGGGGCAATCCAGGAGGAGTGGCGAAACCCGGGTAGATTACCTGGCCGATAGCTTGGGGATTCACGGGCAGAAGGTGATCTCAATCATCAACCAATTCAAGGAATTAGGCATCCTGGGGAATCTCAAAGACCTTGAAGTGGACATTAACCTGGTCCGGTCAAAAAATGGGTCAATGGAAATCGCCCGTCGTTTCCTGGAACTGGAAGAATACCTTTTCCATAAGGTTTGTACAGATCCAGGAAAGCGTACGGCTACCGGCAAAGGAGGTAAAGTAACGGTTTCCCTGCGGGAACTGAACGATCAGATCTCACTGGATCTGCCGGGATCTACAATGAATGGGATCAGAAGGCTCCTGCAGATCTGGGAACTTCACGGATGGATCCGGAAGGAAAGGACCGACCGAAGCGAATTGGTGTACCAAATTTTTTTTAAGAAAGATTTAAAGCCCTTCGGGGAATACGTTCGGAAGAAAAAAGCCTTGTGCCTGGATATTGTTAAAGAATTGATCGAAATCGCCCGAAAGGAAGGGAAAGGGCTGGATGATCCCGTCAATGGAAAGGTGATTTCAGTGGAGTTTTCAATCATCTTACTGAAGCAAAAGATCGAGTCCGGAGGGCTTTTTCAAAGTAGCTATGGGATTCCATTCTTCGAACGCAGCTTGCTCTATTTGAACCACGTAGGAGCCATAGATCTGAAAAAAGGATTCCTGGTATTCTTCAATAGGTTAAATGTAGGGCTCAAGGAGCTAAATAGTCGAAAGGGATACACCCTGGAGGATTACAAAAAAATGAAGGCCCATTATGAGAAGCGAGTGGAGCAGGTGCATATTGCGGGCGAATACGCTAAAAAGATGCTGGGCAACTACCGTGACGCGCTAACTTTTACTTCCGATTATTTTGAGCTGGACTATGGAAATTTTTTGAGGAAGTATTTCCCGGGACGCCGAAGGGAGGAGATCCGCCGGGCTATGACCCCGGAAAAGTTCAGGGAGATCTTTTCTGAACTCTCCCTGGAACAGAGAAAACCGGTAAGGGATTCCGGGTCCAGTGAAATTGTAGTTGCTGCCGGCCCTGGTAGTGGTAAGACCATGGTCCTGGTTCATAAAATGGCCAGTTTAATTTTGCTGGAAGATGTTCACCCAAGACAACTGCTAGTCTTGGCTTTTAGCCGGCCAGCGGCAAGGGAATTCAAAGAGCGTCTGGTAAAATTAGTCGGTGGAATAGGCCGGAGAGTGGATATCTACACTTACCATGGCTATGCATTCAGGTTGATCGGCAAAGTGGGAGACCTGAAGAAGGCAGAGAATGTAATTCGAGATGCAACAAATGCCATCCGGGAAGAAGAGGTCCCATTGGAAATGGTAGCGGCTAAAAACGTCATCATGCTGGATGAGTTCCAGGATGTCTCGCAGCAAGAGTTTGATTTTCTGGAAGCTATACGGGAAGTTGCCGGGAGCCCCAAGATCATTGCTGCGGGTGATGACGATCAGAATATTTATGAATTCAGGGGATCGTCGATTCAGTACATGCAGCGATTGGCGGAAGGGGAGGAGGCAAAAACTTATTTGTTGACGGACAACTATCGCTCGGGACAAAACATTGTCGATTTCACCAACGCCTTTTTGGGTTTTCTTCCTCAAAGCCGCTTGAAATCCAGTACCATCCTGAAATCCAAGCGGAGCGAACCCGGGGCAGTGCAAATTGTCCGCTATGCACAGAGCGGATTGGTCGAGGCCTTTTGTCAAGCGATTTCAGGATCGGAGCTGAAGGGGACTGTGGGTGTGCTTACCGCTACCAACGAAGAAGCCTATCTCACCGCCTCCAGGCTCAGGAATATGGGACTCCCCGCAACACTGGTAGCCTCTGCCAGGGAGTTTCAACTCAAGAACCTCGTCGAATTGCAAATTTTCACTTGGGAACTGCTGAAAAGGCTAAACCCTGAAAGTGGTAGGATAACAAACGAGATTTGGAACCAGATGCGATCGAAGGTTAAAGATCAATTTGAGCGGTCCCGTGATTGGCCCCTGGTAGCCAATATACTCGATACCTTCGACCGGGAGAAGAAATATAAGTACAGGGTAGATTGGCTGGAATACCTTAGCCATGCCCGGATAGAAGATTTCTTCGGGGAGGATAAAGGCCACATTTTCGTTTCCACAATGCATAAAATCAAGGGGAAGCAGTTTGACAAAGTCTTTTTGCTACTCGATAATTTTTCATTGAAGGGAGCCGCCGAAGCAAGAGTCGTCTATGTAGCCATCACACGCCCGAGAAATTACCTGGAAGTCCACACGCATCTTCCAATATTTGACCGAATCGCAACTCCTGGCCTTGTTCGTCTGAAAGTCCACTCATCAGGTGGTCCATTGCCTGTTTTTTCTATTCAATGCTCCTTATCGGACATTGTTCTTTCTCACTTTCACCAGGACGATATAAAAGCGAGGGTACGCAGTCTGGTTGCAGGCGACCAACTTTCTTTTGCTGAAGGGGGGAAGTTTCACCGATGTATGCTGATGGAGAGAAGAAATGAAATGGTAGCGTGTTTTTCGTCTGGTTTCAAGAAAAAGCTGGACGGGTATTTTGCAAAGGGATACAAAGTCAAAAGGATCAATATCGGGCATGTAGTTACCTGGTGGGACGAGAATAAAGAGACAAGAGTGAGGGTGGTCTTGCCAGAGGTAGATCTGGAGAAGAAGAAATAACGACTCGCCAGCTTATTTCTTTAGAATCAGAAACCATGTAATAGCATCCTGGGGAAATGTAGTACTCCCGTCTATAAATGAAACCGCAGTCTACCAACTAAGAAAGTAAATGTGATGGATTGATGATTGGGGAGTACTACGATTTCCACTAAAAATACAAAGTATGCATTCGCCCAATTTTAATTCACACTTACGGGTCAGGGCAATCGCATCTAAATTAGTCCCATGACCAATTCGAGGTACCGATTGCTCCACGAGCACATTTTGAGTTTTACTCTGAGGCTTTTCTTTTTGTGCTTTTGTGAGTCTTCTTTTCGGATCAGATTCATGGCGATTTTCT
>JBFGVE010000191.1:0-4447 GCA_041565275.1 Bacteroidia bacterium
ACCGGCCAGGAGCCGTGACGAGCTTCCTCCGGTGATGGCAGCACTTCAGCACATATTTGTCACCCCAGAACTCAACGCCAGCGTGTTTTCGATCCTTGAACAAAAGATATGCGCAGACAAAAAGAGGACCGGTCGTCAGGGAATGGATTTGTGGGAGATCCTGGTGTTGGGGGTTGCGCGTATGGCCCTGGACTGCGATTACGACCGTTTGCACTATCTGGCCAATTACGACGGGCTGATGCGTGGGATCCTGGGAGTTGAAGTGACCGGTTTCGGCGCTGAACAAAAGGAATATAAGTACCAGACAATCCGCGACAATGTCGCTCTTCTGGACGAGGAATTGATCGAGCGGATCAACGCGATCGTAGTGGAGGAGGGCCACCGCATTGTTAATAAAAAAAGAGGTCCCCGGCCTAAACATAAAGGCTGACACCTACGTGCTGGAAACCAATGTCCATTACCCTACCGACATGAACCTTCTCTGGGACGCAGGAAGAAAGTGTCTGGACTTGATGGGCAAATTCAGTGAGCAGCATGGTCTTTCGGGGTGGCGGAAACACAAATTTTGGTGTCGTGGCCTAAAACACCTGTTCCGTTCGGCGTCCAGGGCCGCCAGTTCAGGAGGGAAATACAAGCAGGAGCGTATGGCTTTAGCCGTGGGGGCCTATCTGGACTTTACCCAGGATTTAGAGCAAAAGATTTCCCAAAGCACAAGCTGAGACCTGCCATAAGGTTTTGGTGACCAGCGACCAGTACCACTTCATCTTGCATCACCGGGTGATCCAGGACAGTTCGGATTGCGGACTGGCGGTGGGGCTGACCCGATCGCTGTGTACAAAATACCCGAACATCGCCAGCCTGAGTTTTGAAAAGGGGCTTTACTCAAAAAAAACAAAGAAGAGGTTCAGCAGTTGATTCCCGAGGCGCTGCTGGTGATGCCCAAAAAGGGAAAGCTCAGCCAGGGCGAAGCCGAAGAAAATAGAGGGTTGGAGTCAAAAGTCCGGCTCAATAGGTAAAAATTATATGCCAAAACACGGGTCGACCTTTGGCTCCTATTCACGTTTGCTGGAGATCCTCACAATACACTTAAGATCCCGCCATTCCTCCTCGCACTCAAGCCATTCAAGGCCCTGTATCACCGAAATGGTTCGGGTTTCAATCCGACCATGGCCTTTTTCAATGGTTTGGTGCTCCTCTTTAGCAGGTTTGACCCGGTCATGGCTCCCACGGCTGGTTTTTCCATCAACATTGAAACTGATTGATCAGCGGGTGTGCTTTTTGCCAGTCAATACGTGGGTCTGGGAGTTGTTCAAAACAGCATTTGAGATTTTCCAATGCTTTTTCAAGAGAGGTTGCATGACTTGCCATAAACAGAGGTTTAGTTTGCCGACAAGGTAGAAAACCTTCAGCTACCGTTTTCGATAGCTCAAATGCCCCGTTCTTATTGATAGACAATCAACTGGTCCAGGGATATAAAGAATCAGAAATTTATTTTAGTGCGGTTGCCCTGGTTTCACCCTCAACATTGCGTTGGAATCTAAGAAATTTTGGTAACTTTAGGCTCATTATTTATCTATCAAAAGTGGTAAAGAGAAGTTTGTTAACAACTGACAGCCAATTTTGGCAACAGATTGACAATAGGCGTTGTGCTATGAACAGAGGAACTGCCCACTTACTGGTACTCTTGACACTTCTCATCGGTGCTTATAGTGAGTCCAGAGCCCAAGACCCCCAGTACACTCAATTTTATTCAAATCATCCTCTATTAAATCCCGCCCTTACTGGTGCGGCTTCGGGACCTCGTGTTTCAATGAACTATCGTGCTCAATGGGTAGCTATCCCCGGATCTTTTCGACAGACTGCAATTTCTTACGATCAACCTATTAATAGCTCTGCTCATGGTGTAGGTGGAACAATTCATTCGGATCGTGCAGGTGAGGGAAATCTGAGTAAAATCTTTGTAAACCTCAATTATTCTTTCAACATTCAATTCGGAAAACGTGGGCACGAGCAAAATATTCGCCTTGGGTTGGGTGGAGGTATTGAGCAAGCAAATATTGAATTTAACAAGTTGCGTTTTGGTGATCAGATTGATCCTCGTGAGGGATTTATCAATGCTACCACCGAAGCGTCTCCGGATGCTCGCATCAACCCCGATGTGAATTTCGGGGCTGTATATTATAATCGCCACGCTTGGGTTGGTCTTTCGGTCCATCACTTAACTGAGCCTACTCAATCTTTATTAGGTCAACCCCGCAGTGCGACCAACGTACTTCCAAGGCGTTATACTTTTGTTGGTGGATTTAACATTCCAATAGGTCCTCCAAACGATCCGGAATCTGTTTCAGTTTCCCCCGCACTAATTTTCATGAATCAGCGGAATTTCAACCAATTGAGCATTGGTACTTACTTCAACCTTGATCCGATAGTTTTCGGTGTTTGGTGGCGTAGCAACTACAATAATTATAACGGCGATTTTGCTTCTAGTGATATGATTGCTGGATTAATAGGTTTTAGGGAAGGTATTTTCTCGATCGGCTATTCTTATGACTACACCATCTCTCAGTTGACCAACGGAATTTCAGGCGGCTCACATGAATTGGCAGTGGTGATAGAATTTGAACGTAATAAGTCTACAACGTTTAAGCATAGAAAATTACCTTGTCCTCGTTTCTGATTTTGCTATATTTGTTACCTGATCGTATTGGTAGAGTATAATTCAATTTGGCGCGTATTGTTTAGTGATCCTTTTATTAAATCACGAGTAATAATGAATCGGAAAAGTCTGCTATCTCTCTTTTGTGCGTTGGCACTTGGCCTCCTTACTGGATGCGGTGGTGAGAATATCAACTTCGTTGGTAAGAACAGTACTAAGACAGGACTTAAATACAATGAAGAAGGGGGTTTCCAAGTTCGTAAGTTCACCGGTATGAATCCCGCTCCAGGCTTGGTATTTATTCAAGGAGGTACATACCTAATGGGAGGTGGAGAAAAAGACATCGAATGGACAATGGACAACCGGGAACGCCAAGTTACTGTCCATTCTTTCTACATTGATGAAACTGAAGTTTCAAACGTTGATTACAAAGAATTTTTATTCTTCATCCTTAAAGATTCTGGTGAAGTTATGTACCGTAGCCTTTATCCCGATACCACGGTATGGCTACGCGACCTCGCTTTCAATGACCCCTATTCCCAAAATTACTACTCCCACGATGCTTTCAATACTTATCCGGTCGTAGGAGTTAATTGGCACCAAGCTAATGCATATGCCAAATGGCGCACCTCAATAGTGAACAAGACTATTTTTGAACGTGACCCAGAGAGTGTTCTCTATCCTGCCTACCGTCTTCCGACCGAAGCGGAGTGGGAGTATGCGGCTCGAGGACTTCTCGAGCAGGAAAATTATCCATGGGAAGGTAAATCTCTCCGTGATGCACAGGGTCGTTTTCGAGCCAACTTCAAACGTGGTCGCGGTGACTATGCTGGATGGGCAGGTGGAGATGGCCGCCACTATACTGATGGTTTTATGATCACTGCTCCAGTTCGATCCTTCTATCCCAACGATTTTGGGGCTTATAACATGGCAGGTAATGTCTGTGAGTGGACCATGGATACATATCGTGTTCTCTCACCTGAAGACGTAGAGGATTTAAATCCTAACCGCCGTCGTGGTCGCACTGAAATCCGCACTGATCAATGGTTAGATGATTTTGCCTACAAAGAAAAGGAGTCACTCCTCCACAATCCAGACCCCAATGCACCCAACAACAATCTTTATGATAACATCAAGGTTTATCGTGGTGGTAGCTGGGCTGATATCGCCTATTTCCTGACCCCCGGATCACGCCGCTTCTTCAATGCTGACTCTTCTTCAGCTATGATTGGATTCCGTTGTGCAATGATCCGCTTGGGAAGCCCATTTTAGTCTTTAAGCAAATTAAACGAAAAGCGGTCGTCTGGAAGAGCAGTTTTCTCTGTTGTTCCTACAGTTGACAGAGGTTTGATACCCTAAGTAGTTTATGTATCTGAGTAACGCTTTTCTTTGTGGCAAGAAGATTAGATAGTGTCCGCACGAAAACCCAATTTCACTTTTCATCGATCTGTTTATCAACACGTTAATCTTGATAAACATCCTTGAGCACTGTCCTGATAATGACCAATTTAGCTATTGGATTATGGGATCAGGGTTATATGTTGGGTTTTGCTGAAATGATTGGTGATAAAATTCAGATATCGAGATTATGCGTAAAAGATTCGAACAACAACTTGAACTGGGCAGGGTACCGATCAGTGAGGTGAAGCTACCGGCCAGGAGCCGTGACGAGCTTCCTCCGGTGATGGCAGCACTTCAGCACATATTTGTCACCCCAGAACTCAACGCCAGCGTGTTTTCGATCCTTGAACAAAAGATATGCGCAGACAAAAAGAGGACCGGTCGTCAGGG
>JBFGVE010000192.1:0-4369 GCA_041565275.1 Bacteroidia bacterium
ACTACTATACAATCGTTGAAGAATGATATGCCTGAGTACCAATACGTCTACACAGAGGGATGACAAGTCTGCTTTCACTGGTCACTCTGAGACATTCAGTGTCACTTCTTGTTATCTCGGGGACTTACGGGAAACTAGTATCGTTTCTTCGAGAAAGAGAACCTTGGTTTGGTTGTCATCAATCTCTTACCCAAAGCTCACATTTACATCCAAAAATGACTACTGGTAACACTGATAACATGTCAGACTGAGAACCCTGGTATATTCTATACCATTACTCGTTGACTTTACTCTCCTTTTGGTGTGCCCCCTAAGAATCATTTTCATCGTTCAAAAAAACCGGGGGGGATATAGAGTATATGAAATGAATTATAATAAGTAATAAATATATATTACCCTCATTAACCCCAAAACACTCCCCACCAGAAATAGTTACCCTCTCCACTCAAGAGAGAAATTACCCCAAACTTTATTTTTTGATTTTTACATAGATGAGCTCCAAAACGCTCACACTTTCCCAAGTGAGATCCCTTATCGAAGATGATCGTACCGAAAAGCACGGTGGCGTTCTCCCTTACAAAGATGGAACCCCTATTCAAGCGTGGGAAATAAAATTCGAGAAGCTCCGAAAGAGCAAGAAGTGGACCCCTTCGGTCACTGTCTCAAAAGCTACTTCCTGCTTTACAGAGGAACAAGTTCCCTCGATACTCTACAAAAACACTGAGACTTACGAAGAATTCAGAGGCCTCCTTCACCTCCTTTTCGACAAACGAGTCACAGCACAATCGTGCTTAGACTCCTTGGAGAAACTAAAAATGTCAGAGCACTCAACTGACTACCTTGGCCACTTCAAACAGTGGATGGCAAAACTAGCGGAGTATCACTCACTCCTTGTAGACGAAACAACTGAGGGTGAAGATGTCCCTTACATGCAAATCAAGAAGCAGACTCTCTTGTTCATCAAGAGTCTCCCCATTGCTAAAGAGGTATACCGTAGTGCACCTCTCAAAGTTCCCGTTGATTCTGACGCACCCGAAAGTGCTGAAGATACACGTGATGCTGAACCCCGCGACATTCTCGCTTGGATTCTGGATGACAAACACACTCTCTCCTACCTAGGATTTGAGGATAAAGAAACCAAACTGGGTGGAAACCAACCTCCCAAAAAGAAGCAGAAAAGCGCTGCCCTCGAGAGCGTCATTTGTAACGTTTGCCTTGAGACCGGTCACTTCGGGGCCAACTGTCCCGATTTCTTAAAGAAAGTAGCACCTTCTGTTGTTTGCTCTTTTTGTGGTGATGATCACTATGTCGTCAACTGCTCTTCTGTGGCTAAACTAATGCCCTCTGCTCCTGCCCCGGAACAGAAAGCATCTGAGACACCTCCTCCTAACCAGGAGATAGAAACCTGTCAACGTTGTGATAGACAAGGACATGGAGCTGCCTCTTGCAAAGCCCCTTTCTGCCGCCTCTGTGACAAATTCGGACACTTAGTCCGTACCTGCCCTACCTATCAAGGTGGAAACACCTATCAGAGGCAATACAACCCAACTGGCCGAGAACGCCCTCCTAACCAAAGAACCCCTTTCACGGGAACCTGCTACAATTGTGGCAAAGCCAATCACCGTGCACGAGACTGTTTCTCTCAAGGTGGAGGAGCAAGCCAAGATGGAAACAATCAAAATCGCTTCCAAAATAGGAACAACCAAAACCGTTTCCAAAATGAGAACAACCAAAACCGCTTCCAAAATGGAAACAATCAAAACTACCCTCAGGCTGGAAACCATCCAAATTTCAGGCCTCCTCGTTTCCCTGGCGCCAACCAAGGAAACCGTAATTCCACTGTCACCTGCTACCTTTGCAGAGAGCTTGGCCACTACGCCAATGTTTGCCCCAAGAGAAACACTAATATGAACCCACCCAGCATTCAGGCTTCCTTACCTGAACCTCTTGCTGCCGGCATTCATCAGATGCGAGACATGATGAACGAGTTCAGAGACACCTTTGGAAATCTGAATCGCCCCCATAATCCCCACAGCCCCTCTTTCATGGGGACTCAACAAACCTCTGGTGCGACCTCCTCCAGTAACAACAGTGACTCCACTCCCGTGACCAATAACAACCCTACCCCCACTGTTGCCTCGGGAAACGGGACACGGGGTTAGTCTTGACCCCCAAACCTTGTCATGACGGTTCTGTTTCATCTTCAATTCATCTAGCCAATGATGTCGAAGAGAAAGTCTCACCTGAACCATCTTTGACTCCAACAAGACCCATCCCTCGAGATATGTTTGTATATGACTTGTCTACTCATATTACAAACTCAAACCTAAAATCACTTACCATACCCTGTCAGAATCGCTTTAGTCCGCTTCACAACTATAGCACACGAGTCAGACAGACTCGCGCTAAGAGCCAGAGGAATGTAGCCACTCAGCAATTTGGTGAGATCAAACAATTCGACATAAATCCACTTGTCCTCTTGTTTCTTCTTCCCCTTTTACTAGTGTCTCTCTCCATTGACTTTGCCATCTACGATCCTTTTGGGACATACGGAAACATCCTACTGACACTTTCCAAAGCGGGATATGTCGTCGCTAACTCTGTTTCACAACTCGAAGCTATTGTTTCGTGCCCTCCTGCATCAATCACACCTCAACTGATAGCTTGGCTACAACAAGCTAACAGTATACCATTCGCCCTTTTACTGCCGTTACCTACCATAATGGCTTGTACCTTCCTTTCTCAGCTTCAGGTCAACCCTGTACCCCTAGCTCTGGAAGTAATAACACCCAAAGGACTCGTTTTACCCCGTACCCAATTTGCATGGGTCATCAGGACTTGCAGTACACCTGCTATTCCATTACTGACACCAGCCTTTGCTACCTCTCCCGCTAGAGAGACAAGCAAGAAACTTAGAGTGACCTGGTCTCCCTCTCTTGATACCCCAAAAGAAACAGAACCCCGTACTACCGTAAACCTTGAACAAGTTCTTGGACGGAAGTCACCTGATTCTCCACAGGTACCAGAATTAAAACGAAAGAAGAAGCCATTCAAGTTATCTACCTTGATTCCTTGTACTTTGACCGAAGATAATTTCTTCCGACCCCGAATGACAAATGTAAAAGGAAGAGACCCTACGGCCACCTGGGCTACCTTTACAGTAAAGACTAGCTGGGTGACAGCCCCTGGTAGAAAATTTGGTGTCTTCGCGACTCAAGATTGTAGAAACCTCAATACCAAGCTCCTCTGGTATGGCCGACCGTGCCACGGAGAAATAACCACGTTACCCACCTCAGTCGAGGATTCTTTTCATTGTTTACCATTAACCACATCATCCTATGTCAATTGTACCCTTGAGGGTGATATGATTGTAAACCCCTCCGGGGCCAAGATAGGTGGAAATGGTATTCATATCAACGGCCATCTACAATTTGCACCTCCAGGTACGCTCCCTCACTTCTATATGGAGCATGACTCCAAACACGATTGGCCTGTCCTTGTTCTAAAGCGCCCCTTTTACAAGGGATGTGAACTTTATCTTGACCTTGATTCGGTTACCTCCTACTGCAAACAAGCTTTGCAAAGGACTGACACCCACTGGAGTGCAAATTCTCATCAAAACGAACCCCTCCCAGCCTCGTCTAAAATAGACCCGGCCGACTGTGTCATTGCAGCCTGGAATGCAAATAGCATTCGTCGCCGAATGGTGGACGGGTCCTTACGATCTTTCTTGCTTAGGGCTAAAGCTGATGTTATCTGTTTCAGCGAAGTCAAAAGTAATGAAGATTGTTTAAGAACCTTTCCTGGTTTCATGCAAATCCTTCGGGACTTTGGTTACCTTTATCAGACATGGGCCCCTGCCATAAAACCACATTATGGCTATTCAGGTACGGCTATCATATCAAAGATAGCTCCTGACCGTTTTGAAATAGGTATAGGTCATACTGAAACAGATCAAGAAGGCAGAACAGTGACCGGGTACTGGCCACGATTCACCATCATCTCCTCATACTCCCCTTGCATCGGTTTTCGTGAACAGTTTGAAGAGAAGCGTGTTTCATACAACAAAGCTATCTCTACACATATCCAAAAATGCATAGATAGCTTTTCCAAACCGGAATTTGCTAATATTCTTTGGTGTGGTGATTTGAACGTCACCAATCTCCCTCACGACTGTTACGACCCTGACCTCCGTATTGCAGGAAACCTCCCTTGGGAGAAATCTGCATTTCACCAAATATGTAATCAATTCAAGCTAATTGATTTATATGACCACTATACTTCCAAAAGACGACAGAAACGGTACACGTACTACGAGAATTCTTCCTTTTACCAAGATGATCTCGGTCTTCGTTTGGATTATTTCATG
>JBFGVE010000193.1:0-4315 GCA_041565275.1 Bacteroidia bacterium
AGCTGAGGTTCTCGGATGCCATGACGTGGCGTTCCCCACTGATGTGTTTGCTGTCCAATAGCAGATGGATCGCTCGCGCACAATCTCTACCGGAGACAAAACATGAGGATCCGGAATTGTAGAATCTCAAACCTTCATAGATAATCTTGAATATTTTGGGACTGCCAGTATTCCAGCGGCCATTTCCGGATCCAATAATGATCCCAGGATTGATCATAACAGCTTTTAATCCCTCCTCAACCCCACGGTATATTTCCAGTTCTGCCAGGTACTTGCTGCGTCCATAAACAGTATTTATTTTGCTTTTTACCCATTTGGTCTTTTCATCCAACGGACCATTAGAATTCATCGGCCTCCCCAGTGCAGAAATTGAACTTACATGGACAAATTTTTTGACATCTTTTTCCAAGGCTACATTTACCATGTTGGCTGTGCCTTCAATATTGATTCGACGCATTTCGTTGTGTCGTTTCTTCCAGAAACTCAACACTGCCGCTGAATGGATTACGTAATCCACGTCTTCCATAGCGCGTTCAATACTGAGGACATCTAAGACATCTCCCTGCATAACTTCAACGTAGGAAGGCAATTCCTTGATCGTATCAGGGTTGCGAACCAATAACCGTACCTGCTCACCTCGACTTTCCAACTCGTCAATGATGTATTTTCCAAGGAATCCGGTCCCACCTGTGAGTAAGATCATTTGTTGTAGATATCTTTTATATTGAATATTTGTCTAAAATTAAGGGAATAATTCTAAGACAGAATATAGAAATGGATTTTAACCTGTTGTTCCGCCCGATTGCAAAAGACCTGATCCCCAAGAAGCTGCCTTTTGATCAACACAAGATTGCAGATTTTACGGATATCTACCAGGAAGGGAAGTTTCCAGAATGGCACAAGGCTGATGTAGTCGTTATTGGTTGCCCGGAGGACCGGGGTTCCGCCCAATTGTCGGGCAGTGCGATGGCTCCGGACCAGATCCGCCGTCAACTGTATCATCTTGCCACTCCTCGCCGGGGTATCAAACTTGCCGACCTCGGCAATGTCGTGCAGACGGATATTATGGCTCAATATTATGACCGGCTTGCAGAGGTAGTAGAGACGATTGTACGCGCAGGGAAATTCCTTATTTTATTGGGTGGCAGTCAGGATATTACATATGGACAATACAAAGGATACCGCAGGGTATCCAACAATGTAGAATATGTCCATATTGACTCTGAGTTGGATGTGGGTGACAGCGATTTTGGGGTCAGCAATGCAACCTTCAATCACAAAATCTTTCTGCACAGTCCTAACTACCTGGCTAATTTTACCAACCTCGGTTATCAAAGTTATTTTATCTCATTGGCCGATAAAAAGCGTTTGGAAAACCTGTTTTTCCAGGGAATGCGGCTTGGAGAGGTCCGGAAAGATCTCAAGGAAGCAGAGCCATACTTGCGCAATGCCAATCTGGTCAGCATTGATATGTCTTGCGTTCGGTCTTCAGATGCACCGGGTACCACTCATCCTTCTCCTGCAGGATTCACTTCTGAAGAGATCGCCCAATTGGCTCGTTATGCTGCCATGTCCAACCGGGTCAGTTCGGTTGCTATTTGTGAAACCCAACCTATGAGGGACTTCAACAGCCAGACAACTCTGCTGAGTGCGATCATAGTTTGGTACATGGTGGAAGGCTTCTACAACCGGCGTGTAGATGAACCGGAAGACCTATCCAAGCTCAAAAAATACAGCGTTTCACTTCATAGTGGTGTGTATGATATATCTTTTTACCGCAACCCGATTTCCGAACGGTGGTGGATGGAGGTTCCTTATTCAGACTCATTGAACCGCCGGGAGGGTAAGACAGAATTGGTGCCTTGCAGCAAGCAGGATTATGAACTCGCCCGTACGGATGAGATTCCTACCAGGTGGTGGCTGACGCATCACAGATTGAAATGATGGGGTTTGCAATGCATATATCTCGACTTGTATGAAGATTGGAATCATTGGAGGTGGTGTGGCAGGGCTGTTCGCTGCATACCATTTAGTCCGGGCAGGGCAGGATGTAACCCTCTTTGAATCTGAAAAATGCGGGCGTGGTTGCTCCTGGAATGCCGCGGGGATGTTAGCTCCGATCAATGAATTGGAATTTCAGGAATTGCCCTTGCTACGAGCAGGGATGGCAAGCCGGAATTTGTATGGTTACTTGGAAAAAGATCTTGGAGATATTGGATTGAAGCGAAATGGAACGCTTGAAGTTGCCCTTGTGCCAGACGATGAAGGATACCTGCGTAGGCTCTTTGAGTTTCAGGTCGAACAGGGATTACCTGTAGAATGGATACCTGGTCACAAGATCCAGGAATATGATAGCTTTCTGAATCGGAATTTGCCCTGTGCTATATGGTCCCCGGCTGACTGGCAGGTGGACAACCGCAAGCTGGTAGAAAGGTTAATTGCTTACTTGAAGGAAAACGGGTCTACTATCCGTGAGGATGAGAAGGTTATATTATGGAAAGTAAGAGAGGATGAGGATGGGAAATCAGACCGGGAACTCGTAGAGTTAGTTACTGACAGAGGGACCTGTATTGTTAATCGCTTGGTAGTTGCAGCAGGTTTAGGCAAGTTTAAACATAATTCATTGCCTTATAAGATCTATCCTGTTCGTGGAGAGATGATCTCCCTGGAAGTTCCCAGGTTGCCATTCCTTGAAAAAACGGTCAGGATCAAAAATTCCGCATTGGGAAATGCTTACATTGTTCCCAAAGCCGGACGTATCTTAATTGGAAGCACTTCTGAGGAAAAAGGATTTGATGCATCCAATACTGTCGGCGGAATGCTGGATATATTGCGAAAATGCTATGCTGCTGTCCCTGGATTATATGAATTGAGTGTGCGGGAGCTTTGGGCTGGTTTACGACCCTCTACTTTGAACAGGCTCCCGGTCTGTGACCGGGAGGGCGGTTCTCCGGTCTACCATTTGAATGGACTCTATCGACATGGGATATTGCTGAGTCCGCTGCTGGGAAAGGCTATGTCAGAGCTGATTTTGAATGGAATAAGGCTTCCTGAAATAGATTCCTTTCGGATTGGATAGTGCATTTGCTATCATCTTTACAAAATTCACATGCATGATCGAATTACAAGGGGTTTGGAAAGGTTTTGGGAAACAACAGGTCCTTGAAGATATTTCTTTAACGGCGGGAGCTGGTGACCGGCTTTGCATTATTGGGCAGAGTGGATCTGGAAAATCTGTAGCGATGAAGATCATGATAGGAATCCTGAAGGCAGATAAAGGGAGGTTAATCGTTGACGGGGTGGATGCGACTCAATTCCGGCCTAAGGACTGGACAAAGCTATTGGTGAATTTTGGGGTAGTGTTTCAGGGGGCAGCCTTGTTTGATTCACTGAATGTTCTGGAAAATGTAGGTCTAAGATTGTTCGAGGAACGGAAACTTAGCCGGAAAATGATCGAGGACATGGCGCGGTTATCAATTTCCCAGGTAGGGTTGGATCCTGGTACGGTGCTGGAAAAATACCCTTCTGAACTTTCTGGTGGAATGAAAAAGCGGGTAGGGATAGCACGTGCTATTATCCACAAACCTAATCATGTATTTTACGATGAGCCTACCACTGGCCTGGATCCGCTTAATTCTAGCCTCATCGACAACCTCATCCACAGACTTTCTCTGGAAGAAGGACGAACCTCGATCATTATTACCCACGATATGTATACGGTCAAGACGATTGCGACCAAGGTGGCTTACATTCACAATTGCCGACTGCACTTCTTTGGGACTCCCGAAGAATTGGTTGCCTCGGAAGACCCGGATGTAAAAGCCTTTCTCTCCCGGTCTCTTGTCTGAAATTATCTATTTTTACGAAATGGTTAAGCTCAAAACCCGGTACGTCTGCACGAGCTGTGCGACGATTTCTCCAAAATGGCAGGGAAGGTGTACCGGTTGTGGAGAATGGAATACGCTTTTGGAAGAAGTTGTAGAAGCAGCTATTGCCAAAAAAGAAATACAGGCTATTCACCGTAACTTGACCAAAGGGCGGCAACCGGTCACTCTGAAGGAAATTGAAGATATTCGGGAGAGACGGATCCAAACGCCTGATCAAGAATTGAACCGGGTGTTGGGAGGGGGGATTGTAGAAGGCTCAGTGATATTGCTCGGCGGAGAGCCTGGAATTGGCAAATCAACCTTGTTGTTGCAGATGGCCCTGCAACTGGAGAACCATAGAGTCCTTTATATTTCCGGTGAAGAAAGCGAAAATCAGATCAAGATGCGGTCCAGCAGGATCCCATTCAACAGTGAATCACTTTTAATCG
>JBFGVE010000194.1:0-4291 GCA_041565275.1 Bacteroidia bacterium
CTGCTCCCCGCTGGCTTCAACCGTTTCATGGTGGGCAAATTGCGCTACATCTCAAATTTCAAGATGTTTTTTACAATTATTCTCGTATTTTGTGCCCATGAATCGCATTAAGGAAGTTCTTGCGGAAAAAGGCATTAAACAGGTTTGGCTGGCCGATAAACTTGGAAAAAGCTATAACATGGTTAATTCATACGTACAGAACAGAAGTCAACCAAGCGTGGAGTTGCTGTATGAGATTGCAATAATCCTGGAAGTGGAAGCCAAAGACCTCCTGGTTCCTAACAACGAAAGGGGGGACAAAGAATGAGTGAAAAAGTTCCTTCCGTCCATCACAGCCGAACCCTCATGGTCAAAGAGTTGTCTGATGTGATGGCCCAAGGCCAATCACCAGGATCCCTTGAGGAAGTGTTAGAAAATAATGCAACTGGAAAACGCACAAAATCCAATCAGGAAAAAACCAACCGTTACCTCAAACAATTATACAGTTTTGACCTCCAATCTCCCGCCTTTAAGTCTTTTGACTATTTCTGGTCGAAAGCGGATTTAAGGGAACGCCCATTGCTTGCACTGCTATTCGCTTTGAGAAACGACATGTTGTTAAGCGAGAGCATAGATCTTATCCAAAGAACGAGTATAGGGAATCGAACAAAGGTAGATGATTTTCAAGATGTCATAGAGGACAAATACCCTGGTAAGTATTCTGCCAATACCCGCAAATCCATGGCCCGAAACTTAGCCAGTTCATGGAAACAGTCTGGTTATCTGCTTGGGAGAATCAAGAATGTCCGGGTGGAAACCCGGCCCAGTCATTTGATCGTGGCCTTCGCCATGCTAATGGCTTATCTGAATGGTGATCGAGGCCAATTCATCATGGGAAGCAAGTGGGTCCGTGCTCTTTGCTTGCCCCAGGCAAGGGTAAGAAAGCTGGCATTCGAAGCAGCAAAACGGGACCTGCTTCGCTTCCAATCTTCAGGACCAGTAACTACTGTTTCCTTTGAAGCATTGTTTCAACGAATAGGAATCAATGAAATCGAAAATTGACAAACTACTGACTGCCTTTTCAAAGGCTGTAAATGAACCCTGGGGCACATCCCTTTCCGGTCAGGAAAAGGTGTGGTTCCTGGTTTACGATCCTATGGACCAACGTAAAATTGACCTCCAAATAGGCGAGTTTGAAATAAAGGCCAAGGAAGCCGGAAGGGACTGGGCGGAGATTTCTCTCAAAAAAGTCTTCCCTGAATGGATGGCAGCACACGATTACAAGGAAGAATATTTTGCCGACCCTGCATCACTTGTCGATCAACTCGAATACGAATTCAAGGATCATGTGATCGAACATCTCATCGCTCAGGTAGAGAGCATAAATGCCGGCCCCAGCTCCCTTATTGCCATTACTGGTGTGGGTTCACTATTTGGGTTTTGCAGATTGTCAGATATTTTGAAAGGTGCATCAGACGCCTTTGAGGGAAGGGTACTGGTATTTTTCCCCGGAGAGTTTAGCAGCAACCAATACCGACTATTGGATGCCCGTAACGGCTGGAATTATCTGGCCCGGCCGATTACTGCCTAATGAAAATGAATCATGAAAAACAAGGAACTATTCACCCTCAGCCCCGACGAAAATAACCTTCCGAATGACGGTGTCGTGGAGATCAATACCAAACGAGATGACCAGGGCCTAAAGGTCATTCGCCATGAATTGAAAACATTCGTTTGTGAAGGTGAGTACCAACGCGGGGTATTCCGCATCCTCGATACTTACCTGAAGCATCTCGACCAGCCCAAACAACCTGCTGTATGGGTGAGCGGCTTCTTTGGAAGCGGCAAATCTCACCTCGTAAAAATGCTCAGTTACCTGTGGGAGGATTATGAATTTCCAAGCGGAGAAACAGCCAGATCAATCAAACCCCTACCCTTCGATGTGAATGACTTATTCGTGGAATTGGAGCGTAAGCAAAAGTTGTATGGAAAGATCGCGATCTCAGGAACCCTGAAGGATTTTCCCTCCAAAGACATTCGCTATTCCTTCTTACAACTCTTGCTCGATGCGCTGGACCTTCCCCAGCAATACCATCATTTCAAGTTTGTATATTGGGCAAAGCAGGAAGGCATCTATGATGAGCTGAAAGCTCTCGTTGAATCCAAAGGGAAGGTATTTGCCAAGGAGTATCAAAACCTGTTTGTCTCCACCACGCTGGCGAGCGCTGTGTTGGAATTGATGCCTTCCTTCGCTGAGAATGAGGCCAAGGTCAAAGAAAACTTCAAGGCCAACTTCAAACGAGTTGACAGCATTGGGCGTGACGATATGATCTCTACCATCAAAGACGAAATCTTGCCCCTGAAATTCGGAGACAAGGTCCCATGCACCATTATTGTACTGGATGAAGTCCAGCAATTCATAGGCCGGGATGGGACAAAAACGATTGATATTCAAAACCTGGCCCAGGATATATGCAGCAATTTTGACGGCCGGTTCTTATTGGTAGGGACAGGGCAAAATGCGCTTGCAGAGACACCGGAACTACAACCTCTCCAGGATCGGTTTTCAGTAAAAGTTTCTTTATCAGATACCGATGTAGAGACAGTCACCCGCAAAACCGTATTGGAAAAAAAGGCTTCAGTCATTGGCGGCCTAAAAAAGGAACTGGAGGGTGCCATTGGTGAGATCAGCCGCAACCTTTCAGGTACAGACTTTGGCTACCGTACCGAGGACAAACAGACACTGGTTGCTGATTACCCCATTTTGCCTTCCACACGTCGATTCTGGCGGAAGATCATGCAAAATATTGATACTGCAGGTACGGCTGGTCTGCTGCGCAGCCAATTAAGAATTGTAGATGAAAGTTTAAAGCGTGTCCGCAATCAACCTGTCGGGCATATCATCCCCGGAGATTATGTATTTGAGCAAAAACAACAACAATTGCTTCAAAATGCCCTTCTACTGAATGAAACCAACAACCTGATCCTGGAACGGAAGGCCAAGGGCGGAGATTCCGCCATAGAAGGGCGCATCCTGAGTGCAGTGTTCCTGGTAGATCAATTACCCTCTGACTTACCCGGAGGAAGGCTGAAGTCAGACCACAGCACCATTGCTGATCTCCTGATTGAAGACATCACCGGCCCTACGGATCAGTTTCGCAATAAGATCAAGAACCTGGTCAAAAAACTGGTGGATGAGAAGATCCTCATGCCCATCGACGATGAATTCAAGCTCCAAACTAAGGTAGGTGCGGAATGGGAACAAGAGTTTACCCGGCAGGTACAGGAATTGATCAACAAGGGAGAAGAAAAGATCCATACCTACAGAAAAAATACCCTTGTGACCTTCTTTCAAGAAAAAGCCCGCAGCATCAATATCCTGCATGGGGTCTCCAAACAAAAAAGAGACTTCGACATTCATTCGGGCTCCGAAACGCCCAATACCGAAAGCAAGCTCAATCTCTGGATACGCGATGGCTGGTTTGAAAACGAAGGAACTGTAATGAATGAGATCCGGGCCGAGGGCTCTGAAGAACCCCTTGCCTACGCCTACGTTTTTAAAACCCGTGATTCAGAGCTTCGCAAAGAGATCATCCAATTCCTGGCTGCCGAGGCAACCATTGGAAAAATGGGGGTGCAATCTTCTCCGGAAGGTGAACAGGCCCAAAAAAGCATGGAAACCCGCAAAGGACTAGCCTTGCAGGGCCTAAACGACCTCATAGAAAAGATCGGAAAAGATGCCGGGATCTTCCTGGCGGGTGGAAATCAGATTGACAGAGGCAATCTCACCGATAATATGCGGGCTGCTTTTGAAAGCCTGGCCGACCGTCAATTTAAAGACTTCGCGAAGGCTGATTTCAAAGATTGGGACAAAGCACTCCGCAAAGCCCTTTCCGGAGATCCGGACGCCTTGAAGCAAATCAACTTTACAGGCGAACCCAAGGACCATTCCGTGGGATTGGAAATCCTGCGTTTCATTGGCAAAAACACCAAGTGCGGACGGGAGATCCGTAACCATTTTGAAAAGGCCCCTTACGGCTGGCCCAGGGATGCCGTGGACACCTGCATTCTGATGCTGCGCAATACAGATCACCTTTCTACTTCAGAAGCGAATCTGAATCAGTCCTCCATAGGTAAGTCAGGTTTCAAAAAAGAACTCCATACGCTTACTGCAGGCGAAAAGATTAAATTACGGAAGCTATATCAGACCGCTGGGATCTCTTGCAAACCCCATGAGGAATTCCTGCATTCAAACACTTTCCTCAATGCCTTAAAAGAACTCGCCGGAAAGATCTCAGGTACCTCCCCCCTA
>JBFGVE010000195.1:0-4239 GCA_041565275.1 Bacteroidia bacterium
CCCCCTATTTCGTTTGAATATGCGGAATCCAAGTTTATTGCTATGAAAACAATCATATTCTCCATTTTAGGCCGCTTTCAATGAACAATAATGATTCCGAATTGAACTATTCGAATTCCCCGGACACCAGTGAATAGAAATATCGACAACACCGCAGTATGCGGGCGGGTGAAACTTTCGGGAGAGTCAAAATGACGGTCAAAAAGAACAGGAATGTCAGGGGTCGGTGAATCTTCACTGATCAAATAGGTGAAAAGGTCTCAACCATGTCCTGCTCTTCCTCGAGATGAACAACACGCACCAAGCGAACAGGACCAGCATCCCTCAACAGGTTCCATCGCTCCACAAGACCATCAATCCTGTTTTGTACCGGATTACTCTGCATGGTCAATCAGCAGCACTCAGGTTGATCGAAGCATAGCCACAGCAAAAGGAAATACTCGAAGAACTCTTGGCAACAATATTTCCTTCACCATCCAGCGAGAACAGGTTATCTTTTGAATCAATGATGGATATGCTGCCACTCTCATCATCCAAAACAATGGTATTACCAGAACGCGTAGTGATCGTTTTTGACCTGTTCCCGTCACTCCCCCCCCCCGCTCCGGTCACTCCGTTGTGGATAGCGTCCAGCACAAATGGACGAACAGGATCGTTGTACCGAAAACCGACCATCACCAGGTCATCAACTTCGGGAATGAAAAAAGAGAACCCCTGTTCTTCGAAACAACGTCACTTTTCCCTGCATCTGGATTCATCACCCGCAGCCATGGGCTCCGCTCATCGGGATTCTGCCATAAAAAGCGGACACGCACAGGGGCCTTGGAGACAATCTGATAACCAGCCCCGGAAACAGCCATCGCTTCATTGCCCATAAAATCCAACCCCTTCACAGAACCCGGTGAAGAACCGCTGAAAGTATAGTCGATGGTAGACCGGTTAGAATAGGACTGGAAGTTCACAGGTGACATCTTCATCGAAGAACGGATAAATTCCAGGTCAACTCCGTAAACTAGATCGATAGTGGGAAGGTCCGTTGGTTTGCCAAAACGAAGGTCCTTCCCGTCGTAGTAAAACCACAATGACCTTCAACGGCCGGTCCAGCCATTACCTGCTATGAGGGCCTGCCTCCAGGAGGACCGTCGGCGAAAAACCCTCGATGATCAGGTCACCGTTGAGCCCGTAAACTTGCGCCAGGTCAACAGTTGTGATCAAGCCCCTGAATGAATTGTTACCGAAAACAACATGGAAAGGCTTTCCCAATCACTGTCTCGACTTGTCCTGGACATGGCTTCCCAAGTCTTCGACAACCTCGTGGCTCACCACCTGCTCAAAAGAATGGTGCTCATACATCGACTGCTTGAGAGAAAAATGCTTGAACGTAGGCAGTTCCTCCCCGTCAATAAAAATGGAAACAGTTGGCTCCTTCATCTTTTAGTGTCATTAAGTGATTCAAAAAGCAATTCAAAATGGGGAAAACACACTCAGCAAAGCAGAGAATATACCCCCTACTGCCACTGGGACGGCTTTTTGAGTACAATTCGGATGAATTTGGAGTACAATCTGCTTGTGTCCAGACTACAATCCAGTAATGGTTGAGGATACAATTTGGTAGTGTTCAGACTACACCTGGTTATGGTCAGGCTACAACTTAGTAATGGTTAAGAATACAATTTGATTGTGTCCGGACTACACCTGATTATGGTCAGTTTACAACCCGGTAATGGTTGAGAATACAATTTGGTTGTGTCTGGACTACAACCCAGTTGGGGGTTGGAACAGGGAGTGTTCCATAAATTGTGTCAACCCCTGCTTAGTAAGTTAGCAGGATTGGTGGCCCAGAGGACAACCCGCTCGAATCCACAGAACAACCCGAGTGTAATGAAAATATTATTATTCTATATCTCTTTCACAACTTTACCATATCTTAACTTCAACTGGATTGCTTAGTACATCAAAGCCGGCTATCTGGAGAAAATAGCGATGCTACATAGTTCCGGCCACGCACATAGTAAAGACCAGCAAGCAAGGTAAACCTTACTTTTCAGTTTGCCCTGCCTGGTGGTTTTCCAGTTCGGTCCTCAACTGCCTGGAATGCCTGGTAGGATTCAAACCATCTTTAGGTCCTTGATATACATATTGGATCCCACGTTCTTCACTCGTCGATTCAAAATCAACCAAGACCACCAGGACATCAGGGTCAATGTAAAAAGTATAGGTTGCGTTGACGACCAGTTTAGAACCGTCCGGTATATGTCTCAAAGTAGAAAGGATATTGCCCTTGTTCAGGAAAGATACCATTTCGGAAAGGTCAAGCCGAATGACCTTCCTTTCACCTTCATGGTCTAAGGTATAAGTGTAAGGCACCTTGAAGTTACCGATTAGGATATAGAACCCTCCTATGGCCAAGCCGATGCCAACTCCGGTCAGGAGATCTGTGAGTAGAATTGCGATGATGGTAACGGCAAAGGGGATAAATTGAGAAAAACCTTTTTTCCACATCAATATAAACAATTGCGGACGCAAGAGGCGATAGCCAACAATGATCAGGATCGCTGCCAGTACCGATTTTGGAATCAGGTTGAGTATGGGAGCAAGGACAAGAATGGACAGCAGGATCATCAGTCCGTGAAAAATTGCAGCCATTCTGGTTTGTCCGCCTGACTGTATGTTTGCCGAACTCCGAACTACTACCTGGGTAACGGGAAGGCCGCCGATCAGGCCTGAGACGATATTGGCATATCCCTGCGCACGCAATTCCTTATTCATCGGGGTAATCCTTTTGTGAGGATCCATCTTGTCGGTAGCTTCTGCACAAAGCAAGCTTTCTACAGATGCAACCCCAGCAATGATCAACGCGTATTTCCAGACGTCCGGGTTGCCAAACTGACTGAAATCGGGCAGTACAATCCAATTGAAGCTTAGATTATCGGTAGATAAGTTGACCATTCCCGACGCTGTGATCTGCATTTCAGGAAAGAGATTCGCGTAGAGCAAGTGTCCTGTGATTCCGACCAACACTGCGACAAGAGGTCCGGAAACAATTTGGAAAACGTACTTAGACCTAAAATAAGGAAGCGTCCAAATGAGCAAAACAGCCATCGCAGCCACAAACAATACTATGGAGCCTGGTTGTACATGAGCCAGCGCTTCAAAGATCTCAGAAAACGTATTTTGTCCATCGGGCTGATTAAAGCCGAGATCTCCCTCATAATCAACATCATAACCCACGGCATGAGGAATTTGCTTGAATATAATGATCGCCCCGATCGCAGCCAGCATTCCCTTGATCACTGCGGTCGGAATATAATATGCCAGCACTCCAGCTTTGGCAAAACCTAAAAGTACCTGGAATACTCCTGCAATCAGGGTAGCTAACAAGATCACCTGGAATATTTCCATGAGTTGAGCCTGGGTAAGCACGACCTCCAGATCTCCGGTGCTTTTGAGATTGTCCGCAGTAAAGGTTTCCTTTGCGTCAAGCATAATGGCTACCAGGCCTGCAGCCGGACCACTGACGCCTAGTGCAGAGCCACCAAATATACCAACGACAATACCACCAACCATGCCGGCAACGATCCCTGACATAATAGGTGCACCACTGGCAAGGGCAATCCCCAAACAAAGCGGAATGGCAACAAGAAATACGACTAGCCCCGAGGAAAGATCCTGAGCGAAATACTTTGAACTGTCCTTTGGTAATAAATTCTTTAACATACTATGGATTTGATTTCGGATCCCAAGTTAGTGAAAGAAGAATAGAAATGTCCAGCAATAGCAATGGTAAAACAGTTCCGGGATAGGTTTTTATCCCCTCTGAGTTGGGCCAGAATATGTTTTTATCCCTTATTCAGTTGGGTAATTCACTGGAAAAAATTACCTTCGGCCCTCCTAACTTTGAATCTATGTCGAAAATTATTTATACCAGAACAGACGAAGCTCCGGCCCTTGCTACCCATTCCTTTTTGCCGATCGTCGAAGCGTTTGCTGCTCCTGCGGGTGTGTATCTTGAGACCAGGGATATTTCACTTGCTGGAAGGATCCTCGCCCGCTTCCCGGAATTTCTCAGGGAAGACCAACGGGTAAGCGATGACCTCTCCTATTTGGGTGAACTTGCCAAAACACCTGAAGCCAATATTATAAAGCTCCCCAATATCAGTGCTTCTTTACCGCAATTGATCGGAGCTGTCAAGGAATTGCAAGACAACGGGTATGCGCTTCCTGACTATCCTGAGGAAC
>JBFGVE010000196.1:0-4197 GCA_041565275.1 Bacteroidia bacterium
CATCCTGAATTTAACGGTCCGGAGTACAAAGAAATGACCGAATACTTTTTTGAACTGTTGGAGGCTCTATAATGTGAGGAAATCTTTATAATTTCCGATATTAATATGTGTGGAAAAAACCAATCACACATACTATAGAGGATATAAAGATGAAATCACTAGAGGACTTACTGAGTTACACCGCCCCTAATGGAGAATGCTTAGAATGGACAAGGTGCCTTAATACAGACGGATACCCACGTATTAGTTGGAAAGGGTCATCAAACGGAAAAGTCCACAGGATCGTTTACGAGTTAGCTACCGGGATTGATCCTGTTGGACGTGTGGTAAGACATACATGCGATAACCCTAAGTGTATTAATCCCAACCACCTCCTAATTGGCTCTGAGGTAGATAATGTCAAGGATAGGGTTGAGAGGGGCCGAACCTTCAAGGTAATCACAGGAGAAATTGTTAAGAGAGTTAAATACTTGTTGCAATTTGATGGATTATCTCAGAAAGAGATTGCACTCATTGTAGGGATAGACCCTCGAAGGGTCTCTGACATTTTTAACGATAGGTATGACGATGGTGGTAGGCTTACCAGATATCGTCAAGGAGGATTATAAAATTTGTGGACTAGTTGGTGTTGCCGGTACTACCCTAAAAGCGCATGACGATGCTTTTGTCGATATGCTAATCCTCGATAGCCTTCGGGGAGAAGACAGTACCGGGGTCGCATTTGTGCCGCGATCCCCGAACGCAGAAGCATCAGTGGTTAAGAAGGTGGGTGATCCTTTCCAACTTTTCGATTCCGATGCTTTCAAGACGGGACTGAACCGCCTTAACAAAGTGTTGATCGGGCATAACCGATACGCAACTGTTGGCACTGTCTCCCGAAAGACTGCTCACCCATTTGAGCTTGACAAGCTTATCGGGGTGCATAACGGCACCCTCAAGAACAAGTGGGAACTACATGAAGGGAATAGGTTTGAGGTAGATAGTCAAGCTCTTTACCATCACATTCAGGAAAAGGGGCTAGCAAATGCTATTAAGACTGTTAAAGGGGCTTATGCCCTCGTATGGTGGGATAAGGATCAGGAAACTCTAAACTTCCTTCGTAATGATCAGCGCCCCTTATTCATGGCCTTTGCAAAGGATAACAAAACTCTGATGTGGGCATCCGAAGCTTGGATGCTGTCTGTCGCATCTTCCCGTCGGAATATCGAACTGCGAGAAATCAAGGAACTCCCGATTAACCTACATACCTGCTTTGAAATTCCCGAAGCAGGACAAGAGTTTAGCAAGCCAAAAGTTAAGGAGATCAAGCAGTCTCCCCCTTCATCAGTGGTGGCGGGGAACTTCCCAAAGAAAGAGGAAGAGGACGCAAAAAAAAAATCTTCTCGGGACTATTTTGGTGAATTTTTGGAGTTTCGGGTTATTGCGATAGCTAATGAGTATGGTGCGCAGTATGCATCCCTTGAGCTTGAAGAGGACCCGATGCTAGATGTTCGTCTGTATCTTTCATGGGGGGATGAAAACCATATCACTAGCCATGTGGGTGGGTTCATCAAAGGCAAGATCAACCGAATCACCTACAACAGAGGCGAACCAATCTACAAGATTGCTAAGGATTCTGTGGAAGTGATCCCCTTCTTTATTGAAGGGGAGGAGGTCGAAACCCGGATTGATCACAAAGGGTGTTTCTTGACCGAAGACGAGTTCAATGCACGATATACTTCTTGCGCATGGTGCTCTGTCCCGCTTGAGTTTAGTGATAAGGAGAGTCATATCTTCTCAGAGAAGGATTGCGTTTGTGGTGGTTGTATGTCCGACGAAGAAGTCAAGCAGTATCTCCCAATGGCATCTGGTTATAATTAAGGAGTGGTAGAAATGAATATTCTGATTGGTTGCGATCCCGAAGTTTTCGTCAAGAAAGACGGTAAATTCCTCAGCGCGTTCGGGCTTATTAAGGGCGACAAGAAGAATCCAACACCAGTTAATCTCGGTGCTGTGCAGGTTGATGGCATGGCTCTTGAATTTAACACCAACCCCGCAGCAAGCGAGGAGGAATTCCTCATCAACGTCACCTCTGTGCTTAACACTCTTAAGCTGATGGTGCCCACCTATGAGGTAGTGGCTGTTCCTGTGGCTGACTTTGATCCTGAATACATCAAGGGACAGCCAGCAGAGGCCCTAGAACTCGGTTGTGACCCAGACTTCAATGGGTGGGATGGTGTTGCTAACAATAAGCCAGATTGTGAGCGCCCTTTCCGAACTGCCTCAGGCCATGTCCATATTGGCTGGATTGACCAGCCTGAGAAAGACCTGCCCTTCGGTCCTGCTGCTGCTGTAGCACGACAGATGGATTTCTTCTTGGGCCTCGGCTCTCTGTTCTACGATGGGGATACCCGTCGTCGAGAGATGTATGGTAAGGCTGGTGCTTTCCGTCCCAAGCCCTATGGTGCCGAGTACCGCACCCTCAGCAATATGTGGCTTAATGACAATAAGCTCATTCAATGGGTGTTTCGGAATGCGAAAGCCGGGATGACCCGCCTTATTAACGGTGATGAACTCGCCCTTAAGCATGGGGACATTCAGGAGATCATCAACAGCAGTAACAAGGACGCAGCTATGAAGATCATGAAGGAAGAAAACATCGAGGTGCCTAATGTTTGAAAAATCCTCAATTGACGACCTAAATATGATGCTTGCTCGTACAGTTGTCCTGTACAACAAGTGGCCTGTTTTTCTACATGAGGTTGTTAAGGGACGACTAGCATTATGTAGTTCGCTTGCAACACAAAAGGAAAAGCTTGTCCCCATTGATGATCCACTCTTTGACTTCACCCCTGTACCTCTTGGGTTTGTAAACTCAGAGACTACCGCAGCTTATACGGCTAGGCGGGGTGTTCGCAAGATGAAGCAAGGGCTCTCAAGGGATAACCTACAGGTCACACAGATTGGGAAAACCCCTGAAGATGAAGCGCTGTATCACAGTATTCGGGACTTGAACACTAAGTATTTGGTTCCTACGATCAAGGAGAATTACCCTACCCTGAAGGAATGCCTTGAGGCGGTCAGCACTGACGCTAAGATTAAAGCGTTCCATAAGAACTTTGCAGTGGCCCAGAACTTTGTGCTGCTGTATAAGGATAAAACAGTGGGGCTTGTTGACTCTGACAATGGTAAGCTTGTGTTTCGGGCAGATAAAACCTATTTGAAAACTCTTTTGGAGAACTAGGATGAATGTTTCGGAATGGTTGGCGATCCCAATCTGTGAGGGGCAGTTTGGGATCGAGGTTGAGGTTGAGGGGGAGGGTCTCCCTATTCTCAATAATAGGTATTGGACTAGTACTAATGACCAAAGCCTCCGGGGAAATGGGCTAGAGTATGTACTGAAGAAGCCGTTAAATTTCAAATTTGCTGAAGCGGCTTTGGGCTATCTTGAGAAGAAGCTTGCGGACTCTAAAGTAGATTTCTCTTTCAGAACTTCTGTGCACGTGCATCTGAACGTCCTCTCTTTCACCCCGGTACAGCTAGCTAATATCGTTTATCTCGGGTTCTTGATGGAGGAACCTCTTACTCGATTCTGTGGCGCTAGCCGTGTAGGTAATCGGTTTTGTCTGCGAAGTAGAGATGCTGAGGCAGGTTTGGAATATCTTACACACCATTTTAGCGCAGGAATTCGCAGAGGGACCGGCTTCCCTGTGTTGGAGGAAAATGAAATTCGCTATATGTTCCTTAACCTCGGAGCCCTGCGGAAGTTTGGGAGTGTTGAGTTTCGGTCGATGCGGGGTACATCCGATGCTAAGCTTCTGACGAAGTGGTTGCGAATCCTGGATTGCATCTACCAATTCGCTCTCAAGAGTGAGAGCCCTCGGCATCTCGCAGAGATTGATCCATTGGAGCTTTTCCACCAAATCTTCGGTGATCTCGCAGAAGACTTGAATTACCTAGGTATGTCAGACGATCTGCGTAGAAGCTTCTCTAGGTTGATTGACTTCCCTTATTCTTGCGATTGGGGTGTTGTGGGTAAAGCTGAGGGAAAGAATGTTAAAGCGAATGCTCTCCCTGGCTTTCTTGTGGATGCTGAGTTATGAAAAAGACTAAAATTCTACCTTACAAGATGTATTCGGCAGGTGCTAGGGAACTTTCTAAGGCGCTTGCTGTCAAACGAATTAAGAAAGTTAACAGCAGGTATCGTGGGAGGGTCGA
>JBFGVE010000197.1:0-4168 GCA_041565275.1 Bacteroidia bacterium
CAGTGAAGCAGATATTAGCTGTATAAGAATTATTCGAGTCATATTTTTGTGGGTTTTAATTCCAATACCCGGATCACTTATAGAGCGGGAGTGGAATATAATTTAGTGAATTTCTTCATTCAAGCAGTCTTACAACCGGTTTTCTACTATAAGTTCAGATAGAGTGTCAATCACATATGTGACATCTTCTTCGCTCATAGCAGGATAAAAAGGTAAACTTACGACATTTGCACCAATATATTCAGCATTAGGATAATCACCAGGAACAGTGGAGAATTGGTTTCGATACCATGTAAACAGATGGATAGGGGTATAATTTACAGAAAGTTCAACTCCACGTTCAAGCGCAGTCCTTAAGAAGGCATCTCGAGAGATTTTTAGTTGGTCTGGCTTGAGCACTATGAGGAATAAGTGGAAACTAGGTTTCCCCCTAGGGTTTTGTCGGATGATGTCAACCTCTTGCAAAAGCAAAAATGCATTCAGATAGCGCTGATGGATTTCCTTACGCCTAAGATACATGAGTACTAGCTTCTTGAACTGCTGCAATCCTATGCCAGCTTGCAGATCAGTCATATTGGCCTTGAAGCCGGGCAGCACCACATCGTAGAGAGGTACTCCCTTTTCTTCCATCCGCTGGAAGGTTCCTTTATCGAGTCCATGACGGCTGAGGATAGAAAGAAGGCTCTTCACTTTTTCATCACGGCAGATAACCATTCCTCCTTCAGCTGCAGTGAGATTTTTGGTCGGATAAAAAGAGAAACTGCTAGCATAGCCAAAAGTCCCCAATGGCTTTCCCATGAATTCTCCTTCGATGGCATGTGCGCAATCTTCTATCACTTTCAGACGGTGGGTAGTAGCCAATTCCATGATCTGATCCATTTCACATGGGTTGCCTCCAATATGAACGGGTAAAATTGCCTTTGTACGTGGTCCAATTTTTAGCTCAATCTGTTTAGGATCAATATTCATAGTGACTGGATCAATATCAGCAAATACCACTTGTCCTCCAGCATGCACGATGCAATTAGAAGTAGCCACAAAGCTTATAGGGGTGGTGATGACTTCATCTCCTGGTTTCAAATCCAAGCTTTTAAGGGAAAGGAATATACCAGCGGTACAATTGCTTACGGCCAGGGACGGCACTCCCCCTTTGTACTCACTAAAAACCTCTTCAAAAGCTACTACTTTGGGGCCAGCAGTTAGCCAGCCACTCTTAAGGGTGGATACAACCTCCTGAATCTCCTCATTGGTGATCCAATAGCGATGGTATGGGACATAGTGACCGATAATCAGCGGCTAAGGTAAAGATTACGTTCACGGTACAGTTTTAGGAAAAACTCATCGTTGAGGTCATCTATGAAATAAATCGCCTCTCCAGTTGACTTCATTTCCGGGCCCAATTCCTTGTTGACATCGGGGAATTTGTGAAATGAAAAAATCGCTTGTTTAATTGCGTAGCCTTTGAGGATGGGATTGAATTCGAAGTCTGTCAACTTATGGGTCCCCAGCATGACTTTGGTGGCGTAGTTAACATAAGGAATTCCATGGGCTTTTGCGATGAAAGGTACCGTCCTTGACGCACGCGGATTGGCTTCTATGATATAAACTTTTTCCTGGTGAATTGCAAACTGGATATTGATCAGTCCCCTTACCCCCATTGCCAATGCAATTTCCTTGGTATAATTTTCCATCATGGTCTGCTGCAGGT
The DNA here is from genome assembly GCA_041565275.1 of Bacteroidia bacterium. Classification (GTDB taxonomy): domain Bacteria; phylum Bacteroidota; class Bacteroidia; order J057; family JADKCL01; genus CAWUKT01. The sequence continues at coordinate 1,709 of JBFGVE010000197.1, forward strand.
CACCTAGAGAAAATGGAGGCAGGCAAGCGCTTGAGTCGCCCGAGTGAATTCCAGCAGGTTCAATATGCTCCATCATACCGATGATGTGCACACTTTCACCATCGCATATGGCATCTACTTCGGCCTCAATAGCTCCATCCAAAAAACGGTCAATCAATACTTTGTTACCAGGAATTTCCTTGAGAGTTTTGATCACATGGCTCTCCAATTCTTCGTCGTTGATCACAATCCTCATACTCTGACCACCCAAAACATAAGAAGGACGAACCAAAGCAGGGTACCCGACTTTCTTGATTACTTCCAAAGCATCGTCAGCATCTTCTGCAACGCCAAATTCCGGGTAAGGAATACCGAGGTTCTTAAGTAAAGTGGAAAAGGTGCCTCGATCTTCAGCCATGTCAAGAGACTTGTAAGAAGTGCCAATGATAGGTATTCCATAGCGATCCAACTTTTCGGCTAGCTTCAGAGCGGTTTGTCCGCCCAACTGCACTATCACTCCCTCAGGCATCTCATGCTTAATGATATCGTATATGTGCTCCCAGAAGACGGGTTCGAAATAGAGTTTATCTGCAACATTGAAATCTGTGGATACCGTCTCAGGATTACAATTGATCATGATAGTCTCGTAGCCTACTTCCTGGCAAGCAAGCACTCCATGTACGCAACAATAATCGAATTCGATTCCCTGACCTATTCTGTTAGGTCCAGACCCGAAAATGATAATCTTCTTTTTGGAGGAACTGACCGATTCGGTCGTCCCATCAAAAGTGCTATAAAAATAAGGAGTTTGGGCTTCGAATTCAGCGGCACAAGTATCCACCATTTTAAACTGACGAACCAGTCCTATCTCTTCGCGGCGACTATGGACTTCCGATTCAAAGCAATTGAGAACATGAGCAATCTGGCGATCTGCATAACCATTGCGTTTAGCCTCCTCCATCAATCTCGAGGGAATGGAGTCAACCGTGTATTTTCTCATATGACGTTCTAATTCCACCAGTTCGTGGATTTGTTCCAGAAACCATGGATCAATTTTGGTCGTCTTATGGATAGATCGAAGAGGTACCCCCAGTTCCATAGCATCTTTGATGTGCCACAGCCGATCCCAGGATGGTCTTGACAAGCTTGTCATGACCTCATCCAGATTTGTCAACTCTTTGCCATCGGCTCCTAATCCGTTACGTTTCACTTCAAGCGACTGACAGGCTTTCTGTAGAGCTTCATTAAAGCACCTACCCATACCCATTACTTCTCCCACAGACTTCATCTGCAAGCCTAAATAGGGATCGGCACCTCTGAATTTACTGTAGTTCCAACGTGGGATCTTAACTATTACGTAGTCGAGGGTTGGCTCAAAGAGGGCTGACGTATTTCCTGTAATCTGATTGTGAAGTTCGTGGAGGAGGTAGCCGATTGCCAACTTAGCGGAAATTTTGGCTATGGGGTATCCAGTAGCTTTGGAAGCTAGGGCGGATGAGCGTGAAACCCGGGGATTGATCTCGATGCAGATCATGCGACCTGATTCCGGATCGATAGAGAATTGTACATTACAACCACCACTAAATTCTCCTATAGCATCCATAACCTGAAAAGCCGCATTTCGCATCATCTGCATCTGTGTATCAGGAAGGGTCATGGCAGGAGCGACTGTGATGGAATCGCCAGTATGGATACCCATGGGATCAAGGTTCTCAATCGAACAAACTACAATATGGTCACCTCCGTGGTCTCGCAATACTTCCAACTCAAACTCTTTCCAACCATAGATGCTTTCTTCGATCAGTACTTGGTGAATGGGGCTGGTATGGAGCGCATGGGTAAGTGCTTTGTCGAAGTCCTCTGCTTTGTGGACAAATGCACCCCCTGATCCGCCAAGAGTATAGGAAGGCCGCAGGACCAATGGAAATCCGATTTCTTGGGCAATTTCTTTCCCCTGAAGGAAAGAACCTGCAATTCGGGCTTCTGGGACATCAATCCCGATCTCAATCATGAGTTTTCGAAATGCTTCCCGGTCTTCAGCGGTATCAATCCCTTTGAAATCAACGCCAATCGTTCGGACCCCAAACTGCTTCCAGATCCCGGCCTTGTCACAGTCAATAGCTAGGTTGAGTCCTGTTTGACCCCCCATAGTGGGTAGTACCGAGTCAATATCAGGATGCTCCTTGAGGATTTGGATGATTGATTTCCGTTCAAGTGGAAGAAGGTATATGTGGTCAGCGGTGACCGGATCGGTCATAATCGTTGCAGGATTCGAGTTGACCAGAGTGACCTTGATCCCTTCTTCTCGTAAAGAACGAGAAGCTTGAGAGCCAGAATAATCGAATTCGCAAGCTTGCCCGATCACAATCGGGCCGGAGCCAATCAGCAGAATCTTCTTGATGTCATCGCGACGGGGCACTTATTGTCCTTCCGAAATTGGGGAAGCAGCACATGCGCTATTGGCGGGTCATTCCGGCGACA
>JBFGVE010000198.1:0-4132 GCA_041565275.1 Bacteroidia bacterium
CTGAATTCCTCATGATAAATTCGTATGCTTTCCGTCTTTCCTGGAGAAGATGCCGATCGCCTTTTTTAGGATCTCGAGCTCCATCTCGGCATCGGCAAGCTGCTTTTTCACCCTTGCAAGTTCCGCCTCTTCGGGTGTCATCGCCTTGTTCCCGTGACCGGGAAACCGCTTGGACTCCTCTTTCTGCATGGTGCCACGCCAGCGATAAAGCAATTCCACACGTATCCCAAGCTCACTGGCCAGGACTGCTATGCTTTCGGTCTCGTAACTCTGGCGAACCGCCCGAATCTTGAACTCCTTGTCGTAAACTTTTCTTTTAATTGACATAGTGTAATGATAATAGATCTTTGACTAAACCTAAAGTCCACACAAATATAGCAGCTCCAATTCTCTGCTAGCAAGATAAAAAAGCCTTACTGGTAAATCTTATAATAACCAAAGCATCACGGCGATATTGGCAAAGACACCAAAACCAGGATCGTAATTTGTTGGCTTCACAGCTGGTATCAGCAGACCTATCTCTCCATTTATGCTTAACTGCCACAACTTGATGCCTCCTCCTATTCCAGCATCAATCTGGAGTGCTGATTGGTTATTGACCCCATCCCATTTGCCATTTTGCATAGTCACTCCTCCGAAGCCGTATACGCGGAGTAATTTTCCCAGCAGACCCCTTCGGTAGAACCTGGCATCCAGTTTTGTAACGACTGAATTTACCAAAGGGCCACTGTCAGATCGGATTCGGTTATAGGCAATGTCCCCGGCCAAGCCTACATTTTTAATTCTCAGGATTGCACGTCCACCCAGCCCTGCCGGATTTCCTACCACAACCCCGATTGCCAGGGTACGTTTCTTCCTTTTACGTTTTCTATTTATCCATGCGTCCAATCCCAGACCAAGAGCTTCATTTCTGGAAATCTCTGCATTCGAAAATGCCAGACCCGCCTTCCTGGGTCCGTGGTCAATCCCCTTGACAGTAACTGGGTAGGTAAATAAAAGAGCAAGAATCCCCACAAGCCCCATCGCTAAGTTTTTCATCTATTCCGGATTTTCCTGTGCCAATGTCCTTAGGTACGAAACAAATACCCAATGGTTCAGTTCAGGAATTGTATTAACTTTACTTGGGTCAGATTATTATCGTTGTACAGATGTTAACCAAAATTTTGATGGCAAGTATTTTTATATGTTCAGGCAGTGGTTATGATACCCTTTTTACTTGGAGGGACGGCATTTATCTTTATAAGGGTAAGAGTTATGAGGTTCTCATGACCATCCGGGATGAAAAATACATATGTATGGGGAAAGGTTATGAAAGGGTCTTCACCATTCGTGATCAGCAAGCATATACCTCCATATGCAAAGGCGATAGTTATGAAAAATATTATACCATTCGCGATAACCAATCTCATTTAATTATTTGTAAAGGAAATGACCTTGAAGCCAGCTACTCCATTAGGGATAATGGAAGCTATACGGCCATCTGTGAGGGAAATGGGTTTAATGTACTTTATTGTGTAAGAGAGGGGAAATTAAATTATCCCCAATTGGCCGCAACCCTTCATGCCATCGGTCTGATCTAGTCTATTTCAGACTGGTAGATACGCAACTCCATTGGCCAGTTCCAAAAGGCCACCTCTTCATAATGCACCATTTGACCACTCTTATTCGCAGGGTTTATTCGCTGGGCAGGCACCTTAACGTGGAGCCGGAAGAACCTTTCAACCTTTTTGATCCTGTCGAAAAGCAAGTATTCACCGTGTGTACCTTCTCCTTTGTTCGTAAGAATGGGAGTAATTTCCAAATAATGCTCTCCCAGCCCTGTCGTTAATTTTTGTATCCAGTCTTTATTTTTTTTAGGCCAGCTCTGTAATCTGGCAGGTGTCTGGCTTTCTACTTCTGCATTCTTGAATTCTGAACGCTCCTTCAGTGGTTTTAACCAATACTGTGAAGGAGTTAGTCCATTACTCAGGCGAATATCAATGAGACGAAACTTGAATCGAGAGGAGTCAAAATTTTCAACTGATTTTTCCATAAGCTCTAAAGTGTCCCGCCAAGCATTGAGCTTAGGAGAATTCAATTCGTTTCCAGTAGGCTTATAATAAGCTGTCTGGAGAAGCACATTGTCCATCATTTCTTCGGGAGGAAGCTTTCCACGGATCGAAAAGACAGGAGAGTTTTTCAGTATTTCACCTTCTGAGTTTAGCCATTGTATGTATCCGCGCAGACCTGTGATTCCGGTTTCACACTTGTTGCGGGCTATGAGGTGAAGATGGAATCCGTAAATTTTTCGATCAGTGGTGACGTTGCCTTTAGAAACCCGAACAGATATTCCTTCATTGAGCATAAATTCCATTCCCCTGGCTCCCTGCAAAAGGCTATGAAGCGTATGCCCCTCAGGAATGCTGGTTGAATGGTTCCTAATAAATTGGAGTACTAGTTCCCGATCTTCTTCGGAAAGTTCACCGCTTGCAACCGCAGAATCTAGCAGGGAGGCGTAAGTAGCAGGAGCAAAATCCGTTTGCAGTAGATTAGTTTCGGCAGTAGTATTTTTTTCTGTGCCGTTTCTACAGTTAAACAAGAAAAAAAGTACTATAAAAGGTACAATTCGCTTCAACAGGTTCATTTTCAGTATCGTAATTGTGTGTCTGTCATTTTAGGGCTTTTTCAGGACATTTGCCAATTGTTCACTATCTTTTCGCCAAGGGAGAAATACGTATCATACGAACCTATCCATACACCAAAAAAGATTAATTAAAATGAATATTACAGATATATTATTTACAAGATTTCGGGCCAGGTATCCCGTTATATGGCTTGAATCATTTGATGACCCAAGGGTGTACCAGACACTCAAAGAAATATGCAAAGCGGATAAATACAATCTGTACCGCTGGAGTGTGGTAGAAGGCTTGGTTGAATTGGGGTTGAATATGGATACTGTTCTTCCAGTTGGAGATAAAAAAATGGATGGCCAGCAAATGTTATCGGAACTACTGAACCGAATGGATTCCTACAACAAGGAAATATTTGTTTTGGAAGGGGCCAATGACTTGTTAGGGCATTCAGAGATAAAAATTCTCCTCAAGAGGATCGCAATTGACTTGCCCCACTCCCGGAAGTCTATGCACTTGATCCTAATTTCTCCTAAGGCGAATCTTCCTCTCGACCTTGTTCGGTATGTGGACCTACTCTCATTTCCAGACTGCGATAGCGAAGATTACGGACTTATTTTAGAAGGTATTTCAGAAGAACTAAAATTGGAACTGAGTGAGGCGATCAGAGAAAAGTTGGTGTATGAGGCTTCAGGATTGACCTCTGTGGAGGCTCAAAGAATTTATACGCTTGCGGCATGCGAAACCTCTCTGGGAGAGGGAGCAGTGAATGTCGTTCGCCGGGAGAAAGCTAGGATTGAGAAAAAAATGGATATTTTGAGTACAGGGAAGTTGTAGGAAATTCTCTGTTTGGAGTTGGTCAAAAAAGAAACCGCTCTTCCGGTACGCCAGCAATCACAATTCCCGGCTGTCTTGAAGATATAATGAAGTAGTTCTGTATTTTAGTTAGAAACCATTTTTACAATATGAAACTGAAAATTGATCCCGATGAATACTATTACCAGGTAGGGAAAAGTAAACCTATAAAAGAGCTAACCACGGAAGTCAAGGACTTGTACTCTGATAAGAAAGAGTATAAATCATTGTTGAATGAGTACACAGAAGAAATTGATGAGCTTCAATCCCTGATGTATGCTCACGGGAAGTATTCCTTGCTTCTCGTTTTTCAAGGGATGGATTCTGCGGGAAAAGGTGGAGCAATTCGTCACGTTATGTCTGGTATCAACCCCGCAGGGGTTCATGTTTCCACTTTTAAGCGGCCCTCCACTCTGGAGCTTAGGCATGATTGGATGTGGCGCTCCACTTGTAGGCTCCCCCTCCGTGGGCATATCGGAATCTTTGACAGGTCTTACTATGAAGAGGTGTTGGTGGTCCGGGTCCGTCCCAGCATCCTGACGGGTTTCCAGTTAATCCCAGAGGATAAAATAGAAAATATTGACCAGGTCTTTCAAGAGCGTAGGCAGGACATTGTCAATTTTGAGAATTTCCTCTACCGAAATGGCACCCATGTCGTAAAGTTC
>JBFGVE010000199.1:0-4112 GCA_041565275.1 Bacteroidia bacterium
CCATCAATGCTAATTTTGTAACTAATCCAAGTGCTTGTGCTCTACTGAACGACCCGATTTTTGATATAATTGATCTAAGTACCGGGGCTGACTTTGGCCTTTGGGATTTTGGAAATGGCTCCACCCAACCCTATGCCCAGGGGAACAATCCATCTCACAGCTATAATTCCGTAGGTACCTACCAGATTGTTTTGACAATCGAAAATATCGGCCAGTGCCGAGACACATTTTCAGCTGAAGTCTGTGTGGATCCTGCAGAACCAGTTTATTACGGTAGTTTCAGCCCAAATGGGGATGGAGTAAATGACTTTTTTGAGATTGATTTTATCGAGGCATTTCCCAACAATTCAATTCAGATCTTCAATCGGTACGGAAATGTGGTTTACGAAGCTGCCCCTTACAATAACGATTGGAACGGTGTCAGCAACAAGACTGGAGGCGAACTGCCGGACGGTGCTTACTTCTACATCTTCAATAAAGGTGATGATTCTCCAGAAGTAACCGGAGACGTGGTTATCATTCGGTAAGAATCTTATCTGCGAATTGAAATTCGCTTTCTTATCGACTGCTTCCCGGTATGCAACTCAAGGATGTAGATCCCTTCCGCTAGATCTCCCAGTTCAAAAACGGCTTGCCCATTACCTTGAATACGGTAGGCTTTAGGGGCAATAACTTCTTTGCCCATCATGTCAAGCAAGCCAATATCTATTCTGGTATAACCAGAATAGAAGAAGTGTAAATTCAGGTATTGGCTGGCTGGATTAGGGAAAATCGCTACTTCCAGTCCTAGGCTCTCATTGACCCCTACTTCACAGATCAAGGGCAGAGGAAGAAAGGCGGTGTCCGTACCGCAAGCATTGCTGGTGACCAACTCAACATTGAAGAGGCCGGTTCCAGGATAGATGTGGGTAGGATTTTGGACAAATCCTGTATCCCCATCGCCAAAAATCCATATCCAGTCATCTACTGGGCCGCCTGTTGAATTCCCAAAGAAACTGATGGCAGGACAGTTACTGGTATCTGCATCAATATTTGCGATAGGATCAGCGGGGATAGTTATACTAACCGTATCGCTACGAGAACAATTGTCCTGATTGGTGACAGTTACTGCATAGACGCCTCCAGATCTAACACAGATTTCATTGCTAAGGGCACCGGTAGTCCATGTGTAGTTAAGTCCCGGATTAGGATTGGCGGTAATGCAGAGCGTATCTCCCGGACACAGAATCGTGTCAGGACCGAGATCTGCGGTGGGAAATCCTGCAACAAGTATTTCTATGGAATCCACCGAAGTACAACCGTTAATACCAATGACAGTTACCGAATAATTACCGGTGGTATTAACCGTTAAACTCTGGGTGGTAGCTCCTGTTGACCAGCTATATGCAGATGCACCAGCATCTGCAACCAAGGTCAAATCTGCACAGGTCGTGGTGTCTTGACCCAGATCGAGAGGAGGTAATGGCAAAATTTGGACATTTAGGGTGTCGCTGCGAACCACTCCACAGGGAGTGGTAACATCGACAAAATAGGCTCCAGAATTAGTTATAGTAATGTTTTGTCCTGATTGCCCGTTGGACCAAAAATGAGTAAAACCGGGCAGAGTTGGGGCCATCAAATCATAGCTTCCACAAGCTGAAGTGTCGGCGCCAAGATTGACCTGATACTGGGGCTGGATACCAAAAACCTCGACAGTATCCCGCGTGGTGCAGAAGGAACTATTAGAAACTTCCACCCAATAGATACCCGGATTGGTAACTGAAATGGTCCGGGTAGTTGCTCCGGTAGACCACAAATAAATATCACCGGATACAGAGTCCGCGTCAAGCACAGCAGTATCCCCAATGCAGACAGTTAGGTCTGGTCCCAGATATACACCGTTGCTGATCACGAAATCATCAAAGGCAATTCCTTCTCCAGCAATGCCATTATCGCTTTCAAAGACGATGCGAACAATTACATCTTCTATTCCGGCAAGGTTGTACATATTCCGTTTGGCAGAGACCCAGCCACCTGATCCGTTGCCATCGGAAACGGTTCCTGTCCATCCGTGGGCCTGACCTCCCGGACGAACATAAATATCATCGCTGTTGTACCAATTGAAAGGGTCACCCAAACTCCCAAGGCGGTTCCAGGAAACCCCTCCTGTGGTGGAATATTGGATTACTGCCCCATCCCAGGTGTATTCGTTTTCCCATGCTACGTTGAGGCGCAATTCAGGCCGACAAACATTACTTAGATCAAAGCACGGCCCGATCACCCAGCCACTTTCTCCATTGTTATATGGCGTTGAAGTCCCAGTAATCAGAGCATTGGCCCCAGTGGCTGCTCTATTGATAATCGCTTTAGCAGGTGTTCCAACCGTCCAACTGGAGTTTACTCCCTCTACACGCCACATACCAAACCCATTTTCAAATCCTTCAGCATAAGGAAATTGACTAACTACATCGAAGTGGTAGACGGAAACAGTCTTTTCCCGATTGTGAGAGGTACCAAGTGGGGACATCTTGCTCCAGGCCGAAATGGTATGGAGCCCGAGTACGCTCAAGTCGGCTCTTTGCTGGAAAGTAAAATCGAGTTCTCCGGAGGGAAATAAGGTATCGGTTAAAGTAAAACTTTCAGAGAGGGGATTGGTCAAATCGACCTGAAAACACAACTGCACGGTATCACCGGGAAATAAGGTATTGGTCCCATGGTTAAATACGGTTAGGCTGACAGTTTCCGTGTCTGACAAAGCACAGCCCTGTACAGGATCATTGATCAGGGTTACTTCAAGGTCATTCTCTTGGGGAATAAAAAAATCAATGTCGTCTAAGGCCATGTCGCCTCTGGAATTTGTCCCGGTGATACATCGCAATCTAAAGCGTACGGAATCCATCGCCATGTAGGGCCCCATGCTGACCAACTGTCTTTGCCACTGATTGATGTTATCGGTGAAAGGAGGAATGATATCCTCGACCCAAGGGCTGCTCCCCTGGCTGGTATCTACATCCAAATGCAGATACCCCATATGAGCACCATACTGGTGGTACCAAAAAGAAAGGAATACCGTATCTGTGGTAGAAGAAAAATCGAAATAGGCGGAGACCAGATCTGCACGCTTATTAGGGTAACCTTGGTTGTTACAGGAGGATTCGATGTAGATATAATAGCCCTGAGAGTTTCCAAAGGTGTGGTCTTGAGAGGGACCTGTAGACGAAGACGGAGTTCCCGATCGATCAGTAACCCAATCCAAGTCCTCAGTCGTTGCATTACGCCAGGTTCCCAACAAGGGGCAATTGGTGTTGCAGCCGGATATGCATACAGGCTCATCTTCAAAACTGCTGATATGAGGAAATTGACTGATCTGTCCATGCAATTCACTTGCAGAGGACAAAACCAATTGGACAACTGAAAGAAAGGAAATCAGGAAGAAAATACCTTCTCGTTTCAAACCGTCTACGAACCTTTTATGAATCCTACCTTCCATTATGAAATGATATCATCCTTATATACAATAATTCCAATCCTGCTTGCTATTCCTGACTGATGTTACCCTTGTACCCAATGATCTTGAACTCAGTTCTCCTATTTTGAGCATGCTCTGCTTCCGAGCAGTTTGTGCCATCACGACAACCATTGACAAGCTTTGATTCTCCATATCCTTTACTGGTTATCCTATCGGCTTCAATTCCGTTGATGATCAGGAAGTAGCGGGCATTCCGGGCACGCTTTGAGGAAAGGTCCGCATTGTATTCTGTGCTGCCCCGAGAGTCCGTATGAGACCCCAGTTCAATGCTGACATCTGGATTATCATTCATAAAGGTGATCAACCTGCCAAGCTCGGCTTCTGATTCCAGTTTGAGGTTCCATCTATCAAAGTCATAATAAATATTTTTCAAAGTAAAAATCTCTCCGATCTCGACGGGTTTTATCTGCATTGGGATAATGGTATCCCCATCATAGGAATCCAAGGTGGTAGAGATCCTCATTTTGGCAGTATAATAGCCTTCTTTTGCGACGGAAATTTCGTACTCAGTTTTGGATAGAAGCATTGCTGAAAAGCGGCCATACCTATCTGTTTCTCTCTGGAGGGTATCACTACCATCTATTTTGCTTAAGCTCACAACAGC
>JBFGVE010000200.1:0-4089 GCA_041565275.1 Bacteroidia bacterium
CCTAGTTGTTCTGTCCCCTACACTTAGATCCTTATTGACTGCCCTCCCAATTATTGACGCCTTCGCGCTTCAATCCGGCCTCGGAATTAACAAAGGGAAAACCGCCATCCTTCCCCCAGTTGACTTAAACACTGGTGACCTTGAAGTAGTCCGCACTAGTACATGGCCTGACCTGCAAGTGGTAACGAAATACAAGTACCTCGGTATCTTCTTTAGTAGGGTAGGCGAAAACTTTCTGGAAAACGTATGGGATCCCCCACTAACTAAAGCGCTCACTCGGTTAGGGAGTTATAAGTCCCTGATGCGCAAGATGCCACTGAGGAGACGGATAATGACCGTTAACACCTTTGTTCTCCCTCTCCTATACTATCATGCACAATTTCTTATGATTCCAAACGGTGTTTACTCCACGCTTCAAAACGCCATTCAAAGGGCGGTAATCCCCTACAACGGCACTGCGTTTAAATACCCGTTCTTGATTCAACCCAAGTCCTATTTTGGCCTCGACCCTCCCCTTAAGGACATTTGGGCCATGGCCAATAAACTTCTGCTGTCAAGATATGACTTCTCCTCACACCAGAACGTAGATTGGATCAACGAGGATGAACTTTCTCTCTCCAAAATGAAGTCTTTTGTCGCCACCGACTTCTTGAGGAAATACTCCTCCACGGATGACCCCCTTCAGGTCAAAAAAGACAACCTTTACCTTGATCTAGTCTCCTGTGGCTACGGTACGGAACACAGAAGTGAATGGTTTCGAAAACTGCATAGGTTTAATAAATACAATACTGGCCCACTGAACCTGAATGGCAACAAAGTTATAGCTTCATCGCCACACCTGGTCAAGACCCCGGCTTTCCTAAAAGATTTTACACTGCGCCTCTTGACTAATGCCCTCCCGACCGACTGCAGGAATCGCATCCCCTTTGACCTTAAACCCAGATCGCCCGACCCATCTAATCCGTTTCCTTGTCGACTATGTGGGAAATGGGAAGATCGAATTGAACATTATTTTCTAAATTGTCAAGCAACACTGGAAGCATTAGAAAGTTTGAAATCCATGGTCTTCCCTCGCTCCATAGGAGAAGCCATTTCAAACCCCCTCCAAATTCTCTTTCTGTTCCAAACTCCCTGGTTCAAAAGTGAAGGTAATTACCCTGCTTTTTTACTCACCTTCTGTTGGTCAGTCTGGGGGATCTCCCAACTCGCTAGGAAAGGAATTCAGATCTCAAATCCGGCGACTAAGATTGTGGAACTCACCCTGTCGGAAAAACGATGCTGGAACCCGCTACCGCCCAAAAAGAAATCTGTTCAAGCCTATCAGGAAATTTTTAGCCAAATTCCCAGTTCAGACCACGTCTGTTATACCGACGGTAGTGCCAACCCTAACCCCGGCCCAACGGGAGCCGGTGGACTGATACTTTTACGTAGAGAGAACCTCTCATTCACCCTGTCAGCCCCACTGGGGGATGGAACGAATAATCTGGGTGAATTGTGGGCCATAGGAATGGTCATTAACTGGCTCATCACGAATAACAAGGACGATGTCAACACCCATATCTTTACCGATAGTTCCTACTCCAAAGGTGTCCTGACAGAAGGCTGGAATCCCAAGGCAAACCGGGCTCTGATACACCGGATCAAAGACCTCATAGAGGAATTTAAAGGAGAATTGATGTTTCATTGGGTCAAAGGACACGCAAACATTGACGGCAACGAGGCTGCAGACAAAGCCGCCGACATCGGCTCCACATTGTGCAACACCCACCCTGAACAAATTCTCACCTTGGAAACTCACCCGCTAGGATACTACCACATACCCCCTCTCTCTTAATTATCTCCTCCTCACCTTAAATCTCTAACCCAATCCTAATATGGCCTCTGATCCCACTCTCAGATCGCTCTCGATGTGGGTCGCAACGAAATGGACCAAAATCAAGAACGGAGATTGGGGCAACGGCCTCTACGCTATTCGCGATATCCCTAAAGGAACTTTCATCACGGATTTCCCACTTGAGGAAAAGGGCCAGCCCTTCTCCAGCAATTCGGAAGCAGGTAACCAAGATGGCGTCCCCTTCTTTGTCTACTCTGCGAACTCCAAAACTCATCTACGTCTTACAAGGGCCGATCAATGGAACGCTCTGGGCCCTCGGAACAAATGGTCAATGGGACTCTTCGCCAACCACGCTGCTGCCAGTAGCCCTCTCTCCAATGGTGTCATTGTTGCTCACCACTACCGGGCGGGTAGTTGGAAGGTTAGGATCAAGACTACCAAACGTGTCCTTGAGGGAACCGAAATCCGAGTCCCCTACAACAACTACCGCTGGGTCAGGTCCTGGAAACCAGGATCACAATTCTGCGACTTGATTTTCCCAGAACCTGTCTTGCCTCCAAGGCCATCTGTTGACGTTCTCCCCAATGGAAGTTCCATCATTTCACTCACGGTCTTCAAAACCCAGGGTCAAAAAGGCTTAACCACCTTCAACACCCAGTACTCCCTCCCGCTGATCACCCTGTTGAGGTCTTTGTCTGAGTCTCCTGTTATCCGGGAAACCGACACCAAAATAATCATCTTCTACGATGATTCAATTGATGACCTGCCTGAGCTAATTCAGTCAATGACGAACCTGCCCCATTCCCCAATGTTCTTGAAGGTCTTCTTGGGCTACCCATGGAGAAAAGGCTTTCAACGATCCGGGCACAAAGGGCACCTCATGACCTTGGCACGCCTTAGCATATCGTCCTGGGAAGGAATCAGTCTTGCCCTGGTCCGGGATATCAACTACGCCTGGTCTCCCCTCGAGGAACAAGCACTCCGGGATGCCTTACTGGCAAGAAAGACTCAAGCTTGCCACCAGAATACCATCTGGAGACCGACCAACTACACCGAAAAAAGACCCAACCTGAGCGCCTTCACCTTTGTATCCCCGCCAGATACCAGGCTAAGCCTTTTATTGCTGAACGCCCTCAAACTGGAGGCCTTCGGTGGCCTATGCACTCTAGGATCGCACTTGCTGAAACCAGACGGAGCCCTGTCGGGTGACCAGTTGGTCTCAACAAACCAAGACGACAGGCTTGCTTTAGCCCAAACCGCCCACTCCCTCTTGAAAACAGAAGGAACACGGCTATTGCATACGGCCCGGGAAGAGGATTCCTTTCACCCATACCTAAGGAGATTATCAAATCCGCCCAGTAACTTTACCCTTAATTGGCTGCTCAATAATATCAGACCGGAACAAAACTCCCCACCAATCCTCCCAGGAGGACATTGGGGCTGCGATGAATATGTTCTGGCTCTCTGGTCAACCTGGAACCGTGTCTCTCCAGTGATTCCATTCCATGAGCTTACTCATCCCTTTGAGCACAGTTTGGACGCCCGTTGTCTCCCTCCGCCTCCAGCGTTGAGCCCGCCCAATAGAACACTGAGCCATGCAGAACTCAATTCTCTTAAAGCTGCCCACACTCGGAATGAGAAAAAAAGGAAACGGATTGAAAAACTCCGAAAGGCGAGAGCCTCCAAAGAGACTAAATAGACTCCGAGTCCTAGCAATATCTTATTACCTATCTCTCATCAGTCTCACACTTATATGAACTTACACACCCCCACACACATCTCTTAACACCCCTGACCCACTCACCACCCCTCATCCAACCACAAACGCCTACTACCTAGCACTTAACGTACACATCTTAGTCTCGGCCACGAAATTCAACCACTTTAACGTTCACGAAACTCAACCCACTACCTAGCACGTAACGTACACAAAATTGAACCCACTACCTGCTAACTAACTATTTCTTGCTCTCGCGCTTTTGGCCTCTCACGGCCCCCCTGCCTCCTACGGCTTCCCTTCTCCTTGCCTTGCGCTTCCCTCACTCTCTTGCATCTCATATCCCAATCCTTTTCTCACAATACTCGCCTCACACATGATTGTCTCGCCACACCATTCTTACACATTACTCTCATCGATACTCCCACTATGCAGACCGCCCAACGCCATGTCACAGACGCCACGTACCATCGAACCCTCAACTCACTACCTCACGGACCTTCCGATCGGAGAATGGGATACCCTCCGCGTCGACCAC
>JBFGVE010000201.1:0-4081 GCA_041565275.1 Bacteroidia bacterium
GCGGAAGATGGTCCCATCTACATTGGCAAAGGCGTCCGGATCCAGGAAGGAGCGATTGTCCACGGGACCCACGCCTTCGGTGCACACAGCGTTCTCAATATGGGTGCTAAAATGCGTGGAGGATCCACGGTAGGACCCTGGTCAAAGGTAGGGGGTGAAATCGGGAATTCGGTTATCCAGGGATATTCGAATAAAGGGCATGATGGTTACCTGGGAAATTCGGTCCTGGGATATTGGTGTAACCTTGGTGCAGATACGAATACCAGTAATCTCAAGAACAATTACTCAGAGGTCCGGGTATGGAATTATCCGGAAGGCCGGTTCAAAAAAACCGGGCAGATGTTCTGTGGGCTGATCATGGGGGACCACAGTAAATGTGGGATCAACACGATGTTCAACACTGGTACGGTAGTGGGAGTCTCTGCCAATATTTTCGGAAGCGGCTACCCCCGGACTTTTATTCCAAGTTTTAGCTGGGGAGGTGCTGCTGGATTTAGTACTTTTCAACTGAAAAAGGCTTTTGAAGTAGCTGAAGTAGTCATGAGCCGACGCAAGATCGTACTGTCAAAGTCTGAAAAAGAAATTATGAAAGCTGTATTCAGTGGTTCTGCACACTATAGGATATGGGAAAAACAACAACAATAACATGAGAAAACAAATTGTAGCAGGAAATTGGAAGATGAACCTAGATGCAATAGAGGCAAAGACCTTGGTTTCCGAAATTATCAATTCACCCACTTCTGCCGGAACTGGAACTGAGGTGATCTTTGGGGTACCTTCCATTTTTCTGACTAGTATTCTGGATCTGGTCAAGGGCCATCCTTCATTCCATGTTGCTGCACAAAATATCCACCAGGAACCTAACGGCGCCTATACAGGTGAAATATCTGCCAATATGGTTGCCTCTGTAGGCGTATCACATGTTATCATAGGCCATTCTGAGCGTAGGCAGTATTTTGGAGAGGATGATGCCTTGCTGGCCAAAAAGATCTGTATTGCCCTGGAATACAGCCTTACTCCGATTTTTTGTCTGGGTGAGGACTTGGCACAAAGAGAATCTGGTCAGACATTTGATGTCGTACGGGATCAGTTGGCCAATACAGCGTTTGGATTGAGTGCCGAAGAATTTTCGAAATTGATCATCGCTTATGAACCCGTCTGGGCCATTGGAACGGGTAAGACTGCCTCCCCTGAGCAGGCGCAAGAGGTACATGCCTATCTTCGGAGGTTGATTGAGGGCAAGTATGGTAAAAAGGTTGCCGACGAGACCAGTATCCTATACGGGGGGTCTGTCAAGCCCTCCAATGCAGCAGAACTTTTCTCTTGTGAAGATATCGACGGCGGCCTTGTAGGAGGTGCAAGCCTGAAAAGTGAAGACTTTATCTCAATCATCCAGGCAATGGAATAAACTTTTTTCGACTTGGTTATGGAGAAATTAACACTGGAAGAATTTTACACCCGTTTCGTCTTTGACAAAGACTCCGATCTTATTCACACGGGAAGCTTTTCCAAGGTTTTCCTCGGAATAGACAAAGTTGAAGACCAAAAAGTTGCTATCAAGATCCTTCATAAGGAAGGGAAATACCGCCATTATCCTGCACTGAAGAGATGGGCCAAGATAGGCCGGTATGAGCATTCTTCACTGATCAATTATCTGGGTTTTTACAAAATCCAACCAAGTGGTGCTCCCGAAGAAAAGCCAGGCTTTGAAGCAGTTGTGATGGAACCTGTCAGTGGAGGAGACTTGAAAGCTTTACTCCAGCAACCGCCAGATCTCAATGAAGTCCATAAAATTGCTGAAGGTATTATCAATGGGCTGGAAGTCTTACACGAACGTGGAATCCCACACGGGAATCTCAAACCCGGAAATATATTGATTCAAAATATCGGCCACCTGCATGTCCGGTTGGCAGATTATGGCTTTTTCCATCAGGATTCGTTCAACAAGGCGCGTGGTAAATTCAAACCAGAATCGCTTAAGTATATTTCCCCTGAGCAAATTGAGCCTAAAAATTTTGGGAAACGTGGACGGGTCCGCTACAACACAGATTTTTGGTCACTTGGAGTTATCCTGTATGAACTCATTCAGGGTAAATATCCTTTTCCTGCCCCAGGGGAAACCAGATCTGACCTCCTCACTGCGATCATGCGGGCGGAATTGCCCCCTGATCTACCAAAGATCAGGGGAGGAATGGGACAATTGATCCGCGCATGCCTGGAAAGGGATGCTTCGATTCGCCCTCAAAAAGTCGATGATCTGAGAAAACTATTGACTGGTGAATTGATATGGAGTCCAACCGGGATCAAGCAACCTTCAGAGCCACCCGCCATTAAAGCACCTCCTGTTCTATGCAGGAATTGCCAGCGTAAAAACCCACCGGGCTCGCTTATCTGTTCCGAATGTCGAAAGGCTTTGTTCGGCCCTCATTTTTTGAGAGGCTTTAAATACCCCCACCGCTTTGGTTTCTGGACCATCGTTTTTTTTACGATGACATTCCTGGCCTTAAACTTCTTTTACTTTAGTTTCCATGACAAATTCCGGAATGACGGGTATGATCAGATCATTGAAATGACCCAGAAAGAGGGGATAGAAGTACCTGAGATTGTAGAATTGGTGATAACCGGAGCTATTATTGGAGTGTTTGGATTGCTGACCCTTGTCTTATTCTGGTTTTGGTACTACCGGGTTTCAGTAAATATGCGGTCACTTGGCAGTCGTGGCCAGCGATTCATTCCTTTGGTTTTTGTCAGTATTGTGCTGGCTGTGATCGCTTTTATTGCACTATCTTTCCCCAAACCTTCAAGCAATGGTTTTGAGGAAATGAATAGATTGAATATCATGGCAATGATCGTAACCTTTGTCCTTCTTGTACCTCCTCTGTTTGCCTTACAAGAACTCTGGAAAGGGAGCAATCCTTCTCAAAGAGTTGAAGGCTATATCTGGAGACGAAGCGCCTCTTCTTTTTTAATATTTAGCTGGTGGTTATGCTCTCTCCTATTACCCGTTTTGATTATACTCCCGGTTTTACCTAACACGTTTGAAGGGAAATTAAGTGAAATATGGTTTTTTATTACAGTGGGGATCACCATCGGATACTGGGCAATGGGTGTCGTGTTTATCCTGAGAGTGAACTACCGGCAATCTAAAAAATACCTTGGCTGGTCAAGGGATTGGGCCAGAAAAAGGTGAACTTGTCACCAGTTCTAGGGTTAACCCAGATAATGGGGTTAATTAAATTCCTGCTTATATTTATCAAGCAGATACATCTTTATCAGAAATTATACTCCTGACATGAATCAATTCTCAAATCCCATCCTGTTTCCACTTGAATCTCCTTTGGGGCAAAGTGCCGGGTTAAAGATAGCAGCAAGTATTGCTGCTATCTACAAGATTCCCCTTAAAATCGTGTTCTTTATAAAAGCAGACATCCAACCAGAGATACCTATCCGTAAGAATGGGGTCATTGTCTCAGTAAATCCCAAAACCTCTGAAGCGCCCGATAATGCCCGGGAAAAACTTGATTCCATTTGCAGAGACCTTAAAGCCCAATTTCCTCACATGCAAGATTGTAGCGCCATTATACGAACAGGATTTATAGAGAATGAATTTGAAAAAATTGTAAAAGAGGCCCAACCTTTCTGGACGGTTTGGTCCAATTCTCAGGACCGCAGCAACCTCAAAAGTGTGATTTACAACCTATCTGAAGGAAGAGGCAGGCTCGATGCTTTTCCTCTCTTGATCACCTCTGAAAGTGCTGAGAATCTATTTCCACCCTCAACCATCCAGTTCTACACCTCAAAGTTGAAAACGGACAGCGAAATGTTGGCTTTCATTTTCGAAATGGCGGAAGTGTTCAAAGCAAATGTCCAATTATATGAGGTGATTGAAAAGGTAACTCCGCAGGATTATCAGCAAGCCGAGATGATAGAATCTAACCTAAAGGTTCGGTTCTCAGAGAACAGATTCAATTTAACAAAAATTTCCGGGGAGGACTTTCATTTGCAGATCTTTTCCGATCATTCTGGAAACCAAGACCTTATTGTGCTCAATCACATGGATCGGATCTTGCTGGAAATGGAA
>JBFGVE010000202.1:0-4058 GCA_041565275.1 Bacteroidia bacterium
CTGATCGACCTGGGAGATGGCCCCGGGCAGATTACCATGTTGTGGTCGAGCGCTGCCGCCAGTTCCGTTACAGACAATATCCCTTTGGCTGCAATGTTGGCCAAATCTGTGGAACCCATTGCCGCTGCCGACCCTTCCTTTCCATCCAACTACTGGTGGGCCATTATTTACGGTGCCAACCTGGGAGGAAACATCACGCCTATCGGATCGGCAAGTACTGTGGTCGCAGTGACTGTAATGGCGAGGAACCAGATCAAAATGGGATTCGTAGACTTCATTAAACGGGCGATTCTTTTTGCATTGGTGCAACTGGTCCTTGCCAGCGGATATGTTTACTTGCTTGGGGTACTTTAAGGGGGAGGGCATTCCGAAGAGGGAAGCACTCTGAGTAAAGAAAGTGGTCCATCTTGCTGAAGAGGGCCCGATAACCTGTTTCTCAATGGGCAACATGGACTTTCCACCCTTTATTGAGTACTTTCGTGCTATAATCAAATGATCGAACGCTATGCCACGAATTTCTGACCGGGGTAATTCAATGCCTCAATCACCTATCCGGAAGTTGGCCCCATACGCAGAGGCTGCTAAAGCCAGGGGTACTCATGTTTATCACCTGAACATTGGCCAGCCTGATATAGAGACTCCTCCCGCTTTCTTTGAGGCGATCCGGAACATGGACATGAAAGTCCTGGAATACAGCCCTTCCGCTGGTATTGAGTCCGTGCGCAAGAAGTTTATCCAATACTACGCTTCCCACAATATCGACCTCAACCTGGACCAGATCCTGGTTACCACCGGAGGATCGGAAGCTTTAGCATTTGCCTTTATGAGTTGCCTGGATACTGGAGATGAAGTCATTGTTCCAGAACCTTTTTACGCGAACTACAATGGTTTTTCCGTTGCTTCCGGTGTTACGATCGTTCCCTTGACTACCCGGTTAGAGGATGACTTTGACCTGCCTGAAATTTCCGAATTCGAGGCCGTGATCACCGATCGCACACGCGCTATCCTTATTTGTAATCCTAGCAATCCAACCGGGAAATTGTACTCAAAGGAAGCCCTGGAAAAGTTGAGCGAGGTGGTGAAAAAATATAACCTCTATTTGTTTGTAGATGAAGTCTACCGGGAGTTTGTCTACGATGGCAAGAAACACTTTTCAGCTTTGAAATTGAAGGGCATCGAGCAAAATGTAGTGGTCATTGATTCTGTTTCCAAGCGTTATTCTGCTTGCGGAGCCAGGATCGGCACCATTGTTTCTTACAATACGGAGGTCATCTCAACGGCCCTCAAGTTTGCCCAGGCCCGATTATCTCCCCCCTCTGTAGAGCAGATCGGCGTGGAAGCGATGATCGATACCCCAGCCAGTTATTTTGAAAAGGTCAATGCCGAGTATACCTCTCGTCGCGATACCCTTGACGCCAGCCTCCGGGCCATGCCCGGGGTAGTCGTGCCGGAAGCCAGCGGCGCCTTCTACATGACAGTACGCCTCCCGGTGGACAATGCTGAAGATTTCTGCCGCTGGATACTAGAAAATTTCGAATACAATGGCTCTACCGTGATGATGGCTCCGGCTGCCGGATTCTACAGCACTCCCGGCCTCGGCCTGGATGAAGTCCGGATTGCTTATGTCCTCAATGAGGAGGCTCTCGGCATGGCAATGACTTGCCTGGCAGAAGCCCTGAAGGCTTACCCCGGCTATACACTGCACACCTTGAAAGCTAGCCAAAACCGGTGATGCCATGGCGGGCATCTACATCCACATTCCATTCTGCCGAAAGGCCTGCACTTACTGCGATTTCCACTTCTCGACCAACCTCAGCCGGCGAGCCGATATGGTTCGTGCGATCGCCTGCGAAGCTTCTCTCCGGCGTGATTTTTTCGGGAAAGATGTCCTCCTGGACACCCTGTACTTCGGTGGCGGAACTCCCAGTTTGCTGCAAGCCGAAGAATGGGGACTGCTCCTGGAACAGTTGTACAAAGACTTCACATTCCGGGACGGATTTGAATTTACCGTTGAGTGCAACCCGGACGACTTAACCCGCGAATCACTGGTGACTTTGAAAAAGTTTGGGGTAAACCGGCTGTCCATAGGGGTGCAGTCGCTTCGGGACCAGGACCTGGAGCTGATGAACCGAAGCCACCGCGCTGCTCAAGCGGTGACTTCCATCCGATTGGCCAGAGAAACAGGTTTTGAAAACCTTACAACCGACCTGATCTATGGGATCCCAAACCTGGACCTGGATTCCTGGCAAGAGAATATAGAGCAGTTGGTCTCCCTGGAAGTCAACCACATTTCAGCCTATGCTCTTACTGTGGAAGAACAAACCGTACTGTCCAAACAGGTAGCTAAAGGTTCAGTGATAATTCCAAAGGAGGAAACCTACGAAGCTCAATACTTCCTCCTGATCGACCTGCTGGAAGCGAATGGTTTTGAGCACTATGAATTGTCCAATTTTGCACTGCCCGGATACCGCTCTCTCCACAATTCATCTTACTGGAATGGCACTGCCTACCTGGGACTCGGCCCTTCTTCGCATTCCTACATTGACGATACCCGTTCCTGGAACCTGAGTAACAACGCCAAGTACCTGAAACTTCTCGGCTCAGGAAGTTTACCCGTAGGGTCCTCAGAAGTGCTCAGCCTGAAGGACCGCACCAATGAATACCTGATGACATCCCTCCGCCTGTCCGCAGGGGCCGATCTGGTCCGGCTCAGAGAAGAGTTTGGATATGATCTTGAAGGTCAACAAGCAAGTTTGATCGCATCTTATCGGAAAAGGGGACTGTTGGTACACGATGGCCGGTGGTTACGGCTTACCAGAGGCGGGAAATTACTGTCAAATTCTATTATCAGTGATCTTTTCCTGGATTGATGTTATTTCGTTTTCCCGGGTCGATGTTTGGCTAATTCCGTGAACTATTCCCAACAATGTCCTCTCGGCCTTGCTGCTTGCGGTGTGGACTCATGGCACTTTTTCGAGGTATATCAACCAATTCAGACTCGGCCATGACCAGCACGGTGGCCTGGCGCTGGCTTCCCCGACCACGTTTGAGTGACCTTTTCTCCTTCTTCCCGATCCGAAGATTACGGTCCAAAGTACAGCCCAGATATGTTCAGCGTATGACCCTGGCGGTGGATACAGCACATCCCAACTGTCTCAAGAGTAAAACCGAGGTGATCATGGTACAGATAAGATGGAGTTCAGAGTAAAACCGAGGTGGGATCATGGTACAATCGAAATGGGGTTCAGAGTACAGCCCTTCGGTAGTCAAAATACCATCAATATGTGTAAGAGAGTGCAACCCTGGTATAAATCAATGCAACCGGAATATGGTCCGAACACAACTGAATTGTATTCAGAGTGCAAGCCTAGTGATATTCAGAGAGGGCTTTTTGGTGGTCGGAGCACAAGCCAACTGAAGCGACCCACAACCCGGATGATGGTCGAAGTTCAATCCAGCTGTTGTCGCAATACAGCCCAAGTGGTAGCCGGAGTTCCATTCAGCTGTGGCCTAAGCGATACCCTGCAGTGGCTGGAATACAGCTAAAATTATTTCAGCGTACATCCCTGTAGTAGACAAAGCATAACTTCGAGACAGTCATTATACAAATCAGCTTTTCCCTGAGTACTATTCGGCTTTGCCCTGAGCGTTCTTCGGCTTTGCTCTGAGCGTTCTTCAGTAATAGTAGTGGTACAACCAGGACGGGTCAGCGGTAATACTGGATGGTAGTCACAGGTACAACCAAAAAATGGTCAGGAATGCATTATAGCCCTGGAAAGGGAAATCTATAGCCATGATAAAACTCAGCACGGTATGGTCCGGATGGCTTCTTTTCCATCGCCAATTACAATTCCTGTGACTGTCCGAATGGAAGAAGACAGAGAATGATTAAGAACCTGCCAACCTGGAATGGTCCTGGATTGCCCCGAAATATGCCCAATACCGGGCAAGTACAATATATCTGGTTCTGGAATTAGAGGGAATCAAACCATTAATTACCAGCAACTTAGTATAATTTTATACCCATTTCTATTCTGATATCCGAAGAATGCTGTAGC
>JBFGVE010000203.1:0-4017 GCA_041565275.1 Bacteroidia bacterium
AACGGTCAGCGTACATCGCAACTGTATTCAGGATACAAGCCGAAAACGATCAGCGTACATCGCAACTGTATTCAGGATACAAGCCGAAAACGGGCCAGGGGACTCCCCAATTGTGTTCAGGTTGCAACCCAATGAAGGCCCAAACTACAATCTGAGCATATCCAGCCTACAATCTCACCTGAATCCAGCTACAATCGGAGAATGTTCAGCGTACAACCCGAACATGGTCCAAAGGACAGTCCAGTTATATCCTAACCACAACCTGGGCATGTTCGGGGATATCCCGCAAGTGGTCAGCATCTAACCCAGGTGTAATCAAAATACAAGCCAATGATGGTCCAAAGGACAATCTGATAATGTTCAGTGTACAATCCATTTATATCCTGACTACAACCAATACGGCATACAGTGTACAGTCCACTAGCAGTAAGGAATACAACCCTGCTGTTCCAGTGTATACCCACGTTTTGCCCGGTCCACTGCCCAGTATAAGTCAGATTTCCAAACAAGTAGATCGGGATTACAAACCGCCGATATCCAAAATACACTACGTTCGGGGGGGATGTAGCGGCAGGCTTCTCCAGGATAGGGTTTTTTCGATGGTTGCAATACCGGGGACAGGATGTAAAGAAATCCTTTTTGTAAATTCGCAGGAAAATATACTGCCACATTGCTTATGCCGAGGTTAGACCCTATGTTGCCATCATACTTCAGATATTACATTCTAATACACTGATGATCAGACACAATGCTCACGATACGAAAACAAATAATGTAACATGAAAACCAACACCAAATACGGATTGCACGGGCGGTTGACGGCCCGGGAAGGGAAGAGAGAAGAACTGGCAGAGATCTTGCTGAATGCGTCAATCCTATTGAGGTCTGCCATAGGTTGTCACCTGTATATGGTAAGTCTTGACCCGCAATATCCCAATGATGTTTGGATCACGGAGATCTGGGACAGCAAAGAGCACCATGATCACTCATTGGATATTCCCGGTGTACGGGAACTCATCGGAAAAGCAGTGCCCATTCTGGAAGGGTCTCCACAAAAAGGACAGGAACTGGAAATATTAGGGGGATTGGGCGTCGACTGATAATGCTTTGATCTCACTTTCTGAAGAGACCTGGCACTTGTCGCGGCACAACAACGCGTAGCCACCATTAGAGCTATTACCGGATTTTTTTGTTTCTTTACCAATAGCGTAATGAAACACTGACCGGTAGGGTGCCGAAGCAACTGGAAGAAGTGCCGGAGCAACTGGAAGAAGTGCCGAAGCAACTGGAAGAAGTGCCGGAGCAACTGGAATAGAGTACTAGAGCAATTAGAACAAGTAAAAAGAAAATATAAAACTGCATGTCTGAACAAATTAGAACATTAGAACCTACAGCTTTATGGAATCATTTTGCTGACCTCAACGCTGTACCCCGGCCCTCGAAAAAGGAAGAGCGGGTGATCCAGTTCATGGTTGATTTTGCAAATGGCCTGGATCTGGATGTCCTTGTGGATGAGGTGGGGAATGTGATCATTTCGAAACCCGCCACTCCGGGCATGGAAGACCGCGCACCTGTAGTCCTTCAGGCCCATTTGGACATGGTTCACCAGAAGAATTCGGAAACAGTCTTTGATTTCGATTCGGAGGGTATTCGCATGTACGTGGAGGGTGACTGGGTCAAAGCGAAAGGCACAACTCTGGGGTCGGACAATGGGATCGGCGTTGCTATGATCATGGCTGTTCTTTCATCCACCGATATCCCTCATCCTCCTCTCCAGGGCCTCTTTACCATTGACGAAGAAACTGGAATGACAGGCGCCAAAGGTTTGAAAGAGGGACTCCTCAAAGGTGAGATCATGCTGAACCTCGATACTGAGGACGATGACGAACTGACCATTGGTTGTGCGGGGGGGATTGACGTCACTGCTGCCGGTGAGTATGAAACCGAGGATGTGCCTGAGGACCATGTTGCGCTTAAGGTGAGCATCACCGGGCTCAAAGGAGGTCATTCCGGGGGAGATATCCATATTGGTCGTGGCAATGCAAATAAGCTCATGAACCGCCTGCTTTCTATGGCTGCAGAAAATTTTGAGATTTGCCTTGCTTCCATTGACGGCGGTAGCCTCCGAAATGCTATTCCAAGGGAATCTTTCGCTGTGATAACCGTTCCAACTGATGAAAAAGATGAGCTGATAAATGCGATCCACGAACTGGAAGCAGTCTATCAAAACGAATACAGGACTACCGATCCCAGTCTGGCGATACGGGTGGAAGATACTGCCCTTCCGGACAATGTGGCCATGGACTACTTCATGGCTGACTTTATCCTTGCAGTGTATGCCTGTCCAAACGGCGTATTTCGTATGAGTCCGGATATGCCAGGCCTGACCCAGACCTCCAACAATCTGGCCCGCATCCTGATGCAGAATGGCCAATACAAGGTTTCTTGTCTTACGCGTAGCTCAATCGATACGGAAAAGATCGATTATGCTGCCAGTGTTGCTGCAAGCTTTGTTCTGATGGATGCTGAAATTGAACTTGAAGGCGAATACCCAGGATGGATCCCCCGGCCGGATGCTCCTATCATCCAGGTCATGTCCAACCTCTACGAAGAACTCTTCGGAAGTCCTGCCAAGGTATCTGCAACCCATGGTGGTTTAGAATGCGGGATTATTGGCGCCAAGTATCCCGATATGGCCATGATCTCGTTTGGCCCCAATATCCGTGACCCCCATAGCCCTGATGAAAGGTGCCAGATCAGTTCTGTGCAAAAGTCCTGGAAGTACCTGCTGGAAACCTTGAAAAGAATACCTGGAGCTAGTTCCAGAAGTTCTGTTTAAAAGTCCAATAAAGGACTCTTGAAACTGGCTCCGGTTCTTTCCTGTGCGTATCAGTCCTCCACAATTTCGTCTGACTTACTTTTAAGGCGTGGTTTAGACGAGTCTGTACCAGATTCTTCCTGTCCAAGGACATGTCGGTATTTGACCTCGGCTATGGCAGCATTGACTTCAAACCCGACCAAAAGAACAATGCTTAACCAGTAGAACCACACCATCAGTACCATGATCGCACCTATACTACCATAGATCTTGTTGTAATTGGTAAAATTGGTGAAGAAGAGCCGAAAGGCAGTGATGGCCAGGACGGTCAACCCTGCGGCGAGAAAAGATCCGGGAGAGAAAAATTTGAACCGTTCAGTGGTTTCAGGTCCCAGGAAATAAAGCACTGAAAAGGCAGCCTGAAGTCCAGACAACACGATCAGCCAGTAAAAACCTTGAATGATATAAGACACGATGACTTCCCGGATGATTCCTTGATCATTGAGGTAATAGATGAACAATTCACCTGAAATGAGAAGGCCCAGCATGAACAGGAAGATGAAAAGAAGTACGATAAAGATCAGCAGTGACACCGCATTGACACGCAAGAAATTGCGTTTGGTAAACAATTCGCTGTCCTTAGAGAAGGCATACATCATGGCCTTGATACCGCTCATGGCTGCGTAGAGGAGCAATCCCAGATTTAGATAGATAACTCCCGGTGAAGGTCTGTTAAAAAATTCTTTAATGACTAGGTTCATGAATCCAAGGCTATCGGCCGGTACAACTGTGGCCAGAAAGTCCATGACCTCGCTTTGCAGGTCATCTATCGGGATATAGGGAATAACCGTAAAAATGAGGATAAGGGCCGGAAAGACGGCAAAGAAAAACCTATAGGCCATTCCCATCGCTCCCAAGGTGAATTTCCTGTCTGTTAGGCATTGCCAGAAAAAGACCAGAAAATCCCCCATTCCAGCCCCTCCTAAAAACCTTGGCCTGTAGCTGTTCATACGCCGAAAAGATTTCCGCCTGAATCGGCGGATCCTAACCTTCCAGCGTTGTATGAATGCTATTCTTGCCAATGCTTATCTAACAATTCCAGGAACTTCTCCGGGGCATGTACTGATTTTCCGGTTTCGAAATTAACAAAAGCCAGCGTTACTTCCCCTACAACGACCAGTTTACCCCCTTCATTGAGC
>JBFGVE010000204.1:0-4007 GCA_041565275.1 Bacteroidia bacterium
ACTCCCCAATCATCAAACCATTACATGTACATTTTTAGTTGGTAGATTTCTTCCATTGAGGTAGAGATCTCCAGGTTTTTTCTGTAATACTCCCCGAAAATCGGACCATCGGTTAAGTTGAAAATAAGTTGTTTGATAACCGGTGGTTTGAAAATTGAAGAGTACTACAAGATTGCTGTCCTATCAATGGGTGCTCAGTTCACTAATTTGTCCGCAAGGGATCAATATGTGATATTTTGGAGCAGCTACGCTTAAACCGTAAACCAATTTTATGGTACTGTTAGTGAGTTTATATTTATTCTCGGACGCAACCTTGAAAAATGGTACATCTTGGTCTTGACCTTCAACAAATAACTTCGCCCTGGTTGTACCATCAATTATTTTGCTTTTTAAGAGAATTACTATGTAAATGGTTCGCAGTTCAATTTGAAATTGCCCCCATTGGAACTTTGATAAACTCCTCCTCTGGGACCAGTATTAAGAATACTGATACCATCAAAATTTCTAACCTTTTCCGAGAAATGGATGCTCGTGTCGGAGTCAATGCCTGATTGCTTTTGAGCTACTGTTCCTCTGTCTTGAGTTTGCATGCAAGATGTGAGAATGAGTAATGCGAAAATGTAATGATTGAAGAGTCTCATTGTTTCTTAATTTACTGAGACTAATTTAATTTCGCTTTTTAGTCCAGCCTTTCAGGGGGTTAAGACATGGTCAACACTGGCAATAAATACACCAAGCCAATCACAACAAGTTGGATACAAATGTAGGGTATGATCCCTCGGTAGATATCGACTGTTTTTACTTCCGCGGGGGCAACGCCTTTTAAGTAGAAAAGGGAAAATCCGAAGGGAGGAGTTAGGAATGACGCTTGTAAGTTGATTGCAATCAGAATTCCAAACCAGACCAGGTCAACCTCCAGCAAGTTGAGGATTGGAAGCACCACTGGGATGATGATGAATATTATCTCAATGAAGTCTATGAAAAAGCCTGCGATGAACACGATGGCCAAAATGAGAATTACGAATTCATTTGCTTCAAGCGCTGAATTTTGAGCCAGGCCGATCAGCAGTTTTTCTCCTCCCAATCCCCTAAAGACTATTGCAAATGCTTGAGCACCAACCAAAATCAGGAATACCATGCTGGTCACCTTGACCGTTTGGCTCATGGATCCCCGAATTTTGGAATACTTTTCCTTCCAACTGATCCTTTTTGCCGGAATCAGGAGAAGCATTGTTGCCGCTCCGAAGGCGCCAATTCCGGCAGCTTCGGTAGGCGATGCAATACCAGCTATTATTGATCCCAATACAAGAGCGATGAGCAGCAGGGGTGGTACCAGAGACCTTGCTAGTCGCGCGAGGCTTTTCTTCTTCTTTTCGGTGCCGGGATCCCGTCTTGGGGGAAAATGGCTTGGCCGCAACTTTGAATACAGAATTACAAATACGATGTAGCCAACCACAAGAAGGGTACCCGGAAAAATGGCAGATGTGAAAAGGTCCCCTACGGAAACATTCAAAACAGAACCAAGCAACACAAGAACGATACTTGGTGGGATTATTTGTCCCAAGGTCCCTGAAGATACGATCGTACCGCTTGCGACGGCTGGGTGGTAGCCCGCCTTCAGCATTGCAGGCAAGCTTATTACCCCCATGGTTACAACTGTGGCGCCTACTATCCCGGTTGATGCTGCGAGGAGCGCACCGACAAAGATGACAGCAATTGCCATCCCGGACCTGGCGCCTCCCAGCAAACCAGACATCGATCTTAGCATTTCCGAAGCTAAGCCCGACTTTTCCAGGACTATGCCCATGAAAACAAACAACGGGACTGCTACGAGAATGAAGTTGCTTGAAATTCCCTGTATCCTCAAAGGAAGCAAATAGAAATAATCAGGGCCGAAATGAAATAAACCGAAAATAACTGAGATACCACCAAGGCAAAGGCTTACAGGATACCCTGAAAGGAATGAGAGCAATACTCCAAAAAAGAAAATAAGTGCAATGATTTCCATTTTCAATCTTTGGCAGTTGTAATTGAAAGCCTAAGGATAATCTCGACTACATTTGAAATTCCCTGGAGCAAGAGAAGGAGAAAACCTAGCGGAATTGCACTTTTGATAATATACCGGGCCGGCAAGCCACCCGGATCAGGGCTTGCTTCTGCAATCCTAAATGATTCGATAGCGAACTTTGCCCCATAAACCATTCCAACCGCACAAAAGGGAATGAGCAGGAGCAATGTTCCGACAAGGTTAACGAAATCCTTCCTTCTCTTCGAGAACCTGTTGTAGAAGATATCTACCCGAACATGTCCGTCATCTTGCAGGGTCTTGCCGGCACCCAACAGGAAAATAAATCCAAATAAGTGCCACTCCGATTCAAAGAGGGCTGGTGTTGAGTACGAGAAAAAGTACCTGGCGCCAACATCAAATACAACTATCACTACTAAGACAATAACCAACCATGAAGCCAAGTCGCCACATAAGGCAACCGATTTCTTTAAGACCTTTGATATTTTTTCCGCAATGGTGCGCATGTCTACTTGAGGTAGGGGCTGATCGCTTCAATTGCAACTTGGTTCCAGTTGGCAGCAGAGGACTTGAAATCCTGCATACTTTTGTAGACTTTGGCGGAGAAGGGGTCGCTTTTGCACTGCTCGGCAATGACTTGTTCGGACAATGATTTAAGTGAAACCAATACTTCATCCGGGAACCTCTTGATTACAACACCCTCATCCTTCAACTTCTGCAGGTAAATTGCATTTTGACGCTCCAACTGTGCTAAGATGACCTGGTTGTATTTATGTGCTGTAGTTTCGATCAAAAGCTGGAGGTCTTCCGGAAGCCCTTCAAATGCGGCCTTATTCACAAATAATTCAGTGGTTGCTCCCGGCTCGTGCCATCCTGGGTAGTAGTAATATTTAGCTATTTTATGAAATCCCATCTTGTAGTCGTGAAAAGGCCCTATCCACTCAGTTGCGTCAATTACTCCTCTTTCCAGATTCGTGTATACTTCACCTCCTGCTACAGTCACTGCGGAGCCACCTGCTTTTGAGATCACACTTCCTCCCAATCCCGGGATCCTCATTTTTAGCCCTTGAAAATCTTTGATCGAATTGATTTCCCTGTTAAACCAGCCGCCCATCTGAACGCCAGTATTTCCACACGGAAATGGGACCAAACCATGGTTTGCGTACAATTCCTCCCACAATTCCAGTCCGCCTCCTTCGTAAAGCCAAGTGTTCATTTGCTGGGCGTCCAAGCCGAATGGAACCGCGGAGAAGAATACCGAAGCCGGTGCTTTTCCCGACCAGTAGTAACTTGTAGAATGTCCCATTTGAGCGACCCCGTTTGAGACAGCATCGAAAATCTCCAGCGGCGGAACCAATTCACCTCCTCCATACACAGTAACTTTCAGCCGGCCGTTGGAAATCGTTTCCAACTCCCTGGCCAATTCGATCATCGCTTCTCCGAAGACAGGCAAATTGGGAGGCCATGCAGTAACCAATTTCCACTCAAACACTTCATTTGAAGGGCCTTGCCCACTGTTGTCGCTATTTTGACAGCCTGTCAATACGATCACAAGAAGAAATAGGATGTACTTTTTCATTTCATTCATATTTTCTGTGTACACGCAAGGTATTCAATATCCCGTAAGCAACCGCAACCTGCCACAGCAAACCTTGGGTGCAGAGGTGCAGAGGCACAGTGGTATAGAGGTGCAGAGGAGCAGAGGTGCAGACAGTCATAGTTGATAATTATCCAAAATTTATTTGGGGAATAGTAGCCCCAAAATCTAAGGTTAATGATTTAAGAACCAATGCTAATACCAGCAATCCGGTACCGACGGTGAAAGCATACTGGATTGACTTTTTATCAAAAAGCTGCTTCCCACTAAAATGCAAAATGTAAAAGGTTTGGACAACCAAGACACATACAGAGAATGCAGCAGGTAAGGTAAAAGCATTTCCCGGTACGAATATAATTGCATCCAATACCTGAGATTCCCAAA
>JBFGVE010000205.1:0-3987 GCA_041565275.1 Bacteroidia bacterium
GCAATCATCAGTACTTTTGTCATCACCGGCAAAGGTAAAAAAAATGCCAAGGGGATTGGTCTTTGTTGATATGTGTGATCGTCCCCTTTAAAAAGCTACGGGAAATGCAACTGAGTGTTATTATTCACAAGAACAAATCAATCCCGATTCAGGATTTCCTTACCAATGAAGGGTACGAGAACATCAGGGACTTTTACAGACCCATCCGCCTGTTGGTACTGTTCCAGAATAGCTGGGAAGACACGGCTGGTAGCCAGACCGGACCCATTTAGAGTATGCACATGGAGATTCTTCTTCTTTTCTTTGTCCTTGTATCGAATATTGCCCCGAAGCGCCTGGAATTCGTGGGCATTGGAAATCGAAGAAACTTCCTTGAATTGGTTGATACTAGGAAGCCAGACCTCAACATCATAAGTTTTTGCCATGCCGAAGCTGACATCACCCGCAGCCAGGCGAGAAACCTGGAAGTGAAGCCCCAGTTGGTTCATGATGTCAACTACCTCATTGACCATTTGCTCAAATATAGCGGTTGAATTTCCTGGCTTGGCCAAAGCGAACATCTCAACCTTATTGAAGGTATTGCCACGAATGGTACCGCGTTCTGCCGTACGGTAGCTACCCGCTTCTTTTCGGTAACAAGGTGTATAGCCAAAGTAGCGAAGGGGAAGGTCATCCTCGGACAGGATTTCGTTAGCATGATAATTAGCCAAAGCGGTTTCAGCAGTGGGTAGCAGGAAATGGGTAGCCTTCTCTCCTAAATTGTCAGGCTGGATATAGAATACATCTTCACTGAACTTGGGAAATTGCCCTGCCACAGTTCCACTCTCAATGCGGAGAAGATGAGGAGGGAGAATAAAGGTATATCCATTTTTCCGGTGCCGGGAGATGAAAAAATTGAGAAGAGCCCATTCCAAAAGCGCACCATCTCCGATATAGCACCATTTACCATTGCCACCAATTTTTACCCCACGTTCGAAATCCACCAATCCAAGGCTGGTAGCCAATTCATAATGATCTTTGGCCTTGAAGTTCAAGGTAGGGAGCTTCCCGTAAGTTGCTATGACTTCATTGTTCTCTTTACCTCCGGCAGGAACTTCTTCTTCAGGGATATTTGGTAAGTTGAGCAAGTAGTCCCGGATTTCTGCTTCCAGTGCCTTCAGTTGCTCTGTTACAGTTTGGATTTCTCCCCTCAGAGTGCTGCCCTCCTGCTTGATCGCCTCCACAGCTTCCGGATCACTTTTGCCTTTCTTCATCCTCGCCGAGATCTGCTTCAATTCACGGCGCTTTTCCTCAATTCTACCAATAAGCGACTTTCGCAGATCCTCCTTCTCAATTAGATCGCTGAAGTCGGGGCGCTGCATTCGCTTGGAAAGGGCAGTTGATATCGCGTCTGGGTCTGCCAGAATCTTTCTGATGTTGATCATATGGCTATTATCAATAGACGGGTGTCAAATATTTTATGCTGGATAAGCGTAAATTTTGGCTTTATTTCTTAAAGATAAAAGCTAACCTGAATAATTCATAAAAAGCAAACTTTGTACGGGAAGCTGTCTTAACCCCCTATAAACTGGACTATTTTCTCCACTGCTTAATGCGATCAAAGCACTCTTGCTGAGATAGAAATCGTTTATGATCATCGGTAAGTACTCGTGCGGACTTTTTACACTTTTGTGTAGATGTGTCTTAAAAACTGTCCGGAGTATTGAAAAATTTATCCTTACTTTAAATGCTATGGCTGAATCAATTAAAGTCGTCAGGCAAGCCACTTCTCAAGAAACTTATTCCAGTGAGGCCGCCGGACGTAGTTTTGCTCCTCCCACCTTTCAATTGACGGCCTCTGCGCCTGAACCCTCACTTCCGGAAGAGTCCTCTTTGGCCTCCCCTCTGCTGCAATTACGGGAAGAACCCAAGGTAGAGGAATTCAAAGGCCAGGACGTGAACAAAACAGGAAGGGTATCTTGTCCCAAGGGGGAATATAATATTGCCTCCTCTGAAGGCGTAAAATTGCGTAACAAGCCCAATGGAGTCCTCTCACATTCTGGGAGGGTGAAGTACAATACTGAAGTCAGGGTGCGATGCTTAGACAATACGGGAGCCTTTTATTTTGTTGTTCCCCTGAATGGCAGCCCTGCCGGTTGGATCAACAAGGATTATGTTGCCACCGGCCAGCCTGAGCCCGGAGCCGATCTTCACCACATAACAGAGTCTGATCTGACAACCATTCTGAAGAACCATTATGTAGATACCGGAAAATGGTCTTTGGGATCTGGGAATGATTATACATCCCTTGCTGCTGCGGTACAAAGTGTCAACCAGGGCAGACAAGGCATATCCATCGACTGGGAAAAGGTCCATAAATACAAGGAAAACCATAAGCTTAGAGGTGTATTGGACAAATGGACTTTTGACAACTATGCTATCTACCATGGATCTGAAATAAAAGCCGGGAACAATATCTGGCTGCCGTCAGTGTCCTATATTCGGATGTTGCAGGGTAGTGGTGCTATTTCCACCCGACCTGACCTGCTCAATTTTGCCATTGACTCCGGTAAAGGGATCGCAGGATTCCTGTTGGGCGTACAAGAGGGTCTTGTCAGAGGAATCTGGGAAATGGTGGAAGGCCTTTGGGAACTGGGTAAGGGAATCGTGAATACCATCACGGGCTTGCTTGATGGAAGCTTGTTTGCAAGCATTTCCGAGATTTACGATAAGGTCAAGGATTTCACTTGGGCAGATGCGGAAAAAATGGTCAGCGACGTCGTTGCTATGGGAAGTAGTGCATGGTCTGACTTCAAATCCAGTTGGAACCATTCCAATATCTACTCCAAGTGGAATTTCCGGGGGATCATCGTAGGCAAGATTGCCCTAGAAGTAATCCTGGCCATCTTCACCGGTGGCGCCTCCCTGGGAGCCAAAATTTTGGCCAAGGTCGGGAAACACTTCCCCAAACTGATGAATGTCTTGAACAAGCTCCTCAAGCATGCGGATGATATTGACTTCCGGAATAAGAGGAACCGCAAGCCCGGTGACCGGGATGCGGACCGTGACCATAAAAACAAGGACAAAGACGAATCCAACTCTGACCGCGAATGGGAACAGACCCGGATGCTTGCTTCTGTCATAGTTGAAGCCCATGATAAAAAGAATACCCCGGTGGAGGCTCTCATTCCCATGCTGAACTTCACTTTTGCCGCCAAGTCCAAATCGGTGACCCGCTACGACAAGCGTCCCAACGGAGATGGCAGTTACAAAATCCTCCAGTTGGCCAAGCGCAATGTGGTAGATGAACACTACACCGACGAGACCAAGGACGAGAACGTACCCGCAACTGGCTTGTCAGTCATACGTCAAGGAACCAAACAATGGAATCAGGCTGTCTCTGCTTTGAGGAATCTTAGCAAAGGAAAATTGGACTTCGCGGTGGAGACTGCTTCCGATGCGAAGGAACTCCTCACCCAGGCCCGGGGCAATATGAACCGGTACAAGCAATATTCGGCTGACAAGGGCATCACCTACAAAAAAGGATACGAAGTCCACAACGACCAAAATGCCCGCGAGATAGGCGTTGGAAATGACCTACAACATCTGAAATGGAAAGACGGAAAAGCAGGCGGTCACATTTATTTCAACAAACCCAATTAACTGATGGAACAAGGCAAGATTCACATCTCTAGATCTCAGTTCAAAGAGGAATTCGAAAATCTGGAAAACCTTCGAGTATTTCAACTAGACCAGCCTCGCGCAGCCATGATCTGGGAGAAATACATTGACCAGCAAGCCCGGGGATACTTCAAACTGCCCAGCGATCACTGGCTTGTTATGAGTAAAGAACATACCCTCGGACAATGGCAGAATGACTACAATTCGGATAGGTGGGAGCGGATAAAAGCCATTCTGGACAAAGATTTGGACTGGGCGGAGGAAGACAAGATCTGGTTCATGATCAGCAAGGCCCTCATTCTGGAGACCAATTGGAGCACCTTCAAA
>JBFGVE010000206.1:0-3834 GCA_041565275.1 Bacteroidia bacterium
CAGGGGCTGCTCGGCCAGGGTTTTCCAGCGGACAAAGATGTCAAAGGGGGGCTCGCCCTTCAGGATGAATTCCAGCTTCTCTTTGAGCTCATTGGCAGCCATGAGTAGGCCATCTGCACCACTTTCGTTTCGCTTGACCTTGGCTTCGCATTGGCGGATCCAATCCCCCAAATATGTGTAGATGAAAGTTTGAAGGTTTTTCTTGTCCAACTTGTGGTAGTTTAGCAAAGCACTGAAGCCGTCTTTGCGGCCATCCCAGATGTGCCAGATAAAGGGGCGGTTCTTAAACAGCTTGCAATGGTCCTGGAAAAACTGGTCTCGCAACCAAATCTCTAGGTTCTTTTTCTTGGCCCCAGCCTCCTCTAAAAGAGCATCTAAGGTTTGGTGGGACCAGTTGGCTCCCCAAATTACTGCCAGATATTCTCGCAGACGTTCCGCAGCGGGAGCTTCTCCATTTACTGATGGAATACAGACGATGCCGTCTTCATCACTGAGATGGTCGAATGCTTGGATAGCTGCAATTTTGTCTCGGGCCTCCTGGGCCAGTTCCATTCCCTCATCGCTTTCCGCAGGCCAGCGGTAGCCGAGCAGGCGGGTCAAGGCGACTTGAAGTGGATACTCGCTGGATTGCGGATTCCCGTGGAAAAGCCACTGGGTGGGATCGTTGCTATAGGGTCCGGGTAGACCGTTAGGGTATTTTTCGGCAGCAATTCTTTGCCAATGTTTGAGATCGAATGGGATTTTTGCCATTGTTGCACTTGTAACGGCAAGGCTTTGATCTATTCTCCGTACAGCTCGCCAATATTGATCCGAAGAACAAAAGCACCACATTGGTAGAAAGTCATTCTCTGAATTTGGTGTGATAACTGCTGTATTGTTGTCGAATGCCGATTTTAAATAAATTGAAGCTGGCATTTTTCCAATTTGACTAATGGTTATCCCTGGATTTCCCCAAGCGGCGGTTCCGTCTTTTCTTGCACCAGGGAGGATCTCAAGTGGCCCTTTTCCCTCATTCCAAAATAACAGAGCTTCACAACCGCTATATAATTTGGTTTCTTTTGAGGTGCTTTGAAATGGTATCCATCCTTTTAAAATCGACGAGCACTCCCAAAAATAGATTCTCATCCTTGGTAAATCCCCAGTGGTAAGGCCATGATGACTATAACCGTATTTGTTCAGCAATGAACTTGAATCTATTACTTCAAATCCTATTACAGAATCAGGGTTTTTTATCTGAGAAGCTTGTTTGACATAAATAAGTGGGCTCGTAATCAATCCATCATCTTTTTCTTTTGCGCTAGGAAAATCAGCAACATCAATGCCCATAAACTGAGCGTTGCTTCTGGGTTTCTGGTTTTGGAGGGCAATCAACATTACGTTGAAATCCCACATGGGCGTAACGAATGCTTTGGAGCCTAGCCGTGCCGCGACATACCAGGTTTTCTCTTTGAGTAGACTATTTCTAAACTTTTTATAGGAAGTCAGAAACAACCAGTTCTGAGGAATTACTGAGCACGAAGTCCCTCCTGGCACATTATTGTCCAACATTTTAGCTAGAAACACAGTTGCTAAATCTCCTTTAGCTGCTGAATAACTGTCTTTACAATATGCAGCCATTACTTCATCCTGCTTTCCTTTTGAGAGATAAGGTACATTGGTGATCTGCAATACGTATTTCTGAGAAAGCAATTTCGCAGCCGTTGCCACCCCTAAGGCCACAACTCCACGTTGTTTATCTTCTGCATTTTTCTCCTGTTCAATTGCCTTTTCCAAAACTGGGATTAGGTTTTCCGGGCTCGGGGCAATGTGATCATTTAGAACTGTTCCTGGATCAATTAGACTACCTAATTCAGGAGCTGTCTGGAAAAGCTGGAAGAGCAATGACATTCCATTCCTAAGGTCCTGGTCATCTCCAGCAAGATTGGCCCAATCCTGGGGGTTACCTTGAGGTGCAATCCCACTACAAGCAAGATTCATTTGAGGTAATACCAAATATTCTCCATTGAATTTCCAAGCAGTAAGCGCCAGGTTAAATGCAGCGATTTGGGTGCAGCGGGCATCCAGTTCTAAGCCATGGAGGTTTTCAGTGATTACTTTTTCGGTTGCTTCGGCTTTGGTGAGCCCTTCTTCCTCCATACGCAAGGCGGCCAAAATGGGAAAAAGGGTAGCGACAAAGTGCCCGGAGCCCATACAGGGGTCAAGAACGGTTACTTCTGCTGTGGTTGCTGGCCAGCCCTCATAGCTGCCAGCCGCAGGCTTACCATCATCACCTCTTCGCAAATAGGCAAACTCAATTGGTGGCTCTTGTCCGGGATGGCGGCTCACCCACCAGGCACCCAAGGTATTGTCAATGAGGAAGTGTACCATGTAGGGCTCTGTAAAGAGCTGGGTGACCGCTGGAAGTCGAGCTCCGTCGATCTTGTCACCACT
This sequence comes from Bacteroidia bacterium, assembly GCA_041565275.1. Taxonomy (GTDB): domain Bacteria; phylum Bacteroidota; class Bacteroidia; order J057; family JADKCL01; genus CAWUKT01. The sequence goes on from JBFGVE010000206.1 coordinate 2,431, forward strand.
TTTGTTGATGGCATCTTTTGCTTCGTTTTGCCAGAACTGATAGGTCCAGCCCAGGCTATCGTCAGCGGTAAAGATCTCTGCCTCCAGGTTATCCAAGAGTTTTTCCAGGGCGATCCGATCTTCTGTAGCAAAGCGGATATTTACGAGGGGATCATCTGGCCGGAAGATGGCGGGCAGCATCTTTGAGGCATAGGCAGTAGCAGCTTCCCATTTATCTGCAAATCCTTCCTCAGGAGCCAATTCTTCACATTCTTCCAGGGTAACCGCCATCCCATGTTCAGCATGTATCAAGAGGTAATTGGCTTCCAGGAAGCGGGCAAAAAGCATCTTGTGCCAATACTCATAGGCCAGTTCATAGGCCAAGTGCTGGATCTCCTGTTTGCCATTGTCCAGTTTTTTGTCACCCAGCAGCCGTCCCTTACTCCGCAGCAAATTGCGCAAGGCCCGGGCCTCCGGGTCCATGTGAGAAAAGGGCTCGTGGTGAACCACTGCAAGGGTCTTCAGTGCGTTCTCAGCACCTGTTTCCGCCAGCCTACGGGCCTTGATTACCGTGCTTTCAAGCGTCTTGCGTTGTTTTGAACTCAGAACTGCCATGCGGGCTTATTTGAGGATGATGGAATTGGCGTCTTTCAAAAGCGCTTCAAGTTTGGATCTCAGATCCTTTATGTAAGCGTCGATCTCAGCCTGGCTACTCAGGGTTTTCCTGGGGAGGGAATAGGTCTTGGCTTGGGGTTCCGCCAATTGCACGGCATCAGTCAGGGCTGCCTGGAATTGAGCTGGCAAAGCAGATATGGCTGTTTTCCAGTTTGAAAGTGAGGTCCGGGTCAAATCATTGAGCAATTCCCGGGCACCCAGGACTTTGATCTCCTTCTCTTTGAGGATCTGGTGGTCGATCAAGATCTTGTGTTTTTGTTCAGGGCTGAGCTTGCCGAAATAGTCGTTCGCTTGAAGCTCGACCATTTCTTCATGCCAAATCCGGTTGTACTCGGTTTTGGATCTATTAACCTTTTCGCGGAGCATTTCCACGACTTTATTCAGTAAAGGTTCCACCAAGTCCGGCTCCTGGAGAAGCAACCTGTCGATTTGGATAGACTCCATTTCTTCCAGGAGTTTTTCCATGGCAACATCTCCAGAAGTGAAATCACATAATTCCTCCAGTAGGTCCCAGGTGGGTTTACGCTCCGCTACCAGGGCGGCTTTGTGGGTCCAGTCCTTATATTTAGCCAGAAGGTCGACTTGTTCCTCCAGGATGCGCAAAAGCCGTTCATTTCCATCCAGGTTCTCGATCTCCCTTATGAAATTGGTCCCCACGGGTTCCGGTAGGGGGGAGGTACCTGAGATCTTTCCGGCGAGTTCTTTTAAGGCATTGAGGAAAGTGTTTGAATGCAGGAATTCCTCATGGGG
>JBFGVE010000207.1:0-3813 GCA_041565275.1 Bacteroidia bacterium
GACGCCATGGTGGACAGATGAAACAATCCACCTGATCTGCTGGAGAAGCCTGGATCAGTCTCAGCTTCACATCTAGACCTCTGAATTCTACTTCCATTACTTGGCTCAAAAGATTCGGAAATATGTGAGGGTCGTTGTGAAATGACGTGTGCCTGACCCGGTGATGCAAACTTCTACTGCTGCCACTCAGCATCATATCAAACAATGTCGTGAAAGTGGAAAAGGATTGGCCGTCGTTCCATGGACCACATAACAAAAGGTCGACGTTGTTAGAATGCCAAAGCCCTGTTTGCTCGCGCAGCCACCGACCCCGAAGGTCTTGATCGATCCGGCTTTTTCTCATAATTGCTTCCAGAATGAGAAGCGCGCTGGAACCGATGATTCCATTCTCGTTATTGAAGCCGAATGGTTCTGGACTTCCAAACCAGCCATAGTTTGACCGCATTGAGTTCAAGATTCTTCGAACCATTTCAAACACGGTGAGAATTGAAGCAAAATTGACATTTAAATCGTCTACATTCAGGTCTTCGATACTAAAGGTGGCCATGCCCGATGCTGGGTCAAAATGTTTCATGCTAACTTGTCGCGCAAGCATAACAGGAAAAGGGACAGAACCTTGCAAGTTTCTAGGCTCAAGTAATCCAGGATTGGTGTTATTCTCTACGCAGTCTCTAACCACATGTTTGTCGGCCGAGGCCTGGAAACTTCGGTCAATGTTTTCCGACATACCAACATTCAATAATTTGTGACCAAAAAACTACGTCTCTTATGCTTCAACTGAGCCAACTAAAGTCAATCACGCCCTCCGCTCCTCTTGTTCTAAACCGACTTCCAACGAGCGAGGCCTTGTCATTAAGACTCTTCATTTTTTAGAAGGCCGTCAGGGTGGGACCGACTTTAAAATAGACCTCTTGCGTTCTGTTTTTCCCTTTCGACTTCCTTGTTTCGGGATTCAGCTCATATTTTTGATCATGCCACTTCCAAACGACCTGACCAACAGCGATAACGAGAACGGAAAATCCGTACAGATCAGGCACAGCCAGCGAATTAGAAAAAAAGGTAAACAAAACGAAAACAAACCTAACCCCGATCCACCTATCAACAAAGATAACCTAACTGCCTCAGCCGAAACACCAAACAAAAGTGACATGAACATGGACAAGGAGACCTCGCCCAAGCCCGACAATGCAGTGGAAGATGCAGTGACTGTGCCCCGGGAAGAACAGCACCAGCCCGAACCGGTGGAGGAGCAAGCTCAGCCCCCTCCAGTGGCTAAACTGCCTCAGCCTGCGAAAGTGACCGGATCCATTAAACCGAAAGTCCAGACCAGAATGCCCGTTTATACCAAAAAGAAAATCGATTGCGTGTTGTCTCCAAGATCAAACAAACCCGAATCCAAGAATCACACCCGTGCTGTGTGTGTTCTAGGTCTTAGGTGTGGAACTCAGCTGGCCTGGATTGAACAAAACGGGAAACCAGCGTATGTTTGGCCCATGCTCTCTCGCTGCAAGGACGATCCGAACGGAGCTAGGCAGAATTGGAAGATAGATCTGGCCATGGTAAAGCGAGATCCCAAAGACATGAATAAGATTCAAGAGTTCATGACCACCAAGAGGAGTAGTCTTGGAGAAGCTAAGCGTACTTTGCAGAATTTGTTCATTCGATTCCCAGAAGGTGATAGCGAAAAAGGCCCGGAGTTCAGAAATAAGTGGGGTCATCTTATCGCAAAGGTGTACAACTGGCCTGAACATCAAACGAAGTTGTATGGAGCGAACACGCTTGCTTACTTTGCAGGCGACCTCACTCCTCGTAACCATGGAACCAATCTTCCTTACTTGTCGGACTACTTGACGATCAAACATACCATTGACGCTCTCGAATTCGCCTACAACGAAAAAACTCGCGAAGAGATTGTCGGCGACGATCTTCTCCTTGGGTATTACTTTCCCGTCAAGAAGCTTCCCGAAGTCCGCGAAAGTGAAAATGGTCGTCGTCCTAGTCACTCTTACATGGCCGATCAAGACATGCCAACCTTCGACAGCATGTAAAAAAAAAAGTCGCTATTTGTTATTTGTCTCCAATTTGTCTGAACGGGTGAGTTGTTCCATTGGAACGAACAACCATCAGCACTGAAACACACCAAAGTCCGCCCTGAACGAAAGCATATACGTAAATATAGTTGTGTAACATTGACCTTACCCGAACAACGTCTATAATATTTTCATGATAGATTGATCCGCCTGATACGTTGCTAAACCGATAGCCAATCCAGAAGTTATTTCAGTCCACTGTATTCGGTGAACCAATTAAGTGCATACAAAACCCGGGCTCGCGCTCTTTAAATGTCGTCTGGCGCCATGTAGTGCCTTTGGCGCACCCCAACGTCCGTAATGATTTTGCAAAGCTTAATTAGACTCAGGCGGCAATGCAATCTTTTTTCGTCGGCGATTTGCCGGTGTCAAAAACAAACCTCAACGCCAACCAAATTCCGGTACCGAACAAGTATGCATAACACATGTCAGGAGAATCGAACAATATCTTCACGTAGTCTTCTCGTTTATACTTTCACCATCCCTAACAGACCTCTCACTTTCCCCGCGACAACTGCCTACAAGCTCCAGGAAATACAGAACCCAGCTTCTCGTTCTCTTGTATTCTGCTCCAATATCTTCAGATCCAACCAACGACAACTCTCTTGCTAACAACAAGTTTTCGGATCCTGCCAATTATTTGTCATCGAGAAGCCGGGACGATATACAAGACTTCGCCCATCCACCCCAATACAGAACTGGAATCGAAATTTTGATATCTATCATACATCGAGTCAAAGTCAATTTTTGCTCGGCCCTCCACTACACAAGATACCGTACATAGAACCCAAGACATCTAACAATTGTCGGGATAGGCATCTTCCAAATATTCAATTTCCCGACCTATGCACGGATTAAATTTTCCCGGGACATCCACAATAGAAATGCCCCAGTATTTCCAAAATTTCCAACCCTGGATTTCCCGCCTCACCTAAGAACCAAATAAATGCAGAAACCTTCATCCAGAGACGACAACCATCTAAACCAACAAGAGACAGCATCGGCTCAGTTTAATACAAAATATCAAAGTCCAAGAGTCCGTCTTACTTGAAATAAATCATTTTGAGCTAAAGTATCGCCACGGAAATTTGCTTCAAGTCCCGTCCCGCTCCACTACTTCTTCCGATTTTTCCAAGACTTCCAACAAAATTTTGAACCAGTTGAATCCAGAATTTCTCCCAATTGAAAGTTCGACTTTACCCAGGACTTCTACAAAATTTTTGCTTCACTTGAACAAGGGATTTCGCTCTATTACATCTTTAGGTTTACCCAAGACTTCCAACAAATTTCTGCTTCGCTTAGAACAGGAAATTTCGCCCCGCCTAACGAGGCCATCAGTAACTATGATTCTCTTTTTACAGCACCCAAGACTTTCTATAAACGACCGATTCATTTAGCATCAAATGTTTTACTTGGACATGTACCGCGAAATATCATCCGGGACTTTACCAAACTTTCAGTCTTTCCCAGAACTTCCATCACATTTCTATTTCCTCGGCCAAGGATATGGAGCCTTCTCCGTCGCCCTGCCCAGACCTCTTTAACAAATACCTGTATAGCTGGTACTATATCTCTCCCCCGATCCATCTCCTGAAAGATCCACTCCTGATACAACTTCCAGACCTCTTAACCAAATCCTGTATAGTTTGTACGGGCGTTTCGTTGGAACTCTCTTTCTGTGTTTCACCAAGGTGAGCCTAATTTTCGGTAGATTCGGTAGTGC